>JAODMY010000058.1 GCA_025465535.1 Glaciihabitans sp.
GTGTCAGCAGCACCCGATCGAGCGCGTCCTCCGGGGCCGTGGCCGCGACCTCCAACCCGTCGAAGATCGTGCCGCCGCCGTCGTTGCCGACGATGACCTGGATGCGCGGCCGCGGCTCGCCAACACCGAACAGCATTCCGCCTGCATCGTGCAACGCGGCAAGGTCGCCGAGCAGGACCCGGGTCGTGCCATCCGTTTCGCTGCCGAGGGCGATGCCCACGCCGGTCGAGATCGTGCCGTCGATGCCGGCCAGTCCGCGATTAGAGTGCACCGAAATCTTCTTGCCGGGCACGTAGGTGTCGGCCTCGCGGATGAGCCGGGATGCGCCGATCAACAGCCGATCGTGCGGCCAGGTCGCGCGCCAGACGGCCTCGACGAGCATCCTTCGTGTGACGGGTTCGCGGATCGCGGCCAGCTCCCGTCGGGAGAACTCAGCATTGCCGAGCTCGGCCGCGGGCGGCTCGGCCGGCGGTTCGAGCAGCCTTCGGGATGCCGTCACCCAGCGTCCAAGCCAGGAGCGGGCGGCGGTCGATTCGTCGGCCGTGCCATCCACCGTCACCGCATCCGCGAACTCAGTGACGCGGTGCCCCGGGTTGTAGTCGTCGGCGCCCGGAGTGCGAACCACGAAGGTCGTGACCCCCTCGCGCTGGATGAGCGCGGGAACCTCGCGCGTGAGCGTCGGATGCCCGAACACGATGACCCGCTCGACCCTGTCGCCGAAATTGGCCGCATTCAACAACTCGCGGTAGGCCACAACGAGGTTCGGCCCAAACCGCGCGCCGCTGGACACTTCGGCCAGCAGCGGCGCCCCGAGCAGTCGCGCGGTCTCCTCGGCGATCGGGCCTGCACCGGCACCGGCCACGACGACCGTTCCCGGATGCTGTGGGAGCGCGCGCGCCGCGGGCCTGAGCGGCTCGTCCGACTCGGCACTCCAGTCGGTGTCGGAGACGGGCAGCAGCACCGCGGAGGAGAGCGGCTCGGTGAATGCGAGATTGAGCTGCACGGGTTGCGGGGAGACGACGCGGCAGGCGGCCCAGGCCTCCCGCGCGAGTGCGGCAGCGGCATCCCGCTCCCCCGGTTCACCGCGCGGAGCCGGAACGTCACGGATCCAGGAGACCGCAGCCCCGAAAATCCCGGTCTGCACCGTCGTCTGGTTGGAGCCGATCCCGCGCAGTTCCGCGGGACGATCCGAGCTCAGGATGATCAGCGGAACGCCCGAGTGATGCGCTTCGAGAACGGCAGGATGAAGGTTGGCGACGGCGGTACCCGACGTCATCACGACCACGACCGGCAGCCCGGTCTCGACCGCGAGACCGAGCGCGAGGAATCCGGCCGAACGCTCGTCGATGCGAACACGCAACCGCAGGAGTCCCTGCCGCTCGTATTCGGCGGCGGCGAGCGCGAGTGCCTGCGACCGTGAACCTGGGCTCAGCACGACATCCCGGAGTCCGAGGCGCGCAAATTCATCGAGGAGGGCTACGGCGAAAGCGGTAGCCGGCGCCTCACTCCTCTGGCTTGTCATCGTTCAGTGCTTTGAGCTCCGCTTCAAGGCGTCGGATGCGTTCATCCTGTTCTTCGATCCTGCTGGCGTTGCGCAGGAAGACCGGGTCGTCATCGGGAGCCACCGGGCGCGAGTCCCGGAAGCGCGCGGGCGACTGGGACGAGTCGAGGTGACCCTTGCCGAGAGTCAGCCAGAGGATCGGACCGATGATGGGCACGATGATGATGATGAAGACCCACGCGAGCTTGTTCAGCGTCTTGATGCGGGACTCGTAAATCGAGATGCAATCGATCAAAGCAAAGATGAACAGGGCTAGCGCGGCGAATCCAACTATCAACTCGGTGCGCACCATGCGAGTAATTGTAGGCTCGCAGGCCGCGCAAATCGACAGCACATAAACTGGCGGGATGCGCGCTACGATCCAGTACACGGTGATCCGGATTGCCCTGTTCGCCGCCATCTGTGCGGTGCTGGTACTCGTCGGCGTCAATGTCTTTTTGTCCGCTGCCATCGCCGCCATCGCGGCGCTGCTCATCTCCTACTTCGCCTTCCGCGGACTGCGCGGCAGGATGGCCGTCGAAATCTCCACGCGCGGAACGCGAAACGCGCGCGACGAGGTCGTCACGAAAGATAACGACACCGATGCCGAGGACGAAGCCCTCGACCGCGCGGAGAACGCGGAGCGACCGGACGGCACCGCCAGCAGCTCAGAAAGCTAGCGCGAATCCGAGCACGATCGCGAAGAACAGCGCGGTCAGGCTGGTCAGCTTCAGCGCGGTCACCAGTTCGGGCGGCGTCTTGGCCGTCAGAGTGATGAGCACGGCGGGCAGCGCGAGGAACAGCACGAGGTAGGTCAGGTACGCGTTCGGGAACAGCAGCAGGAAGTACACGAGAATCACGAACGGCGCGAGGATCAGCACGACGAAGGTGATCCGCGCGGCTCGGTTGCCGATCAGCACCGCGAGGGTGCGCTTGTGCGCGAGCTTGTCCTGCGGAAGGTCCCGGATGTTGTTGACCATCAGCACCGCGCAGGCGATCAACCCAATGGATGCGCCAGCCAGCCAGCTGTACAGGTTGACGTTGAGCAGCAGCACGTACGTCGTTCCCGCCGTGGCGACCAGGCCGAAGAAGATGAAGACGAAGAGCTCGCCGAGTCCGTAGTAGCCGTACGGGCGCCTGCCTCCCGTGTAGAAGTAGGCCGCGATGATGCAGGCGGCGCCGACCGCGAGCAACCAGTACTGGCCGGTGATGAGCACGAGTGCGACGCCGGCGGCGGCCGCGAGAGCGAAGAACACGATCGCGACCGTGAGCACGGCGCGTGGCCGGGCCGCCCCCGATCCGGTCAGCCTCGAGGGACCGACCCGATACTTGTCGGTACCGCGGATGCCATCCGAGTAGTCGTTCGCGTAGTTGACCGCGATCTGCAGGAAGACGGCGACGGCCAGCGCGAGCAGGGCGCGTCCCCAGTTCCACTGCGTTGGCGTGAGCGCGGTGTGTGCGGCGGCGGTCCCGAGGATGACCGGGGCGATCGACAGCGGAAGCGTGCGGATCCGCGCCCCGCCGATCCAGTCGCGCGCGCCAGCCTTCTTGATCTTCGGCGCCGACGGCGGACGGCCTCCCGGCCTGCCGCTGCTTCCCTTTTTGGCGGACGGCGGCACGGTATTTGCAACCTCGGGCCCCGGGATGCGAGCGTCCGCATCGAGCCTCGCCGGAATCACGTTCTTCTCGATCTTGTTGGGATCGATTCGCTGTCGCTTGGGAGTTGGCACGAGAGGATTCTACTGAGCGAGCCTCTGCAGAGTCAGACGATCCGGTTTGCCGGAACTGAGCGTCGGCACCGCGTCGACGAGCACAATGCGGGCGGGGGATGCGGCGACTCCCAGCGAGTCCCCGACGGTTTTCCGCAGGCTCGCCAGCTCGATCGCATTCGTGGTGACCACGACGGGCACCTCTCCCCAACGATCGTCGCGCGCTCGGACGACCACGGCAGCCGTCTGGCCCGGGATGCCACGGATCACTCGCTCGACATCGGCAAGCGACACCTTGATGCCCCCGGAGATGATGACGTCGTCGAGTCGGCCGGTCACCCGCAGCACGCCGTCGATCACCTCGCCGGTGTCGCCCGTGCGATACCAGCGCTTGCCGTCCACGTCGGGAAATGTCGCTGCCGTGCGCTCGTCATCGCCGAGGTAGCCGTCGGCGAGCACCGCGCCCGCCAGTTCGACCTCGCCGTCGGCGATCCGCACCTCGGTGTTGCCGATCGGGACTCCGTCGTAGACGCATCCGCCGCCCGTCTCGCTCGAGCCGTAGGTGCGCACGAGCTTCACGTCGAGTTCCAGCGCCCGCTCGAGCAGGGGTGCCGGGGTCGACTGGCCGCCCACCAGGATCCGCGTGAAGCGCCGCAACGCCGGAAGCGCCTCCGGGGTCTCGAGCAGTCGGCCGAGCTGGGCCGGGACGACCGAGGTGAAGCGGAGGTCGGCATCCATCCGCTCGGCGGCGGCGGCGAAGGCCAGCGGATCGAAGGATGCGCCGCCGAGGATGACCGGTTCGGTCTCGCTCGCGATCGACCGGATCAGCACATTGAGCCCGGCGATGTAGTGCACAGGGAGCGCGAGGAGCCACTGGCCATGACCGCCGGTCGCCGAAGCGGATGCGGCGGCGCTGGCCAGCAGGGCGTCCGCGCTGAGCGCGACCCGCTTCGGTCTCGCGGTCGACCCGCTGGTCTCGACGACGAGCGCGACCCGGACCGGCACCTCGGCGGGCAGATCAGAGCTCGGGTCGCCGACCAGGATCGCCGGGCCGCTTCCGCCGAGTGCATCCCGAAGGGCCGGCAACACGACCGACGCGTCCGCGGGCACCACTCGCAGCCCCCGGGTCATGCCCGTGCCCCCTGAGCTGTCGCGGTGAAGGTTAGAACTGCCATGGGAACGGCGACCAGTCCGGCTCGCGCTTTTCGAGGAATGCGTCGCGGCCCTCGACGGCCTCGTCGGTGCCGTAGGCGAGCCGGGTTGCCTCGCCGGCGAAGACCTGCTGGCCGACCATCCCGTCGTCCACCGCGTTGAAGGCGAACTTGAGCATTCGGATGGCGGTCGGCGACTTGCCGAGGATCGTGTTGGCCCAGTCGATGGCCGTCTTCTCGAGCTCGGCGTGGGGCACGGCCGCATTGATGGCACCCGCCGCGAGGGCGCGCTGCGCCGAGTACTCCCTGGCGAGGAAGAACACCTCGCGCGCGAACTTCTGGCCGACCTGGCGGGCGAAGTACGCGCTCCCGTATCCGCCGTCGAAGGAGCCGACATCCGCATCCGTCTGCTTGAACCTGCCGTGTTCGAGGCTCGCGATCGAGAGGTCGCAGACGACGTGCAGCGAGTGTCCGCCGCCCGCTGCCCAACCTGGGATCACGGCGATGACGACCTTCGGCATGAACCGGATCAGCCGCTGAACCTCGAGGATGTGGAGCCGTCCCGTCGCCGCAGCTGGCCGAGAAGCACCCGAGACATCGGAAGCGCCCGGGGCGCCGGTCGCCTCGTACTGGTACCCGTCCCGCCCGCGAATCCGCTGGTCGCCGCCGGAGCAGAACGCCCAGCCGCCGTCTTTGGCACTCGGCCCGTTGCCGGTCAGCAGCACCACACCGATGCGGGAATTCTGTCGTGCGTCATCGAGTGCGCGGTACAGTTCGTCGACCGTGTGCGGCCGGAAGGCATTGCGCACCTCGGGCCGATTGAACGCCACGCGAGCGATTCTGCCGGCCCTGTCCTGGTGGTACGTGACGTCGGTCAGGCCCTCGAAGCCCGGCACATCGACCCAGACATCCGCGTCGAACAGTTCGGACACAACAGCGCTCATGCGCCTAGCCTAAGCCGCTCGCCCATCCCAAAAGCTTGGTGAGCAGCAGTGGATCGGCGGCAAGGCCGAGCACGATCGCGACGGCTCCCCATCCACGTCCCCGATCGAGGAGGACGGCGCCGAGCCCCCCGAGGACCGCCACGATCGACACACCCGTCGCCACATACGCGAGGCTCGTGCTCGACGAATAGTTGCCGCGTACCGCGTCCGTGATTCCGACGGTCACGAGGAGAATCGTGACGAGAGCGGCAAACAGTGCGACCACTCCAAGCAGCGTCCCTGGGCGCGAATTGCGATCGCGCTTGTTCTTGGTTTTGCGACGGGGTCCGGGCTGGGATTTGGGCCCGACCGCACGAGGCCGCCGACCGAAAACCTCGGTCCCCTGATACTCGCGAGCCATGATCTCCCCCAGCGTTGTGCCTCAAGCGTGCCGCACGCGCGCCCAGTCAGGCAAACTGGGGACATGACTGTTCCGCTCCCGGAACTGCTCGCGACGGCGCGAGTGGTTTCCCTTCCGCTCGCCACGAGATTCCGCGGGATCGACACACGCGAAGCGCTGTTGCTTCGCGGACCGTTCGGATGGACGGAGTTCTCGCCGTTCGTCGAGTACGACGACGCCGAATCCGCGGCCTGGCTGGCCGCCGCACTCGACTTCGGTTGGCGCGAACTCACGCTGCCCGCCAACGCGCCAGGGCGCATCCGCGTCAACGCCACCATGCCGGCGGTCTCCGCCGACCGGGTCGAGGCTGTCCTCGCCCGTTTCCCCGGCTGCAGGACCATCAAGGTCAAGGTCGCCGAGCGAGGGCAGTCGCTGGCGGATGACATCGCCCGCGTCGAGAGGGCGCGCGAGCTCCTGGGGCCCGACGGCCGCATCCGCCTCGACGCGAACGGCGGCTGGAACGTCGACGAGGCGGAGCACGCCATCCACGCGCTAGGAAAATTCGACCTCGAGTACGTCGAGCAGCCGTGCGCGACGGTGGATGAGCTGGCCCAGATCCGCAAGCGCGTGAAATACATGGGCATCCCGATCGCTGCCGACGAGAGTGTGCGCAAGGCCGAGGATCCGCTGGCGGTCGCCCGCGCGAAGGCAGCGGACATCCTCATCATCAAGGTCCAGCCCCTCGGCGGCATCGAGCGAGCGCTTCGGATCATCGAGGATGCCGGTCTTCCCGTCGTCGTCTCCAGCGCCCTCGACACTTCGGTCGGCCTCTCGATGGGCGCCTACCTCTCGGCCAGCCTCCCCTTCATCGACTACGACTTCGGACTCGGTACTGCCGCGCTGCTCACGGCAGATGTGACGGATGTCCCGCTCGTCCCCCGCGACGGCCAGATCGACGTCCGTCGCATCGATGTCAGCGAAGACCTTCTCGACGAATACGCCGCGCCCGCGGACCGCACGCGATGGTGGCTGGATCGCCTGACCCGAGTGCACGCTCAGCTGCCCGACTAACTGGAGGGCGTGACCCTCCTTCGCAGCACCCTCCTTCGCAGGGTCAGTCGGCGCTGGGGTCACGCAATCGCTGGCGTGATTGCCATAGCTCCACCGCGCTACAGGCCGCTGTAGCTGTGCAGCCCCTTGAAGAACAGGTTGACGATCGTGAAGTTGAACAGCACGGTGCTGAAACCGATGATTGCGAGGGTCGCAGACCGAGAACCGCGCCAGTTGCGCGTCGCACGAGCGTGGATGTAGCCGGCGTAGATGACCCAGACGATGAGCGTCCAGACCTCCTTGGTGTCCCAGCCCCAGTAGCGTCCCCAGGCGTGCTCGGCCCAGATAGCACCGGCCATGAGGGTGAACGTCCAGAACACGAAGCCGAGGACGGTGAGCCGGTAGGAGAGGGTCTCGAGACGGTCCGGCGTCGGGATCCCCTGGAGCCTCGGCAGTCCCTTGCCCACCCGCCGAGCCTGAAGCAGTTGCACGACCGCGAGGCCGGCACCGAGCCCCAGGAATCCGGTTCCGAGCGAGGCCACGAAGACGTGGATGACGAGCCAGTACGACTGGAGTGCCGGCGGGAGTGGTACGACATCGACGTAGAAGTCGGTGGTTGCGACCCCGAGGAAGATGAGCACGAATCCGGTGACGTAGGCACCGAGGAATCGGAGGTCCTGCCAGAACTGCATGAAGATGAAAACGCCGATAATGATGGCCGTTGCGGTGAGCGTGAACTCGAACATGTTGGCCCACGGAACGCGGCCGGCCGCTACCCCGCGGAGGACCGTTCCACCAACGTGCAGGATCCAGGCGATGACCGTGAACGACAGGCCGAGCCGTGCCGCCTTCGAGTGCTTCACCGGCTGCTCGGAATCGACATCCGGTCGGTCGAGTACGGCCGTTCCGCCCGACCGGCGCGTGATGGTGACAGTTGACGCACCGGATGCCATGGCTGCCTCAGCGCCAAGCGACGAGGCGAGAGGGACGGCGGGCGCCGCGGCTGAGGCGCGGGCCACAGAGACCCGATGCGCGAGATCCAGCGCAAATGCTATGAACGCGAGGGCATAAACCGTCATGGCCGAGTAGATGGCCACGAGACTGTACTGGACGATATCTGCTTGTGTCACGGCTTTATGCTAAGCCCGAGAGACTGTGAATGTTTCTGCGCAATGAGCAGAACAGCCTCGCTCAAACGAGGGTCCTCACCGCGGGCAAGTCCGGCGTACTCGAAATGCACGCCCCCCTTCCCACGGACGGCCTTCACCCACACCCGCCTTCGGGGAACGAACAGACCCGTGAGGAGCCCGAGGAACACCAGGATCGCGAATGTCAGAACCCAGAACTGGGTCGGGTCGTGATGAATGTCGAGCGAGACGAATCGCGGCACCGACTTGCTCAGGGTGATGCTGCCGAGCCCGTCGGGAAGCTTGGCCGTGCCACCGGGTCGCAGCGTGATCCCGGGGGTACTCGTTCCGAATCCGCCGATCTCCTTGAGATGGGTGGGGTCGAGAGCGAACGCGTTCTCCGGCTTTCCGTTGTCGAGGCCGAGGTCTCCCGTATAGGACTGGAGGGTCAGAACGGGATTGTTCAAGCCGGGATGGATCGAGACCGGAGCACTGCCGCAGTCCCTCGGATCACACTCTGTCGGGTAGAAGAATCCGATCATTCCGAGCTGCTTGCTGAGTCCGAACGGGATCTTGATGATGCCCTGGCTGGTCAGGTTCGTGTCCTGCGGGATGAACGGAACGTCCTGCGAGAACACCACCTTGCCCTTCGGATTGCGCACAGTGATGACCGGCGCATATCCATTCCCGAGGAGGTATACATCGGTGTTGCCGAGCCGCAGCGGCGTGTTGACCTTGATGGTCTGCTTCTTCGGCTTCTGGCCGGGGACCTGCGTCGTCACGTACGCCGTGTAGTCGATCGGCGTACCAATCGCGTTGATGTTCTGCGTCTCGTAGATCGCGGTGAACTTCGTGAGGGTGAGCGAGTACGGCGTCAGGCCGTCGGGGTTGAACCAGCGCCCGGGGCTGATCGAGTCGTAGTCGGAGAGCGTGTTGGCGAATGATTTTCCGACGACGACGACCTTCTGGCCGGTGTAGATGAAGCCACCGCCGACGCCGACCGAAAGGAGGATGCCGACAAGGGCCATGTGGAACACCAGGTTCCCGGTCTCCCGAAGGTAGCCGCGCTCGGCACTCACCGAGTCTCCCC
Source organism: Glaciihabitans sp. (assembly GCA_025465535.1). GTDB lineage: Bacteria > Actinomycetota > Actinomycetes > Actinomycetales > Microbacteriaceae > Galbitalea. Next base: position 8,991 of record JAODMY010000058.1, read on the forward strand.
CGTACAGCCGCGTCCGATAGCCGTGGCGTCTCAGGATCCGCTGGGCGTCCGCGATGCCCTTTTCGACGTCCACCCCCTCCGCCGGGTCGGTCGAAACATAGCCGGCGAGGCGGCCGAGGCGGATCGGCGTCTTGGGCGGTTTCGTGCGCAGGGCGTTGATGTGGTGAATCGTCCGCGGGACGATGCAACCGACGAGTGAGATGAAGAGCAACAGGTAGATGGCCGAGAACCACACCGACGTGTACGTGCTGAATACGCCGAGCGCGTCGAGCACCTTCGACCAGCCCGGATTCGCCGCCTTGAACTGGATGACGCCGTTCGGGTCGGACGAGATCTGCGGGACGAGGGATCCCGGCACGGCCGCGAACGCGACGAGCAGCAGCAGGAACAGCGCGGTCCGCATGCTCGTGAGCTGACGCCAGAAGAAGCGGAGGTAACCGACGATCCCGAGCTTCGGCTGCACGATCGGGGTGTTCGGTGCCGGGGCATCGAAGTGATCCGACGGCCGATCCCGGTCCGTCAGATCGTCGACAGGCTCCGCCTGGGTAGACGCAGCGTTGGAAGACTTTGCCTTTGCGGACTCTGCTTTAGAGGACGGGGACGAAGCCATTATTCACCCCCGAAAGCCAGACCGACAGGACGTTGTGCCACACGCCGGTTACCATCAGGACGCCGATCGCAATGAGGATCGCGCCGCCGATGATGTTGATGAGACGGATGTGCCGCTTGAGCCAGCGCATCGAGCTCGAAACCCAGTTGAAGCCGAGGGCCACGAGCAGAAAAGGAACGCCGAGTCCGACGCAGAACAAAAGGCCGAGTAACGCTCCACGCCACGGGCTGCCGCCGTCGAGCGCGATCGAATAGACCGCGGTGAGCGTCGGGCCGATGCACGGGGTCCAGCCGAGTCCGAACACGAGACCAAGGATCGGCGCACCGGCCAGTCCGGTCATGACGGTCCATCGCGGACGGATCGTGCGCTGCAGGAACGTGAACTGCCCGACGAAGACGAGCCCGAGCACGATGACGATGACTCCGGCGATGCGGGTGATCAGGTCGAGGTTTTGCTTGAGGAAGAGCGAAGCCGTTCCGAATAGGATGCCGAACCCGACGAACACCACGGTGAAGCCGAGCACGAACAGCGCGACCCCCAGCAGCATTCGTCGCCGACCCGGTCGTTCGGCCTCGGTCGTGAAGCCGCCGATATAACCGAGGTAGCCAGGAACGAGGGGAAGGATGCACGGGGAAGCAAACGAGATGAACCCGGCCACGAGGGCAAGTGCGAGCGCGAGAAGGATGTTGCCGTTCTCGACGATGGCGCCGATCGAGCCCACTTACTGCCCCTCGGAAACGACGGCGGCGATCAGCGACTTCAGGATGCTCGGATTGGTGAGCTCACCGGTCACGCGCGCGGCGACCCTGCCGTGCTTATCGATCACGAGCGTTGTCGGAACGGCGTTGGCGGGGATCGACTTCGAGAAGGCGAACTCGACCGACACCGTGTTCACGTCGATGACCGACGGATAGGTGATGCCGAGGTGGCTCTCGAATGCCAGCGCGGTACCGGCCTGGTCGTAGGTGTTGACGCCGACGAACGGGATGGTGCCGTCGTACGACTTGTAGACCTTCTCGAGCAGCGGCGCCTCTTTGATGCAGGGGCCGCATCCGGCGTACCAGAAGTTCATGACGTGAACCTTGCCGAGCAGGTCCGCGCTGGTGATCGTCTTGCCTGTGTCGAGCTTCGCCGTAAAGACGACCGGCTTCATGCGATCCGCCGGCTTGATCTCATCGAACGCGCCGGAGCCGGAGACGTAGCCCGTCGTACCGCTGCTGTTGTAATCCGGGGACTGCGAGCAGCCGGCGAGAACGGCAATGGCCAGAAGCGATGTGATGACCGCAGCCAGCACCCTTCGCGGTGCCATCCCGCCCAACCCCACTCGGCTGCTCGAACTCACACGGCTCCCTGATCAATTGCGGATGCCTGCAATGCTGCCGCAGGATCCTGATAGTCGACCTCAACGAATCCATGCTTCGCCGACTCGTCGCGCTGCAGGGTGGTGATGCTCGAAAGCGAGCATCGACGCTTGCGTGGATCGTGGAACAGCCGTTCGCCGGCCAGCTCGCGGTGCACTGTCCAGATCGGCAATTGGTGGCTGACAAGGGCGATCTCGCCACCCTCGGCGGCGTTCCAGGCATCGGTGATCGCGGCCAGCATCCGAGCGGCGATTGCGACGTACGGCTCGCCCCAGCTCGGCTTGACCGGGTTGATCAGCCATGGCCAGACCGCCGGACGGCGAAGCGCCTTCACGCCAAAATCGTCTGTGCCCTCGAACTTGTTCCACGGTTCGATGATTCGCTCGTCGGTCTTGATGTCCAGCCCGAAGTTCCTGGACCACGGCGCGGCTGACTCCTGCGCGCGCTGAAGCGGGCTGACATACAGGGCGGTCAGCGGATGTCCAAGCTTGGAATCCGCGGCGGCCTTCGCCATCCGTTTACCGAGTTCGCTCAGCCCGAACCCCGGGATTCGTCCATAGAGGACAGCATCGGGATTGAAGACCTCGCCGTGACGAACGAGGTGGATGAGGGAGGCTGGCACGGAAGAAGTTTACGTTGCGCCGGCTTGGCATCGTCTCCGTCGGTAAACTCGGGGATCGTGACTACACGCACCCTGATCAAGAACCTTGCCGCGCTGGACGACGGACCCGTGACGGTCTCGGGCTGGGTCGAGAAAGTTCGGGATCAGAAGGCCGTGCAATTCGTGATCCTTCGCGACGAGTCCGGCGCCCTTCAGCTCGTTGCCCCCCGAGGGGACACCGGTGAGTCGATCCAGGAAGCCGTCTCGGCGCTCAGCGTCGGTAGCTTCGTCACCGCTACCGGCCAGCTCAAGCACGACGAGCGGGTGAAGCTCGGCGGGATCGAGGTCAAGCTCGAGTCGCTCGACGTCGCCAGTGCGGCTCTTCCGGAGAACCCGATCGCCGACGACTCCGGCGTCGACAAGCGCATGGACTGGCGCTTCCTCGATCTTCGTCGGCCTGAAGCGAACCTGATCTTCCGCATCCAGACCACGCTCGAGCACGCCTGGCGCACCTACTGGGTCGAGCGCGACTTCGTGGAGATCCACACGCCGAAACTCATGGCCAGCGCGAGCGAGTCGAAGGCCGAGCTGTTCGAGGTGGACTACTTCGAGGGCAAGGCCTACCTCGCACAAAGCCCGCAGTTCTTCAAGCAGATGGCCCAGCCATCCGGATTCGGCAAGATCTTCGAGGTGGGTCCGGCTTTCCGTGCCGACCCGAGCTTCACCTCGCGGCACGCGACCGAGTTCACGAGCATCGACTCTGAGATCAGCTGGATCGACAGCCACGAGGATGTCATGAAGATGCACGAGGAACTCCTCGTCGCCGGCTTCCAGGCCGTAAAAGACAAGCACGGCGCCGAGATCGAGGCGCTGTTCGGGTTCGAGCTTGCCGTTCCCACCGTGCCATTCCCGCGCATTCCCCTTGCCGAGGCGAAGGCGATCGTGGCCTCGCGCGGCTACGAGGTTCCGCGCCAGGACGACGACATGGATCCGGAGGGTGAGCGCCAGATCGCGGCCTACGCGAAGGAGACGTTCGGCCACGAATTCGTGTTCCTCACCGACTACGCCTCCAGCATCCGGCCGTTCTATCACATGCGTCACGACGACGACCAGGGCATCACGAAGAGCTATGACCTCATCTTCAACGGCGTCGAAATCTCAACGGGCGCGCAGCGTGAGCACCGCATCGATGTCCTCATCGAGAACGCGAAAGACAAGGGTCTCGACCCGGAGGAGCTCGACTTCTACCTCGACTTCTTCCGCTACGGCGTGCCGCCGCACGGTGGATTCGGGATGGGCCTTGCGCGCGTTCTCATGCTGATGCTGCACCTGACCAACATCCGCGAGACGACCTACCTGTTCCGCGGCCCCACGCGCCTGCTGCCGTAGCGCGCCGGCTAGAACTCGAAGTCGACCGACGTTCGGTTGGCCGCGAGTTCGCGAACGACGGCTGACGCCTTCACGTGTTCCGGGTGCGCCTGGTAGGCGGCGAGTTCGGCCTTCGACTCGTGCTCGGTGATCATCACGACATCCCAGTTGCCCGCCGTCTCGGCAAGGTCTGCTCCGAGTTGGAAGCTGTGGATCGCGGGAACCAGCGGAGGCAGCGCCCCGAGAGCGCCCACGATGGCGGCGAAGGACTCGGCCTTGCCCGCGGCATCCTCGGCCTTGAGCTTCCAGGTCACGATGTGCTTGATCATTTCGTTGCCTCCTGGAGGGCGTCGCGAAGACGGTCGGCGTTCACGCGCCAGATGTTGTGCACGCGGTCGTTGATGAGCACGACGGGGATTTCTTCCGCGTAGCGGGCGGCAAGCTGCGGATCGTCGTCGATGGAGAGTTCAACGACCGTCACGGCGTCCGTCTCAGCCACAACGGCCGTGATGATTTCGCGCGCGGCGTCGCACAGATGGCAGCCCTCCCTTGTCACGAGGGTCACGGTAGCGGGCGTTGGCACCTGACCAGCCTATGGTGCCTCGGCTGAGGACACGGCGACAGCCTGCCTAGACTGAACGGATGTCCCAAGTCGCGCCCGAAGCCGCAGCCGATGCACCCATCGTCGCGTTCTTCGACGTCGACAACACACTCCTCCGTGGCGCCAGCGCATTCCACCTCGCGAAGGCCGCTCGCCGGATGGGCATGCTTCGGGCTGGCGAGATCCTGAAATTCTGCTGGCACCAGGCGACGTTCCTTTTCATCGGAGAAAACGATCGGCACCTCGGCTCGATCAAGGATCGCGCGCCCAACCTCATCGCGGGCTACACCGAGGCGGAAGTCGAAAAAATCGCCAACGACGTGTTCGAGCGTGACATCGAGAAACGCCTCTGGCCCGAGACGGTCGAACTCGCGCACGAACACCTCGCCAAGGGCCACCAGGTCTGGCTGATCAGCGCGACCCCGCAGATCGTCGGCCGCGTGATTGCGGAGCGACTCGGTCTCACGGGTGCCCTCGGAACGATGTTCGTGGCGAGGGACGGCGTCTTCACCGGCGCGTTCGACGGTCCCGTGTTGCACGGCGAGGAGAAGGCGATCGCCGCGAGGGCGTTTACCGCAGAACTCGGCGCGGATCTCGCCGACTCGTGGGCCTACTCGGACTCCCGCAACGACATCCCGCTACTGTCACTGGTCGGTCACCGCATCGTCGTCAACCCGGATGCCCGGCTCACCAAACACGCCAAGGAACACGGCTGGCCGATCCTCCAGCTCAAGCGAGCGAGCATCAAAGATGCCCAGCGCCGCGTTCGCCGCGAGGCCAAAGCAACGCGAAAACAAGCCAGGTAACAAAAAGCAGGCCAAAGAAATAGCAGGCCAAAAGAAAAAAGCACTAGACCCGAGGGCCTAGTGCTTTTGTCACGCAATTACTTCTTGTTACGACGCTGGTGGCGCGTCTTGCGAAGCAGCTTGCGGTGCTTCTTTTTCGCCATGCGCTTGCGGCGCTTCTTAATGACGGAACCCATAAATCACCTCGCTGTTTTGACGAATCGGACCCACCGGTCCGGTCAGAACCGCGGAAGACACAAAGAGTTACTTTACCCCACGTCGGAGATCGTAGTTTCAATAACTGCCGCCACCGCCGACTCGGGGATCCGAAATGACCGCCCGAAACGCACTGCGGGAAGCTCACCGGAGTGCACGAGACGGTAAACCGTCATGTTCGAGACGCGCATCATCTCGGCGACCTCAGCCACGGTCAGGAACCGCACGCCTGCCAGATCCGCCATTGCATTGCCCCTATCGAGATTTTCACCCCGCAAGCTGTGACAGGAGTGCTAAATCGTAAATATAGGGGCAGATGTGACTTCGCGTCTACCTCCCTTTCAGGCTACGGATGCGGCGGCTGGCCTGCCCCCACACATCCCGAAGCGCGCTTCGTGCTCGATGCGATTGTTCCGCGACGGCGCGACCAACCTTTTGGCCAACCGCAGCTCCCGGCAGAGCCGCGACGGCGGTGCTCACGCTCGAGCCTGCGGATCCCGCAACCGCGAATGGAGCAATCCAAGCTTCCACGTCCCCCATGGGGGAAGCATCGAGGCTGTAATAGCGATGCTGTCCGTCTTCTCGAACCGACACGAGGCCGTGATCGCGCAGCACCTTGAGGTGCTTGGACACCGTGGGCTGGGTGAGTCCGAGTCGGCCGACAATCTCGCCGACGCTTAATTCGGTTCGTGCGCTGTAGCTCTCGAGGAGGAGGTAGAGCACGTCGCGACGCGTGGGGTCGGCGATCACATCGAAAATGTCAGCCATGACCTCAGGCTAGCCGCTGGCATCCGAACAATGTCAGGCCTAAAAGAACGAATACTCGAATGCGAGCGGCTACCATGCAAACAAAGCCGGAACCTCGGCATCCCACTCGAGCGTTCCACCCGACAAGAGAAGACAGCCACCCAATGGGCCAGCTAATTTACGGCTCTACTCCGACCGTCGTCGACATCGACGATCGTGCGCTCGCGCACCTGAAGGTCGTGATCATTGCGAAGCTGCGGCGATCCGAGGGATTCGTGTTCTCCTGGGATGACGAGGTCAGCACGCGTGCGGGACTCGGCCGCAGCAGCGTCTGGTTGCACCCGGGGATCGCCATCCAGTTCAGATTCTTCGGCAGCAGGCAGCCCGCGCTCAACAAGCAGTGGCTCGACGACCTGATGATCGCGGCCAACAGCGGCGGAGGTCTGCGCGTCTCGCCCGAGAGCACTGCGAGGGGCGAGAAGAACGAAGTTCCGAACGTCTACTAGCAGTCGCCCTTTGGCCGCGCACGCTGGAGCACCACGATCGACGGCGCATTCTTGCACGCGCAGCGCAGCTCGGCCACGCCCGGCGCTCAGCCCGCGGCCGCGAGCTCCTTCGCCCGCGCGAGAGCCGCAGCGGTCGCCCGGTCGAACACGCCCTTGAAGTCGGCCGATTGCATGACCTCGATCGCGCGCTCGGTGGTTCCGTGCGGGCTCGTGACTCGGCGGCGAAGTTCGGCCGGGCCGACGTCGCTCGCGGCGAGCAACTCACTCGCACCGAGGAACGTGCCGTTGACCATGACCGCGGCCTCCTCCGCCGTGAAGCCGAGATCGATCGCGGCGCGGGTGAGTTCCTCGATCAGGTAGAAGACGTAGGCGGGGCCCGATCCGCTGATTGTGCTGACGGCGTCGATCTTCTCCTCCGGCACCTCGATCACCGCCCCAACGGTCTCGAACATGGCCTTCGCGAGCGCGACATCTTCGGGTGTCGAACGGGTTCCGCCCGCGAGCCCGGTCACCGCGCGTCCGACCACGGCCGGGGTGTTGGGCATCGCGCGGAGCACCACGCCGGACACGAGCGACTCCATGGTCGCTATCGTGATTCCGGCCGCCACGCTCACGACGACCGCGTCCGGTTCGATCAGCGGGGCAACCTCTCGAAGCAAATCCGCGACCATGTACGGCTTGACACCAAGGATCACCAGGCGTGCGCCGGCGAGCGCCCTGGCGTTCGCATCCGGGGTCTCCTCGAGGGCGAACGACTCGACTTTCGCGGAGGCGAGCGGTCTTGCCTTCGCCACCGTTCGATTCGTGACGCGGATGCCGCCATCCACGGTGACGGACGGATGAACGAGGCCGCTGAGGATGGCGCCGCCCATCGAGCCGGTGCCGAGGATTGCGATTGACGGAAGGCTAAGCATGAGCCCCATCCTAGGATTGGGGACATGAGCACATCGGGCGGTACTCGGGCAATTGTCGCCGCGCTACTGGCGAACCTGGCCATTGCGATCGTCAAATTCGTGGCGTTTCTCGCCTCTGGGTCAAGCTCCATGCTCGCGGAAAGCGTGCACTCGCTCGCCGACACCGGCAACCAGCTTCTGTTGCTTCTTGGCGGTCGCAGGTCGCGCAAGGCCGCGGACGACGCGCATCCATTCGGCTATGGGCGCGAACGCTTCGTGTTCGCGTTCGTGGTCTCGATCATCCTGTTCTCGATCGGCGGAGTGTTCTCGATCTACGAGGGCGTGGAGAAGCTGAAGCATCCGCACGCGCTCGATCCGAACTGGTTGTGGCTGCCTATCGCGGTGCTCGTGATCTCGATCGTCGCGGAATCCTTCTCGTTCCGCACGGCGCTGAAGGAGTCGAAACACCTGCGCGGCAGTGAGTCGATCGTGAGGTTCATTCGTCACGCCAAGGCGCCGGAGCTGCCCATCGTCCTACTCGAGGACTTCGCAGCCCTCATCGGCCTTGTCATTGCGCTCATCGGCGTCGGACTCACGATCATCACCGGAAACCCCGTCTTCGACGCCGCCGGCACCCTGGGGATCGGCGTCCTGCTCGTGCTCGTCGCGATCGTGCTCGGCATCGAGACCAAGAGCCTGCTCGTCGGCGAGGGCGCGAGCCCGACCGACCTCACGGCCATCCGCGACGCGATCAACGCGAATCCGG
>JAODMY010000067.1 GCA_025465535.1 Glaciihabitans sp.
TCTGTGTCTGACCGACCAGCATGCCGGTCGTCGGGTCTGCGTCCATCGATACGTCGGGCAGCGCACGGCCGCCGTTCGGACTGTGGATGCCGGCCGTAACCTGGTAGTCGGGCTCGGCGATGTTCGATGAGTATCCGCCGCCGCCGCCATACAGGAATGGCGAAACAGGCGCCCAGGAGCCGCTGGCAATGGTGTACTTCGTCGTCTGCCAGCCCGTCTCGCCGACGACGCCGGCCGGCGTGATCGCGGTCGATGTGCCGCCGACGCCCGTGACGTACGGGTCGGACGCCGGGTAGTCGGTCTGCGGAGAGCCGACCGCTGCCGCGTCGTCGCCTGCGTCACCGCTCGAGAATGCGTAGCTGATGCCTTCGACCGCACCCTGAAGGAACGCGGTCTCATAGGCCTGCAGCAGGGCCGGCTTCACGACGTCGCCCACGCTGCCCCATGAGTTCGTCACGATGGTCGCGACACCCTCGTCGTTGATGCGGTCAAACGTGGCGAGCAGGTCGGTGTCCTGGCAGCTTGCCCCCGCGTAGTAGCGGATGTTTGCGGCCGGTGCCATGGCATGAACGGCCTCGACGTCGAGGGTCTCCTCGCCGTACCAGCCAGTTGCACCGCACTGCTTCGGCGACTTGGTGCTGTTCACCTGGGTGAAGGCGACCGGCAGGCTCTGCGTGAACTGCCCCGTCGTGAACGGCTTGTCGCCGGTGTCGGTCGCGTAGCGGTTCGCGTCGGCCTCCACGGTGGGCGAGGCGTAGGCGTCGGTGATCGCGACGGTCACGCCGCGCCCGTCAAGGCCGGCTGTTGCGCCCGCCTCGTAGGCGTTGCGCAGTTGGGGGCCCGTGTAACCGCACGGGGAGTAGGGCAGCGTGGCACCCTTGAACTGGGGAAGCACGGTGCCATCCGGTGTCGGCAGCGTTGTCGGGTTCTGGTCGCCGTACCAGTGCGAGCAAACCGGTGCGTTGCGGAACCCGGCACTGGGTGGCGACGGCTTCTGTGTCTGCGGTTCGACGATCGACACGGTCGTGTCGAGTCCCGAGACGGCAATGACGGATGCCGCGACCGCGTCGGGCACCATCGCCGCACCCGTGGGTGCTTGCACGCTGAGGCCATCGTGGGTGAACTTCGCGATGGAGATACTGAACGCCCTGTTTGCTGCGCCCACACTGCCGGAGACGTCAAGGTAGCGGTGGCTCGCGTCCCCACTGACAGTGAGGCCGGCACCGGTCAGCCATCCCCGCACCGCGCTCACGGTTGCCGCAGTCGCGTCGAACTGCGCGTGGTACTGCGCCGGCGTGAGGTAACGATGGCTGCTTGACGCGGCGGTCGCGGCGGCCTGCAGCGCGTCGAGGCCCCCATTCGGCGCGAGGTACACGCGCGCGGTGACAGGGGCGTTCACGGAGGCGGCGCCGAGGTTCTTGCCGTGGGCGAGCCAACCGGGTGTCGAGTTCGGAATTGGTTTCGAGGTAGGGGCGGCGTTGGCCGCGCTCGCTCCAGTGAGCGCCGTGACGAGGGCCGCGACCGCTACCAGGGACACCCCGAAGACATGTTTACGCATCTAGAATCCCCAGACATCTCATAGTTGGGCCACAGACGATCGTCAGCGGCCGCTATTTGCCAACCTATGGCGTATTGGGCCCCCGCGGCAATAGCTTTGCGACTGGCGAAGAGATGGCGGGTGCGGTTCGGGGATAGTTGCGACGAACGCGTGATGCGCGGGGTGTCGATGTCGTTGGCGGCGGTTTTTTGCAGGATGGCGCGGGTGAACGACGGAATTGAGTTCGACCAGCTGCTCAGCGGGGGCCCAGCCAGAGAGCCTTCGCGTCCGCCCACGCGCACTCAACAAGTCGGGACGTCGGTAAATGAAAGAAGGGACGTCACCGCATGGTGACGTCCCAACTTCTTGAGTGCGCCCGGAGGGATTTGAACCCCCGGCCTATTGATCCGTAGTCAATTGCTCTATCCGCTGAGCTACGGGCGCGTGCGGCTTCGAAAAGCCAACCTGACGACTATATCAGCGGATTCGCCCCCCGCGAACTCCGCTGGACAGTCAGCCGCAGGACGCTGGCGTCAGTCAATCGGCGCCGGGCCCAGGTCTTCGAGCAGCGCAGCCATCTTCGCGTAGGCCTTGTTGCGGTAGGCCACGAGCTGCGGTGTCTTGTCGGCGGGGACGTTGAGGAATCCGGCACCGGTCTTGGTCCCGAGTTTTCCGGCGGAAACGAGATCGCTCAACACCTTCGGGGTTGCAAACCTCTCGGGGAACGAGGTCTGCAGCGAGCGGTAGCAGAAGTCGTACACGTCAAGGCCGGCCATGTCGGCGATCGCGAACGGTCCGAAGAACGGCAACCGGTATCCGAAGGTCGTGCGAACAACCGTGTCGATATCCTCAACGGAGGCCACGCCCTCGTCGACGAGCCTGGTTGCCTCGGTGAAGAGCGCGTACTGAAGCCTGTTCAGGACGAAGCCTGTCACGTCCTTGATCCGCGCGGTCTGCTTCCCCGTGCCACGGATGACCGTCTCCGCGAAGGCCAGCGCCTCGGGGGTCGTCCCCGCGTGCGGAATCAACTCGACGCCCGGAATGAACGGGGCAGGGTTGCTGAAGTGGGATCCGAGGAATCGCTCGGGTCCGACGACCGCCTCGGCGAGAACGCCGATCGAAATGGTCGACGTGTTGCTGCCGATGACCGCGGTAGGGAGGGCCGCACTGGATACTCGCGCGAGCGTCTCGTGCTTGATCGCGATTACCTCGGGAACTGCCTCCTCAATGAAGTCGGCGTGCGCCACGGCCACCTCGATGCTCTCGGCGGCCGACAGGTTGCTCTTGATTATTTCGGTGGATCCGACCGGGAAAAGGCCGTCGGCGACAAACTGCTCAGACTCCGTGATCAGCCGGTCGTAGTTGCTCTGAGCGATCTCCGCGCTGATGTCGGAGATCATCACTGTCGCTCCGGACAGCGCCATCACCTGGGCGATGCCTCCGCCCATGTAGCCGGATCCGACGATCGCAATCTTCTTGCCCGTGTTCGAGTTCGCTGCCATTGTTATGCCTCCTGTGGTTCGTACGAGCAAATTGCGTCGACCTTTGCGGCGGAAGCCGACTCCGGGTCGAATCGGTAGTTCAGCCACTGGTCGACGAGCATCTTCGCCAACTCGAGACCGATCACCCGCTGCCCCATGCAGAGCACCTGGGCGTTGTTACTGAGCACCGACCGCTCAACGGAGTAGCTGTCGTGAGCGGTGACGGCACGGATGCCTGCCACCTTGTTCGCGGAGATCGCGACCCCGAGCCCGGTGCCGCAAAAGAGGAGTGCGCGGTCAGCCTCCCCCGCGGCGACGACTCGTGCCGCCGCGACGGCCACGTGCGGGTACGCCGTGTGGCCCTCCGCATCAACTCCGGCGTCGATAACCTGCGACACGCGGGGATCCTGCTCAAGCAGCGCCTTCAGCGCCGTCTTGTAGTCGTATCCGGCGTCGTCACTTCCGACGATGATTCTCAATCCGGTTGTCATTGCTCACCTTTCATTCGTGTGCGTTTGTGAGGGCTCTCGCCTCGTCGGCGATGCGGGCGACGATGAGCCCGAACGAAATCGCCCCGGCGTCGGGGTGCCCGATGCTTTTGGCCGCGAGCGGCCGTGCGCGCCCGAGTCGTGGGCTCAAGCTCGCGGTCGCCTCTGCCGCATCCCGTGCGGTCTCGGCCGCGCGCGCAAGCGCGAGCGCGAGCGGCGATCCAGCCTCGATCTCCGCGCCAAGTTTGTCGACGTAGGGCACCATCGCGTCGATCATGGTTTTGTCGCCAACCTCGGCCTTGCCCATGGACATCACTTCTTCCAGCCCGGCGCGAGCGGCATCCACCACGTCGGCCGTGCCGTACGACTCGCCGTTTCCGAGACGGTCGGCAATGGCCGTTATCGCTCCGGCCCAAAGCGCCCCGGATGTTCCCCCGGCCTCCTCTGACCAGCGTTCGGCAGCCACGCTGAGCAGCTCGTGCACTCCGAGATCGCTGGCAGCGCTCGCTCGAGCACTCACGACGGCGGCTCCGATCCCGCGCTTCATGCCGATTCCGTGGTCGCCGTCACCGGCGATCGCGTCGATTCTGCCGAGCTCGTCGGCGTTTGAGTCAATCGTCTGGGCGACCGCCTCGAGGAGCGCGGCGGCCACACCGCCGGCCCGCCTCGCGGCCGAACTGGCATCTTCGTGAGCTCGCTCGACGGATGCCGCGATCACCTGGGCATCGGCGCGCACCCGCGCACCCGCCACCCCCTTGCGATAGGCGGGCGTGTCCGCGGCAGCCGACCAGAGCGTCTCAAGCTCGTCGTCAAGCCAGGACAGGGTGAGCGAGAGTCCCGACATGTCGAGACTCGTCACGATCTCACCGACCTCGGGCTCAACCACCCGCAGACCTTCGCGCTCGAGGAGCGGGAGGATCCGTCGATAGAGGATGTACAGCTCCTCATATTTGACGGTACCGAGTCCGTTGAGGATCACCGCGACACGCTCACCAGCGCCCTCCGGCCGCTCCACGAGGAGGCGGCTCACGAGAAGTTCGGCCAGCTCAGTCGCCGTCGGCATGGGAATGTCGAAGATACCGGGCTCGCCGTGGATCCCAAGCCCGACCGACATCATCCCCTCCGGGACGGTGAACAACGGTTCCGTTGCTCCCGGCAGCGTGCAGCCGGCGAACGCGACGCCGAGTGAACGGGTCCGGGCGTTGGCTCGCCTGGCGAGGCGCTCGACCTCGTCGAGATCGAATCCCGCCTCGGCGGCAGCACCGGCAATCTTGAAGACGACGAAATCGCCCGCGATGCCGCGGCGCTTCTCGATTTCCTCGAGTGGAGCACTGGCGATGTCATCCGTCACCCGCACGGTCCGCGCATCGATGCCCTCGGCGCGGAGTCGGCGCTCGGCGGCGTCGAAATTGAGCACATCCCCCGCATAGTTGCCGTAGGAGAGCAGCACTCCGCCGCCGTGGTGGGCCGCCTTCGACACCCGGTGGATCTGTCCAACCGACGGCGAAGCGAAGAGGTTTCCACAGGCACTGCCCGTGGCGATGCCCGGGCCGACGAGGCCGGCGAAGGAGGGGTAGTGCCCGCTGCCACCGCCGATCACGACGGCCACCTGGCCCGCCGGAACCGTCGTCGAACGGACGACACCGCCGTCAACCCTGGCTACGTAGTCCGGGTGCGCGGCGATGAGGCCGTCGAGAACGTCGGTGGCGAAGTCGGCGGGGTCATCGAAAATCCTGGTCATATCCGAGATCCCTTGAGTCAGCTCGCTGCGTTCGACGTGCCCGTGACGCGCGCTCTGACATCGCCGGCATTCTGCGCCACGAGACTGGCCGGAACGTCGTAGTCGGAGGACTCGGGCAGGATGCGTCGCAGGTAGTCGCGATTGGTCGCGCTAACGCTAAGTCCGTCGCCACCGTAGTGCTCGGTGCAGAACATGCCCTGGAAGCCGAACGAGATCGCCTCCTTGACGGCCTGACGATAATTGATGATCCCGAATTCCATCGGCGCGGGCAGCGCAACATATGTGCCGCGCTGCGGATCCTCGTCACGGAAGTAGTTCTTCACGTGCCAGTAGTTCGTGTACGGCAGCACCTTGTGAAGGAGCTCTCGCCAGCTCTCGATCGGGCGGTGCAACCGCACCAGGTTCCCGATGTCGGGGTTCAGCCCCACGTTGTAGAGACCGATGTCGCGAACGAGCTGCACGGCGGAGTCACCGGTGCCGAGATAGGTGTCCTCGTACATCTCCAGCGTCATGACGATGCCAAGATCCGCGGCGTGTCGGCCTAGTTCGGTGAGACGATCAACCGCCTTCGACCACATCGCCTTATCCCCCACTGGATCCTTGTGGCCATCGACCGTCCAGAACCAGAGCTGGCGCTGCTGCTCGGGAGTCAGTGCCTGGTGGAGACCGAACGAGACGACACCGACACCAAGCTGCGCCGCGGCATCCAGAGTGCGATGGCTGTAGGCGAGGTTCTCATCCCCGTGCTCGGCGTCGATGACGCTGCGACGAATCGCCGAAATCGCGGGCGCTTCGAGCCCCGCCTCCGTGTACGCCGCCTTCAGTTCGTCGAGTCGAGCGGAGTCGAGGTCGCCCGCCCGCACCCAGCCATCCGTCAGGTCGACGTGGGTGAACCCGGCATCGGCGACCTCCCGAAACGCATTCAGCCACTCGGACTGCGGCGCATCCTGGGCTCGTGACCCATCCGCGCGGACGCCGTCGAATTGCAAAAGGGCCGCTGTGATCGGCCAGTCGGCGCGGCTCAAAGCCATGTGGTACTCCTTGGGATGTTGCTTCTTGGTGAGGGCACGAAGGGAAAAACGCTCAGGCGGCAGGTGGCGCCACGAACACGTTCGGGTTTGGACCGGTTCGCTTGTCGCTGTCGAGTGCACTGACCGCGTCGAGTTCGGCCTGGGTCAGGGCGAAGTCGAAGACGTCGATGTTCTGGCTCATGCGCGCGGGCGTGACGGACTTCGGAATGACCACGTTGCCGAGTTGGATGTGCCAGCGGATCACGACCTGTGCCGGGGACTTGCCGTAGCGAGCCCCGATCTCGGTGAGAACGACCTGCTCGAGCAGGTCGCCCCCCTTCGCGAGCGGGCTCCACGCCTCGGTGACGATCCCGTGCGCAGCGTCATACTCGCGCACGGCCGCCTGCACAAGGTAGGGGTGCAGCTCAACCTGGTTGACGACGGGGACGACTCCGGATTCGGCGCGGAGCCGCTCGAGGTGGGCCGGCTCGAAGTTCGATACACCGATCGACGTGACGAGCCCCTCTGCCTGAAGCTCAACAAGGGCCTGCCAGGTCTCGACATAGAGATCCCGCGACGGAACCGGCCAGTGGATGAGGAACATGTCGAGCCGGTCCAGCTTCAGCTTCTCGAGGCTCTCCAGGAAGGAACGCCGCGCGTTGTCGCGGCCGTGCGCATCGTTCCAGACCTTCGAGGTGATGAACAGTTCGTCCCGCGGCACACCGCTATTCGCGATCCCGGCACCGACGCCACGCTCGTTCTGGTAGAAGGCAGCCGTGTCGATGCTGCGGTATCCCGCCGCGATCGCGTGCTCGACAGCCCGCTGGGTCTCGTCATCCGGCACCTTGAAGACGCCGAACCCCAGTTGCGGGATCTTGTTGCCGTCGTTCAGCTGGACGTCCGGGATGTTGGTATTGGCCATCAGGCAACCTTCTCTTCAATGCTTACTGCATCGATGCCCACAGCATCGATTTGGGACTTGCGCCGGCTCGCGAAGGTGACACAGACAATGCTCACCGCGCAGCCGAACAGGATGTAGGCCGCGAGCAATCCGAACGACTTCGTGTTGATGGAAAGCAGGCTCGTGAAGATGAGCGGAGCGAATCCACCACCGAGGAGACCGCCGAACTGGTAGCCGAGCGCCGTTGCGCTGTAGCGGATGTTCGCCGGGAAGAGCTGCACGGAGAAGGCCGCAAGGGTGCCGTACATCAGCGGGTGGATGAAGCCGGTGCAGAACACCACCGCGATGAACCAGACGACCTCGCTTCCGCCGCCGACGGCGAGGAAGAACGGGATGGCGACGATGGCCGTCGCGATGGTTCCGATGAGGTAGATCTTGCGAAGGCCGAACCGGTCAGCCAGCGCACCGGCGATCGGCATCGTGAAGAACTCCACACCGGAGCCAATCGCCATCGTGGTGAGGACGAACTGCTGCGGGTGGTGGATGACGGTCGTTCCGTAGGTGATCCCGAACGTCGTCAGGAAGTACGAGAAGATGAACGGCGCAAAGCAGGCCCCAACGGCGAACACGATCGACAGGGGGAAACGCCGCAGTGCTGTGGCGGTGGGGATCTTGACGAGTGCACCGGCATTGCGTACCGCCTGGAAGGCGGGCGTTTCGGCCAGGCGCAGCCGCACGAACAGTCCGACGCCGACGAGCACGACGCTCAGCAGGAATGGGATCCGCCACCCCCAGGCCAGGAACTCCGACTGCGGCAGTGAGAGCACGCCGGCGAACACCAGGGTGGAAGCCAGGTTGCCGAAGGGCACGCCCATCTGGGGGAACGAGCCGAAGAGGCCACGACGGCCCGGCGGCGCGCTCTCGACCGCGAGAAGCGTCGCCCCGCTCCACTCGCCGCCGACCGCGAGCCCCTGCAGTACCCGCAGGACCACGAGCAACACCGGGGCAAGAGCCCCAATCGTCGCATAGGTCGGGAGCAGCCCGACGGCAAAAGTGGCAAGCCCCATGATGAGCATGCTGATCACCAGCATCCGCTTGCGGCCGATGCGGTCACCGAAGTGACCGAAGATGATGCCGCCGAGGGGACGGGCAACGAAGCCGGCCGCGAACACTCCGAACGAGGCAAGAATTCCGGCGAGAGGACTGATCTCGGGGAAGAAGAGTTTGTTGAACACGAGCGCACCAGCCGTGCCGTACAGGTAGAAGTCGTACCACTCGATCGACGTGCCGATCCCGCTGACGACGCCAGCGCGAAGCGCCGCCTTCAGTCCTCTTGCCGGTGCGCTTTCCGCCACCACGGTCCTGACATTGGCCATAACATTTCCTCCTTGAAATCGCCCTTTTTCAGGTTTGCTTGGGGCTTAGCCCTCTGCTGTCGTTTTATATGATGGCATGCATTGCCACGATGTAGCAAAATGAAGACGATCTCGTGGAAGCGATCGAGACCGGTGAAGAGGGATACACGCATGAACGGTTCGAATGACCACCAGCCCGCGAGGCAGCATCAGCGCGAGGAATCCGTGGGGGTTCGCCCGGCGCGGCTCGACATCATCGACCCCCATCATCATCTCTGGGCCGAGGCCCACGGAGCTGGGAACGGGCTCTATCCGGTCGAGCAGTTTCTCGATGACACGCGATCGCAGCACCTTCTTGGCAGCGTGTTCATCGAGTGCGGCGCCATGTACCGGGCCGACGGGCCAATCGAATTTCGCCCGATCGGTGAGACCGAGTACGCCGCGGGAGCCGGCATCGCCGTCGACGCGTCAGATGCAACCGCTCGCGTGTGCGCCGGCATCGTCGCTTCGGCAAGCCTCACCGACCTTGACCATCTCGACGCGCTCCTAGACGCACACGAGCGGGTCGCCGACGGCAGACTTCGAGGCGTTCGACACACGGGAGCGTGGGATGCGAGTCCCGAGATTCCCAACGGGCGCGTCAACCCTCCGCAGGGCCTCTATCGGGACGACCTGTTCAATCGCGGATTCGCACGCCTAGCCGAACGCGGCCTCAGCTTCGACGCGTGGGTCTACCATCCACAGCTCGGCGACGTCGCGGAATTGGCGGCCAGGAACCCCGACACGACGATCATCGTGAACCACAGCGGGGGGCCATTGGGCGCAGGGCCGTACGCGGTCGACCGCGCGGCAACTTTCGCTGACTGGCAGCGGGGGATCCGCGCGCTGGCGCAGCAGCCGAACGTCGTCATCAAGATCGGTGGGCTCGGCATGCGGGTTGGTCCGCTGTCGAGCACCCCCCGATTCGAGAACACCGACGAAGACACCGACGCTCTGGCTGAGGCGATCCGGCCCTACGTCGATACCTGCATTGACGCGTTCGGCGCAGGTCGCTCCATGTTCGAGAGCAACTTCCCGATGGATCTGCCCTCATACGGCTACGACACCATCTGGAGCGCATTCGAGTTGCTCGCGCGGGACTACAGCGACGCCGAGCGATCTCTCCTGTTCGCCCAGAACGCGAACCGGGTCTACAGGCTTGGACTCACCGCGAGCGAGTAGTTGAAGCTCCCGCGGAGCAACACGGAAAGCTGCCGAGTCGCTTCGTCGAGCAACGGCAGGTGACGCTGGAGTTCCGAGACCGGTCCGCGGGAGATTGGTGCGACGACGGAGACCGCGGCGATGGCGACGCCCTCCGGCCCGAAGACCGGCATCGCGATCGAGCGAACACCCTCTTCGTGCTCCTCGTCCGCGAGTGCCCAGCCCTGGGCGCGCACTTTCTCGATCTCTTTTCGAAACAGGCGCCGATCCGTGATCGCGTTCGGCCCGACAGGGAACAGCGGCAGGCGGCGGAGCAGTCGCTCCCGTTCGGCGGGAGCGCTGAAGGCCACCAGGACCTTGCCGAGCGCCGTGCAGTGCAGCGGCGCGTGAAGCCCGGGGTGACCGAGGAATTGGAACGAGCGCGTTCCACGGGTCGACTGGATTTGCATCTCCCGGTCGCCGTCGAGCACCGACAGGAGAACGGCGTCACCGGTGCCGTGCGCAAGGCGCTCCAGCACGGGCGTCGTGATCTCGTGGAAGTCCATCTGGGATGACGCCTGCTGGCTCAGCACAAAAAGGGCGGGGCCGAGCGAGTAGCGCTTCGTGTTCTCGTCGTAGCGCACGAACCCGTCGGCGGCCAGCGCACGGAGAAGTCGGTACGTCGTGCTCGTCGGGTACTTCGCGCTTCGCGCGAGTTCGGATAAAGTCACGCCCGGCATGCGCTCTCCGACCATGACGAGCAGACGCAGCGCCTTGCTGACCATGTCGCGCGGCTTTGCGGCGACTTCGAGCTCGATGACTTCGGATGAGGAAGATTCCGCCATCAGATCCTCGCCGAAAGTGCGCTACAACGTGCCATGCGGACGAGTCTAGTTGCCGGTGCCCGCCGGATCAGGGAGGGAAACTCCCCCGCAGACCGAGTTGTCCAGTGACTACACAACCGACGTCATACCGCCGTCGACGTAGAGAACCTGGCCATTGACGAAATTCGCCGCACCGGAGACGAGGAAGCGCAGCGCGCCGACGAGTTCGCCGACCTCGCCCCACCTGCCCGCTGGGGTCCGCTTACGGACCCACGCATCGAATTCTTGGTCCTCGACGAGGGCTCGGGTGAGCTCCGTCGAGAAGTAGCCCGGAGCGATCGCGT
The DNA here is from genome assembly GCA_025465535.1 of Glaciihabitans sp. Classification (GTDB taxonomy): domain Bacteria; phylum Actinomycetota; class Actinomycetes; order Actinomycetales; family Microbacteriaceae; genus Galbitalea. Next base: position 10,861 of record JAODMY010000067.1, read on the forward strand.
TCACCTGGATGCCCAAAGGGGCGAGGTCGGCGCACATCCCCTTGGTCAGCATCACGAGGCCGCCCTTGCTCGCCGCGTACGGCGTGATGCCCTGGCGTCCGAGACTGCTCTGCACCGATCCGATGTTGACGATCTTTCCCCTCCCGTTTTGCACCATCGTCCGCGCCACGCGCTGGCCGACCAGGAAGGCGCTCGTCAGGTTGGTCGCCAGAACCTCGTTCCAGTCCGCCACCGCGAAATCCACGAAGGGTGCCCGCCGTTGCACTCCGGCATTGTTGACAAGGATGTCGATCTCGCCGATCTCCACCTCGATCTTCCCGATGCCCTCCAAGACTTCCGCGGGGGAAGTGACGTCGAACGCCACGGGGAACGCGTCGGCTGCATGGTCGCGCCGGATGTCGGCAGCGGTCTGCTCTGCCCTGGCCAGATCACGGCCGTGCACGATGATGCGGCAGCCCGCCTCAGCCAGACCCTCGGCGAGCGCCCTGCCGATTCCACGGCTGGAACCCGTCACGAGCGCCGTGCTGCCTGAGATATCGAAAATGTCGGTCATTGTTGTCCCATTTTCCCATCTTCGTAGGATCGCGCGGGCTCGCAGATCCGTGCCCGTCCTCCATGGCGCGGACGACGCTATCAGATGACTAGCGGCGAACGGTTCCGGACAGGGATGCCACACGGGCCAGGAAGGCTGGCCGCGCGATGATCCATCCGACGATCATGACGACGAGGGAGGCCGCAAAGATCCAGAAGCCGATCCAGCTCTGGTCGTCCCGGCCGGCGTACATGTGGTTGAGGTTGCGCAGGGCTCCGGTCGCGAGCACGAGGGTGACGTGCACGATCGTGAACGCGACGAACCAGATCATGACGCCGGTGTGGATGACGCGAGCGACCCGCAACGGAAACACCCGATCGAAGGCCCGCAGTCGAAGGGCGAGGCCGGGAGCCAGGCGCACGCCGGTCAGGATCGCGAGCGGCGCGGCAAGAAATACGGTGACGAAGTAGCTGAGCAGTTGCAACGCGTTGTAGTTGGACCAGCCGTCGGTCGTCGGCCAGACCAGCGAGGCGTACTGGATGCCGACCGAGACGGCGTTCGGGAAGACGTCCCAGTGGATCGGCACGATTCGGATCCACTGCCCGGTCACGAAGATCAGGACATAGAAGATGGCCCCGTTGAGGATCCAGAGCGCGTCGATGCTCAGGTGGAACCAGAGGTAGATGCCGATGCGAATGGGCGGATTCTTCGTGCGGATGCGCCCGCGGTTGTTGCGAATCCAGAACGTGGGCGGGCGCGTGGCCGAACGCAGCTGCCACCCGGTGCGGAAGATGAAGAGCAGGAAGAACGCCGCAAGGAAGTGCTGCCAGGCGACCCAGGCCGGAAAGCCGACCGGGGTGCTCGCTGGCAGAGCCGATTGGCCGGGATATGTCGTCATGAACGACTGCACGGCGGGCAAATCCCGCAGCCAGCGCGCCGCGAGAACGACGGCGAGCAGAAGCACGATCGCGAGAGGAATGACCCAGACGAGCTTGAACCACGGACCGCGAACGCTCTTCTGCGGGCCGCTCACGATGTCCATGCTGTGAGGATTCTATCGAGCCCCGCCGATGGCACCCGAAACGAGCGAGTTCGCGGCGTGCTTCACCATTGATTGGTTAATGAAGTTCCCGCTGTAACTCTCGTCCGGTCGGATGCGGGACGCGGTGCTGCCCCACCACGCAGCCGGCTAGTCGACCAACACTCCCGCGAGGTCGTCGGCCTCGGCATCCGGATGCTCGAGCTCGTCGGCCTGCGCATCGGCGAGCGCCCGCTCGGCGTTCAGGTCGAGCCCCCGAGTGAAGAGCCAGTAGAGGACTCCGGCAACCGGGAGTCCAATGAACAACGAAATATCGACGCCGCCCATGGCCTTCGAGATGAAGCCCTCGTAGAACCCGGCAACATCGAAGAACGGCGTCATGCAGATGAAGCCGACCAGGTACGCGGTGATCCCCTGCCAGCCCCAGCGGCGGTAGATCCCGCGCGGCTTGAAGATCTCCGCGATTGCGTAGTGACCCTTTCGAACAATGAAGTAGTCAGTCAGGTTGACTGCAGTCCACGGAATGAAGAAGTACAACACCAGGAATAGGAAGCCCGCAAAGAACTCCTCGAAACTTCCCGCTATGACAATGGCAAGCACTCCGGAGATGGCCGCGGTGATCACGACCGTGATGATGCGGATCGTCAGCGTCGGTCGAACCTTTTTGAAGCTGTCAATCGATGAGATGAGGGTCAGGGATCCGCCGTACATGTTCAGCACGATGACCGCTACAAGCCCGAGCGCGAACACGAGAAGCGCGATCGTGCCGAAACCCGGGAACAGGTCGTTCGACACGGTCTCGATGGCCGAGACCGGATCGCCCGCGTTGAAGCCCTTGACCGCAGCGGCAAGGTAGGCGCCAAGGAACATGATCCACGCTCCACCGATCGCGCTGCCCCAGAACGTCCAGCGGAAAGTTCGGCTGGTCGGTGTCGTTGCGGGGAGATAGCGCGAGTAGTCGGAAACGTAGATGGCCCAGGAGATCTGGTAGCCGGCGACGACACCGAGCTGGGCAAAGAACGCGAGCGGCGAAAAGTGGGTGAGGTCGAAGGCCCCGGCCGGCAGCTGCAGGTGCACGAGCGCCGAAATGCTCAGCAGCGCCATGACCGCGACGGTCAGGTAGACGAGGTACCGCTCCATCCGGTGAATGAGGTCGTAACCGAAGAGCGCAATCACGGCGCCGACCACCGTGATCACAATTGCCCAGAACGGGCTGAAGGTCGCCGGCGTCTTCACCGCCTGAGACACCGCCGATCCCGCCAGAACGGTGTTGAACACGTTGAAGCCCGCATACTGCAGGAACGCGAACAGCCACACGAGGAGTGCACCGATGTAGCCGAACTGCGGTCGCGACTGCACCATCTGTGGGATACCGAGCTTCGGCCCCTGGGACGAGTGCGCCGCCATGAAAATGGTGCCAATGACGAGTCCGATCAGGATGGCGATGATCGACCAGATCAAATTGCCACCGAGGGCGAAGCTCGTGACGCCGACCGCGAGCGTCGCGATCTGCGCGTTGCTCATGAACCACAGCGGCCCAATGTGCCAGACCTTGCCATGCCTCTCGCTCTTCGGAACGTAGTCGATCGAACGAACTTCGAGCCCACGCGCTTTGGCCTCGGTCTTCATTTCAGTCACAAACATCTCCTTCGGTGCTCTATCTGGGGTCGGTCAGGGCTCCGTACAACTCGGGTCGGCGATCGCCGAACATGTTGACGAGGTCAGTCAGGCTTTTGTCGCGGGAGAGAGTGAGATCGAGATCCGCGGATACGATGCCCGCCTCATCCACGTTGGCTACGACCCAGCCATGCTCGTTGATCACACAGCTGGCTTCATTCCAGTCCTGGCCCCGTTCTGTGCCCGCGCGGTCACAGCACGCGATGCCGATGTGGTTGCTGTATGCCGCCGCCATCGCAGCGGTGACCTCCATGTAGCGCTCGCCCTCCGGGCGATTTCCGCGCGGCCAGTTGGTCGGGACGACGATGAGTTCGGCCCCGCGCAGCGCGAGACTTCGCGGCATCTCCGGAAACTCCAGGTCGAAGCAGATCGCGATCCCGAGCTTGCCAAGTGGCGTGTCAACGACAGGGGGAACAACAGATCCCGGGGTGAAGAAGTTCTTCTCCTTGTCCCAGAGATGGATCTTGCGGTACACGGCGAGGACGCCCGTTCCGTCGACGACCGCGGCGCTGTTGTAGACGAGGTCGTCGTCTCCGAGCTCGGTGAACCCGCCGACCACGACTCCGCTTCGCCCGTCGGCACCGGCGTTCCGAATCGCGGCGGACCAGCCCGCGAAGACCGGGTGCCCTGGCGTGATCGCGACGGATTGCGCTTCCTCCGGCGTCTCGAACATGTAGCCGGAGGTCGCAAGCTCCGGGAGGACCACGAGCTCGGCCCCGGCCGCAACGGATTCGCGGATGGCATCCGTCGTCATTCGCACATTGGCGCCCAGGTCGGCGATGGCCGGCGCGAGCTGGCGGCAGACGATGCGGGTCACGTGATCCCTCCGGTGAGCCCCAATGGCGTCCGATCAGTGTGGCAGTTCCCACCGACGTCGTCCAGCTTTCTGGAGTCAACATGCGGCATCGGTAAAATGTCACGCTGGGACGCCCGTGCGACCCCGAAGGGTGCATCAGATGAGTAGTGGTTCGACGGCAGTTGATTCGACAGGAGCACGGAACGCAGAATTCGTTGTTCGGCGTTTCACCACCGAGTCTGGAGCGCAGCTCGACGAGGCACGCGTGGCCTACTCGACCGCCGGGCGCCTGAATGCGGCGGGCGACAACGCCGTGTTGCTTCCGTCACACTTCATGGCGAACGCCGATGACTCGAGCTGGATGATCGGTCCGGGCCTCGCACTCGATCCGGAGAAGTATTTCATCGTCTCGACGGAGCTGTTCGGCAACGGCCGGTCCTCGTCGCCCAGCACGACCGCCGCGCCGCTCGACGGACCCCGCTTTCCCCTGGTGAGCATCCGCGACAACGTCGAGATCGTCCACCGCCTGCTGACCGAGGAGCTCGGGATTACCCACCTGCGGGCGGTCGTCGGGTTCTCGATGGGGGCCATGCAGGCGTTCCAGTGGAGCGTCAGCCATCCGGACTTCGTGGATCGCATCGTCCCGATCTGCGGAAACGCGAAGAGTTACGACCATGGAACCCTCAGGCTGGAGGGCCTCATCACGGTCCTCACGCTCGACCCCGTCTTCGCCGCCGGCGACTACACCGAGCAGCCAGAGGCGGGTCTTTCGGCGTTCGGGATGGTGTGGGGACCCTGGCTCTACTCGCAGGAGTGGTGGCGGGAGAAGCTCTGGCTCGAGCGCGATCCGGAGTCGACCTACGAGAGCGTGGTCGAGGGATTCCGCTCCGACTTCTTCCCGCCGGGGACCGACGCAAACGACGTCATTGTCCAGTGCCGCACCTGGCAACGGCACGACGTCGGAACGACCGCTGGATTCGATGGCGACACCCGCGCTGCGCTTCGCTCGATCACGGCCGAGGTGCTCTACCTGCCCTCGGAGACCGACCTCTACTTTCCGGTCGGCGACGCGCGGCACGAGGCGATCGACATCCCGAACGTCACGCTGCTGCCGATCCCGTCGCTGTGGGGACACCCGGCGGGCGCCGGATCAAGTCCGGTGGATGCCGAGTTCGTCCACCGGGCGATCTCGCGATTCCTCGCGGGTGAGCCGGTCGAACCCGTAGGCGTCTAGCGCGACGAGCCCAATCGGCATCGCCTAACCGCGGCTGGGCTACCAGGCGCTGGGCGGAGCCTTGACGATCGGGACGGGCGCTTCCGACCAGTGGGCGCCATTAGCGTAGTGACTGCTCGACCACGGTGATGCCCAGATCGCCTGGGCGATGGCCTGTGGCGATGCGGAGGCCGCGAGTCCTGCCGCAATGGGAGCGAAGAGTGGACGGTGCAGGTTGACCGCGACCATCTTCGCCGCCATCACGAGGCTCGGGTAGCTGCCGGTCCCGCCGCCGCCGCCCGATCCGAGACCGTTGTTCAGTGGATTGTTGCGGTTCCACCAGTTGGGCGGACCATTCTCCTGGCGCATCCAGCGCACGATGACCGTGACGTTACCCGTCGTGATCGGCCAATTGCCGTCGAGGAGAATGAGCTTCGCCCAGTCGTAATTGGTGGCGCTCACCGACAGCGTCTGGATCCCGGGCGACGCGTCGTATTTGTCGCGCGTCACAGCGACGTCCGAAACGTCGGCCGAGACGCTGAGGCCCTGCGCGCGCGCCGACTCGTGGGCGCGCTGATTGGCCATCGCACCGGGTGGCGCGGGCGGCGCAACTGCGGCGATCACGGCGAGCGAGAAGGCCGCGGCAGCCGCACTGACGACGACCCACTTCTTGACGCCGTGCAGCATCCGGGAGGGCTCGCGCCGCGGGCGCTGGGGAGTGTCGAAACGAGAAGAATGGGTCATAAGGCTTCGAAGCCGGAACGGGCGGAAGATTCGAGATTCCCGGGCCGGCCTGCAGACAAGGGTAACAGGAGTGCCCCTCCGAGCCCCAGACCAGTGGGTGATCAGCTCAGTAGCTGATCAGCTCAGTGGATGATCAGGACCGGACAGTGCGCGTGCTCAGCGCACTTGGCGCTGACCGATCCGAGGAGAACACCGGCGATTCCGCCGTGTCCGCGACTGCCGACTATGAGCATTTCGGCTCCGCGGCTCTGCTCGATCAGGATCTCGTCGGCGTTTCCCTCGAAGGTCACCTCGGTAAACCACTGCGGTACCTTCGCCCCGAACACCGACTTCGCGGCGCCGGTCAGGATCGACCTCGCGTCGTCTTCCGGCGAGTACTCGACCGCGGTGAGCGCCCCGTAGTCGGCGGGCGTGCGCCAGGTCGCGATTGCCTCGACCGAGGCGTTGAGGGCGTCAGCGAGACGGATCCCCCGGCGCAACGCCGTAACCGATGCCTCCGAACCATCCACCCCGACGACGATTCGTCGAAAACGTCCGACGGGCTCGACCAGTTCGACCTGGTCGTCGCCGAGTGTTTCGTACCGTGCCCCGTGGGGGTCGGTGACGAAGTGGGTGGGAACCGCGGGGACCTGTGCGCTCATCTGTTTCATGGGACAAGTCCACTCCGACGGCCCCAGCCGAACAAGGGACTTTGGTCACGAGTGTGCGTCGCGAGGTCGTGACTCCAGATGGAGTACCGCGGCCTGGGTTCGCCGTTGGAGCCCGAGCTTGCTGAGCAGGCCGGAGACATAATTTTTGACTGTCTTCTCCGCCAGCGACAGTCGAAGGCCGATCTCCCGGTTGGTGAGGCCATCCGCGATCAGCGCCATGATCTGTCGCTCCCTTGTGCTGAGCGATGCCAGGCGGGAGTCGCCGGATGCTTCCCCGCGCATCCGCTCGACGACCTTTGCCGTCAGCGTCGGATCGAGGAGGTTCCTCCCGGCCGCGATCTTGCGCACGGAATCCACGAGTCCCGCGCCGCGGATGTCTTTCAGGACGTAACCGGCCGCACCCGCGATGACAGCGGCATAGATTGCCTCATCGTCGTCGTAGGCCGTGAGCATCAGGCATTGGATGCCGGGATCGGCGGATCGGATGTCGCGGCAGACGTCGATCCCGCTGCCGTCCGGAAGGCGGACATCCAGAACCGCGACGTCCGGGCGGGTGGCGAGGATCCTCGATCTCGCCTGCAGCGCTGTACTCGCCTCACCGATGACCTGGATGTCGGATTCGGCTTCGAGAAGTCCCGCGATGCCGCGACGCGCCAACTCGTGGTCGTCCACCAGGAACACCGTGATCATCGCGCGGATCCGGGGTTCATGCGTCGACCGTCGCGTAGGGGACCTGCCACAGGACCCGCGTTCCGCTCGAGTTGGACTCGAGCGCAAACACTCCCCCGCGACTGAGGGCGCGGTGTTCGAGATTGGCGACGCCGCTTCGCCGCTGTGCGTCTTCGAACCCGTGTCCGTTGTCGATGATCTCGACGAACACCTGGCCCTCATGCACGGTGATCGTCACGGAGGTGTGGGTCGCGCCGGCGTGCTTGATGACGTTGACCAGCGCCTCCCGCGCCACGGCGAGGACGTCGTCCGCGAGGTCGTCGGTGAGGATGAGGTCGACTGGGCCGGAGAAACTCACGGCTGGAGTCGATTCGAGGGCGGGTGCGAGCTCGTTCGCGAGATCGATGATCCGGTGCCGAACGGTGTTGTGCGCTTCGTTTGTCTGGGCGGAGAGCGCGAAGATGATCGTTCGGATCTGGGAGATGCTGGCGTCGAGATTCGTCACCGACTGGATGAGGCGATCCGACACCGGTCCCATCGGGAGGCTGCCGGCGATGCTCTGCAGCTCGAGACCGGTGCCGAACAGCTGCTGGATCACGTGATCGTGCAGATCCCGGGCAATTCGACCGCGGTCTTCGAGCACGACCATTCGCTGGCGGTCGGCTCGTGCCGCCTCGAGCTCGATCGCGACGCTGGCCTGGCCGGCAAAGTCTGCGGCCATCTCGAGATCCGTCGTCGCGAAGGGGCGACCGCGTTGCATCCTCGCGACGAGGAGGACGCCCTCAGCGAGACCATCCGTCATGAGAGGTACGGCCATTGCCGGCCCGAGGGCCCGGCCGTCACTGAGGCTGAATCCAAGGTCGATGCCGTCATCGACCTGCCGTGGTTGCCCACCGCGGATGATGCTCGCGGCCAGCGAGTCGATAACGGTGATCAACGATCCCTGCGTGTTGTCTGCATCGAGGCCGCAGGCGATGTGGACGACGAGCTCGCTTGGATCCTCCGCGGGAAGAAGCACCCAGACGACATCGGCGGCGGAGAGTTCGAGGATGCGCTCGGCGAAGATCCCGATGGCGCTTCCATTTTCCGGAGACAGAAGGTTGGCGGTGAATTCGGCCGATGCGGCGGACCAGGCCTGGCGTCGCTGGGTTTCCGCGAAGAGTCTCGCGTTCTCGATGGCCACACCGGCTGTTGCCGCGAGCGCGGTCACGAGCTGCTCATCCTCCACGCTGAAGGCCCTGGTGTCGTCGTTGCTGAGGTACAGGTTTCCGTAGACCTCCTGGCGAACTCGGACGGGAACGCCGAGGAACGCGCCCATCGGAGGATGGCCCTCGGGAAAGCCCGCGGAACGGTCGTCGTCCGCGAGCCGCTCGAGCCGGATCGGGTGTGGGTTCTCGATCAGGGCTCCGAGCAGACCGTGCCCCTCCGGAAGATGCCCGATGGCGACGATCTGCTCGGGAGACATCCCGACGTTGATGAACTGTTCGAGGGTTCCGTCCGGGGCAACCACGCCGAGCGCACCGTACTTCGCGCCGACAAGATCGACGGCCGAGGCGACGATTCGCTCGAGGACGACGGGGAGTTCGAGTTGCTCGACTATCGCCTGGTTCGCCCGAAGGAGCGACCGAAGCCGGCCCTGGATCTTCAGGACGTCGCGGGCACGGGCGACGAGGTTGTCCAGGGCGAGGTCGAGTTCTCCGCGTGGCTCGTCCGGGAAGTCGATTGACTGGCCATCGCTCATGTAAAGCCCTCGCGTCTGCAGAACCTCGAGAGCTTCATCCCACCGAGGGTCTCTGTCTTCGGAGCTTACGCCCTGGACTTCTCGCACGGGAGTCAAATGAGCCAGCGGTGGTTCTGCACCACGGTGAGCCGCTTCCAGCTCCGGCCGAGTCCCCAGGCGTCTCCAGCGGAGAGCACGGCGACCACGATGAGCGCCAGCGCGTAGATGATGTGGTAGTCGACGAGCGGGTTCGTTGAGGCGGCGTTCGGACCAAAGGTCCACTCGGCCAGATACATGAACAGCAGGATGATCGTGCCGGCAACCGCACTGACCCGAAGCCCGATTCCGAGGACGACCGCGAGGCCGACCGCGAGCATCCCGAGCATGAACAGGACGTCGGTCGTCGGGCTGGCGATGGCCGCGAAGAACGGCTTGAACGGTCCGACGACGGCGGGGCTGTTCAGGAATCCCTGGCTCGGGGTTCCACCGTTGATCCAGGCGCTGGCCCGCAGGGTCGAGTAGCCGAGACCGAACGTCTTATCGAGGAAGGCCCAGAGGAAGATGAAGCCGGCGGCGATCCGCAGGACGGCCAGCACACGACGCCCTATGGCCGAAGTCACAATGGCGGTTTCGTTCACGGCGGGGAGGGTTCGTTCGGCGCTGTGCGAACGCGGGATGGTCGCGGTGCGAGTTGCTTGAGTCATGTCGATCCTCGAATCTGTTCGTGGTCGGCAGGTGCGTCGGCCGGGTTGAATGCGCCTGGTTATTCAGGTACTTCAACGATGTCGACCTCGCCGCGGGCTTCTTAGTGCCGAAGGTCCCGACTTTGTTGTTCAGAGGCAACCACCGGCTCAGGCGGTCACATACTCCTTGGTTGCGGTGAGGATCTCGGTGAGCCCCTGCTTCGCATCGGCGAAGAACATCCCGGTCTTCGGGTCGGTGAACAGGGGGTTCGGGATCCCGGCGTAACCCGTGCTCATGGAGCGCTTGAGGACGACCACCGCCCTCGCGTGATCGACATCAAGGATCGGCATCCCGGAGACGGGGTTTCCCTTTTCTCGAGCCATCGGGTTGCACACGTCATTCGCACCGACGACGAGTGCGACATCGCAGTTGTCGAATGCGGCATTCGCCTCGTCGAGTTGCAGCATCTGGTCGTAGGGCACGTTCGCCTCGGCAAGCAGCACGTTCATGTGCCCCGGCATCCGACCCGCGACGGGATGAATGGCGTACTTCACATCGACGTGGTGAGCGATGAGCAGCTTGGCAAGGTCGGCCACCTCGTGTTGCGCCTGGGCCGAGGCGAGGCCGAACCCTGGGACGATCAAAACGTGCTGCGCGTAGGCGAGCTGCAGCGCGACATCGTCTGCCGTGAGCGTCCGAATCCCGGTCAGATCCTGGTCGGCGATGTTGGCGGATGGCGAGTCCCCCGTGCCGAAGCCGCCGAGGATGATGTTCGCAACGGACCGGTTCATGGCCGCGGCCATCTGCAGGGTCAGGATCGTGCCCGCGGCACCGACCAGCGCCCCGGCAATGATCAGCGCCTGGTTATCGATCGCGAACCCGGCCATTGCGACTGCGAGGCCCGTGAACGCGTTGAGCAGCGACACGATCACGGGGGCATCGGCGCCGCCGATCGGCAGGACCATCAGGATCCCGAACACGAGGGCGGCGACGAGAACGACGAGCAACAGCAAAACACTGTGTCCGAAGATCACCGTGAGCACGCCTGCGGCGATCGCAATGAGGACCACGGCGACGTTGACGATTCGCGAACCGGGGAACGTGATCGGCCTGCCCGGGATGACGCCCTGCAGTTTCCCGGCCGCGATCAGGGAACCCGAGAAGGTCACCGATCCGATCAGCACGTCGAGCACGAGGGGAATGGAACTGCTGAGAGCGATGGACGCCGTGGTGCCGTGCATGACGAAGTCGGCGAAGGCGATTGCGGCCGCCGCTCCGCCACCGACGGCGTTGAAGACACTGACGAGTTGCGGGATGTCCGTCATCTTGACCGTGCGCGCACGAACGACCCCGTACACGGCGCCCACCGCAGCACCGAGGATCAGTGCGATCCAGCCCCACAGGTTTCCGCCGTTGCCGAGCAGGGCGACGACGACCGTCGCGACGATCGCGATCGCCATTCCGAGCGCCGACGTCAGGTTTCCGCGCCGGGCCGTCGAGGGTGCTCTCATCTGGTGAAGCCCGAGAACGAACAGTGTCGCGGCGACAAGGTAGATGATTCCGATGACAAACGCGAGCGTGGTCATGATGGGTCCTTTGCGGGTGCTGGCGTTGGCTGCTTCGGCCGGGAGAACATCGTGAGCATGCGATCGGTGACTACGAACCCGCCACAGACATTGGCCGCGGCGAGCGCCGCTGCAATAAACGTCAGGACGTAGCCGACCGGGCTGCCTGCGAGTGAGGCGATGACGATTGCGCCGGCGATCACGACACCGTGAATCGCGTTCGCGCCGGACATCATCGGCGTGTGCAGCGTGGTCGGAATCTTGCTGATCACCTCGAACCCGACGAGGAGGCTGAGGACGAAGATCGCCAGGTTGCTGAAGAGCTCTTCACTCATGATGCGTGCACCTTCTCGTGGGTTGCCGCCGCGGGTTTGGGGTCCAGTGCCGTGCGCACGGCCTCGTTGACGATCCGCCCACCGGTGCACGCGACGATGTTGTGGTGGATCTCGTCATCGGGGTCGAACGCGAGCACGCCGTCCGGCATCAGCGAGGCAATGACCGCGACGACGTTGCGCCCGTACATCTGCGAGGAGGATGCGGGCAGGTCGGATGCGAGCTCGCCCGCGCCGATGATCGTGACGCCGCCCGGGGTGAGGATTCGAGAGCCCGGCACGGATCCCGCAACGTTGCCGCCGCGGTCGCTGGATCCGAGATCCACGCACACGCTGCCCGGCCGGAGCGACTCGATCGTCTGCTGCGAAACCAACTCCGGCGGGGTGCGTCCGGGAACCTTCGCGGTCGTGATGATGACGTCGAACGACTTCAGCGCGGTGGCGAGCTCCTCCTGTTGGGCGGCACGCTCCTCGGGCGTCAGCGCCCTGGCGTATCCCCCGCTGCCCTCACCCTGCGCGATCGTGGAGGTGAGAAACGTCGCACCGAGGGACTCGACCTCCTGGCGGGATGCGGCGCGGACGTCGTACCCGGTGACCACTGCGCCGAGGCGCCGAGTCGTCGCGATCGCCTGGAGACCCGCGACCCCGGTTCCCATCACGATGACCTTCGCCGGAGTGGCGGTGCCGGATGCGGTGATCATCATGGGCAGGTAGCGGCCGTACGCCTCCGCCGCAACGATCGCCGCGCGGTATCCGGCAGCACTCGCCTGCGAGCTGAGGGCATCCATCGATTGGGCCCGGCTGACAGTGCGGGGAAGCAGCTCGAAGGCGACCGCCGTCACCCGCCGCTCGGCCAGATCCCGAAGCTGCTCGAGGCTGTTGAACGGATCGAGCAGCCCGATGATCGTCTGCTCGGCGCGCAGCTTCGATGTCAGTGATTCGGCGGGCGCGCGCACGACGACCAGCGCATCCGAGTCGTCGATCACCTGCTTGCGGGAGGCGATTCTCGCGCCCGCAGCGGCATATGCGGCGTCGAAGAAGTTGGCCGCCTTACCGGCTCCGGCCTCGATCCGGACGGCATGGCCCGACTTGACCAGGGCAGCGACGGCAGACGGATCGAGGGCGACCCTGCGTTCGTCTGCCGCCGTCTCCCCGAGAACACCGATCGTTGCTGCGCGACTTGTTGCTGTGCGGGTTGTTGCTGACGACACGGGCCACTCTCCCTCGGTCACTGCATCGCGACTACTTCAGTCTGAACTCGATCCGGCCAGAGCCCTAGGGCCAAAAGTCCCCGCGATCGTTGCGGGGGACTTTCGGCACTGTTCGATCGCCGAGAATGCGCGCAGAGTAGAAGTGATGAGAGGAAACACCATGACGGGATCACGCGACTTCGACGACTGGTCGCCCCAGGGGCCGGTCGAGGAACTGTCCGAGGCTTCGTGCTGGACGCTGTTGAAACTCGAATCGTTCGGACGCCTCGCGCTGTCCGTCGACAACCGACCGCAATTGTTTCCGGTCGACTACTCCGCCGAGGGCGACACCATACTGTTCCGCACGGCGCCGGGCACGAAGCTGCGCAATCTCGGCGCGAACAACTCCGTCGCGTTCGAGGTCGACCTGAGGAGCAAAGCGGAATCCTGGAGCGTCGTGATCGAGGGCGCGGCGAGCGTTGTCACCGATGTGGATGAGATCGCCGTTGCCGACCGCGCCCCACTACCCACCTGGATCCCCACCGCCCCGTACGTGTACGTCAGGATCACCCCGTCGTCGATCCGCGGCCGACGCTTCGTTCACACGCTGTTCGCCCCGAGGGATCACGCGAACTGGTAGCTGCCAGTCCCTATCTGGCCGGGACTGACACCCGTCCGTGCTGCCGGCTCCAGGTCTGGGCTGCCATCTGCACGGCGTCCCACGGCGAGCCAAGCGGCGGCGTGTAGGAGAGATCGAGTTCGCTCAGCTGCTCGACGGTCATTCCATGAAAGAGCGCGGTCGCGTACGTGTCGACCCGCTTGGCGGTTTCGGTTCCCCGAGCACCGACCAGCTGGGCGCCGAGGAGTTTTCCGGAGTCCCGATCGCCCGTGATGCGGATGCTGATCGGCTGAGCACCGGGATAGTAGGCCTTGTGATCGTCCGCGATTGCGGTCGAGCTGACGGGTGAATAGCCGACAGTGGTGGCCTCGTGTTCCCGGAGTCCCGTGCGCGCGGCGACGAGATCGAACACCTTGACGACCTGGGTTCCGAGGCTTCCGGCGAAGCGCGCATCGCCGCCGAGCGCGTTCTCCCCTGCCACCCGGCCCTGCTTGTGTGCTGTGGTGCCGAGCGGCAGGTAGGTCGACCCGAGAAGGCGATGGTGCGTGACGACCCCGTCGCCCGCAGAGAACACGTGGGGCAGCCCCGTGCGCATCCCTTCGTCGACGACGACAGCGCCGCCCGCGCCGGTGCTCGCACCGGCGGAGGTCAGAAGTTCGGTGTTCGGGCGAACCCCGATGACGACAAGGACGAGGTCCGCCCCTCGGTGAAAGGCGGCACCGTCCCGGTGGCCGGTCACCACAAGCCCACGGCCGTCGCGAGCGACCCGCTCGACGGTCGTGTTCGTGATGACTTCGACGCCGTGGCGGTCGAGTTCGTCGTGAACGAGTCGCCCAAGCTCTGGATCGAGCGTCGAGAGCACTTCGGGACCGCGCTGCAGCTGCGTGACCTTCAATCCGCGAACCGTGAGGGCCTCTGCCATCTCCAGTCCGACGTAGCCCGCGCCCACGATGATCGCCGATTGGGGATCGCGCTCATCGAGGAATCGGTCGAGCGCGAACGTGTCTCCCATCGAGTGCAGCACGTGCACGCCGTCATCGGGTCCCAGTTCGGCAAGCCCTTCGACGCCCGCGCTCGAGGGGAGTGCGCCGGTGCCGACGATGAGTTCGTCATAGGCGATCGACGATTCCCGGCCGTCCTGTTCGCGCACTTCGAGTCGGTGCCCGGCGACGTCGATGCGCGTGGCGAGGGTGTCGAGCCGCAACCGCATCCCTGTCGCCTCGAGGTCCGCGTGGGTGCGGTGCGCGAGCGACTGCCATGGCGCAACCTCGCCCGAGAAGTAGTACGGGATGCCGCAGATGGAGAAGTTGGGATACGCGTCGGCGACGACCACGGTCACGTCGACCGACGGATCGAGTTCGCGGGCGCGGAGGGCTGCGGAGATCCCGGCATCGCTTCCGCCGATGGCGACAATGTGCATGAGGTGCTGGCCTTTCGAAACTAGGTGCGTGAATGGGTTAACGGTCGATGGAGTGCGGCACCACGACATCGCCCGCGGTGCGACCGGCGTGCGGATAGAGCACCAACACGAGGCCGACACCGACCACACCACCGATCACCTGCGCGACGATGAAGCCGGGTACGGAGCCGGGGGCGATTCCGGCGAACGTGTTGGAGAACATCCGCGCGATGGTCACCGCCGGGTTCGCGAACGAGGTCGAACTGGTGAACCAGTAGGCGGCCCCGATGTACGCGCCGATGGCGGGAGCCGCGGCCGCGGCCCGATGCGCGCGCGCCAGGGCAAAGACCAGGACGATGAGGCCCGCGGTGGCGACGACCTCGCCGACCAGGTGGCCGCCCGTCGCTCGCTGTTTGATCGAGAGCGCGGTGCCGACCGAGAACATGACGTTCGAGAGGATCGCGCCGAGAACGCCACCCGCAATCTGGGCGGCGACGTACGGCGCGAGGTCGCGCAGCTTCAGGCCGGTGCCGGCCCGTCGTCCAATGAACCAGTCGGCGGCGGAGACGATCGGGTTGAAGTGCGCGCCCGAGAGCGGGCCGAGCATGACGATGAGCACCGCGAGGCCGAGCGCGGTGGCTGTGCTGTTCTCGAGCAGTTCGAGCCCGACGTCACCGGGCGAGAGTTGCTGCGCCGCGATCCCTGAACCGACCACGACAGTGACCAGGAGGCCGGTACCGAGAAACTCGGCGACGAGCCTTCGCCACAGTGCAGTTTGTGATTTCGTCTCGGGAGTTTGTGATTTCATCTCGGCCCATCTTGACCGAACGAGGAAGCTCAGTCAAGATTGAGTCAATGAGCATGGAGACAATTGCCGATCTGGAGCGCCGCGCCGCCGTTCATGCCGCGCTGTCCGATCCCGCCCGACTGCGCGTCGTTGACCTGCTCGCGCGGGGCGACCTGTCGTCGACGGAGCTGCAGGCCACAATCGGGATCTCGTCAAACCTCCTCGCCCATCACCTCGGCGTCCTCGAGGAGCGGGGCATCCTGGTCCGCCGACGTTCACAGGGGGATCGTCGGCGCAGCTACGTTCACCTGCTACCGGAGGCGATCCCCGGCCTGACCTCCGCGGTCGCAGTTCCCACCCAGCGAGTCGTGTTTGTCTGCACGGCGAACTCCGCACGGTCCCAGTTGGCCGCGGCGATCTGGCGGCAGTCCAGCGCGATTCCCGCCACATCGGCGGGGACGCATCCCGCCGATCGGATCGCCCCGGGAGCCGTCAAAGCCGCGCAACGTCACCACCTCGATTTCGAGAGCGCTCGCCCCCAATCCATCGATGACGTCCTGGCAGACACGGATTTCGTCATCACCGTCTGCGACACGGCCCACGAGGAACTTCGCCACGCCGACGCCATCCACTGGTCGGTACCGGATCCGGTCCTGGTCGGCACCGCGGCCGCGTTCGACACCGCCTACGAAGACCTCGCCCACCGCGTGAACGAGCTGGCCCCGCGCCTCACGGCCGCCTGAGACCCGCGCTCAGGGCAACGCCTCAACCGCGGCGATCGCGGCGGACCGTCACCGCACTCCCTGACTCTCGAAGAGACTGAACGGCAGCATCCACCAGATACTGGATTTTCAGCGCCCGATAAACGTCTACCGTAACTGGCGAACCGTGGCGCACCGCTTGCGCGAACTCATGCCTTATCCCGGGCCAGACCTGGTCATGGTCCATACCTTCGGTCGTGTAGTGCTCGTAACCCGCGTTGCTGTAGAGGTCGACATCCGTAAGAACGCGTGGCGTAGCGACGCGGGCCGACAAGACCAGCTGGCCGATCGCTCCACTCACGTGCTCTGTCTCTACCGTCACAGCTTCATGTGGATCCCCGGTCGCACGGATCGCGACAACGGGCCCCGCAACCAGGTCGACAAGATCGAGCAGATGAGGCCCAAGATCGTAGAGAACCCCGAGCGCGTCGCGCCACCCGGACCGTGCTTCGTCGTCGATGAACCCCGACGGTAGCAGGCCACCGTGGACGTAGCGGCCGGTGATGGCAATCGCCGGAGACTCCGTCGTCAGAGCACGACAGGCTTCGACAAAGTCCCGAGTCCGCTGGTGATATCTCTTGGTAAGCACGACGATGGTGGGAACTCGCGCCAGTTCAACCGCCTCGACCAGCGCTTCCGCTTGAGCAACGGTCTCACCGAGCGGCTTCTCGAGCATGAGCGCCTTGCCTGCGGCCGCGGCGGCAATTGCAAGATCGGCCTGGGCGCCCGGTGGTACGGCGAAGTCCACCGCTTCGCTGGCGTCAAGCAGCTCCGCGAAGCTGCCGAAGACGGGCACCTCGTGGAGAGCGGCGAGGTCGCGGCCCCGACCAGTCGGCGACCAGATTCCGGACAGGGTCGTCTCCCGTCCCTCCGCGTGTAGCGGTGCGTGCATGGTTCGCGCCCACTGGCCGGCACCTACCAATCCGACCCGGACCGGCTCGTTCGCGTCGCCGGTCACAGCAGTCGCGTGTTTACCGCAGCCGCGGAAAACAGACTGTCCGACACGATCCGTGCCATTCCGATGAGCCCGGCATCATCAGCAAGGGTGCTGAGCCGCACATCCAGGTTTCGGGTGGCTCGAGCGAGGGAGCGCGGGTAAAGGGTCTCGCGAAGCCCACCCAGAAGGGCGCTGGATGCCAGATCCCCGCTGATAACGAGAACTCCTGGATTTACCATCGACACGACCGTCGCCATTACTTCGCCGATACGTCGACCCGCCTCATGGGTCAGCGCGAGCGCATCGACGTTTCCCGAATCCAACAACTCTTTAACGTCACGGCCGGACTTGGTCGCAAAGCCCCGCTGCGCGAGTTCCATAGCTACCGCGCGACCGCTCGCTACCGCGGCGAGACAACCACGCGACCCGCATTGGCAGAGCGCCGTTTCGCCGGCAAGTCGAATATGGCCAATGTCCCCGGCGCCTCCGTCGATGCCGTGGTAGACGGACCCCCCGAGCACAAGGCCCGCTCCTATTCCCGTCGAAACCTTGACCAGGCACAGGGAGTTGCTTTCCGGGTACGCCGTCGACTGTTCTCCGAACGCCATCGCGTCGGCATCGTTTTCCACAAAAGTCGGGACCGGCAACACCTCGGCGAACCGATCCGCAATTGGGTACGCATCCCACCCCGGCATGATCGGCGGTTGCGACGGCCGTCGCGTGTGGGGATCAACCGGACCCGGTATTGAGATACCGGATCCAGACAACTGCGAGATATCGGCACCGATACGCGACATGAGCGAGGTCATCCCTTGCGCGAGCGCAGCGAGAACGGTGTCGGGACCCTCTTCGATTGCGACATCGACAAGGGCGTGATCGAGAATGCGGCCACTCAGATCGGTGATCGCCACGCGAGAGTGCGCGGTATCCACAGTTGCGACGGCGAGGGCGGAATGGCGAACGTCGAAGACCAGACGGTTCGGGCGCCTGCCGCCGGTGGCTTCACCCTCGCCAGACTCACGAATGAGCCTTGCGCTCAGAAGCGCATCGATACGCTGTGCCACCGTCACTCGGGAGAGTCCGGTCACATTTTGAATATCACGCCGGGTATTAGCACCATTTCGACGGATGAGTTGGAGGACGTCTCCCGGTCCAGAACTCATCAGCCGCCTTTCTGCCGTAGTGAGATGACTATTGCTTATAGTATTCGCCCCCAAATGAACCACTAATCCCGGTACATCGCGCGAAGGGTGGCGACACTGTTCGCCGGGATCATCCCTTTTCGGCTCCGCTGGTCAGGCCTTCGGTCAAAGCCCGTTCCGTGAGCCCGTACAGGACGATGATGGGCACCGTGAGCAGGACCGAGCCGGCCATCAGAACCGTCTTGGAAACCTCGAGTCCACCCGCGAGTTGCGAGAGCCCAAGGGAAACGGTCCACAGGTTGCGGTCCCCGGTGAGGAAGAGGAGTGCGAACAAGAACTCGTTCCAGGCGATCATGAAAACGTAGAGCCCGGTGGAAACAATCGTCGGCATGGCAAGCGGAATCGTGATCTGCGTGAGGATCCGCGTGCGACTTGCCCCATCCATCATCGCTGCCTCTTCGATGCTCACGGGGATCGTCTTGAGGTAGGAGCGCAGCATGTGCACCGAAACCGGAATTGTCTGCGCGATGTAGACAATCGTCAGCCCCAGCAACGACTCACGAATCCCAAGGGCCGAGAACCCGACGAACAGCGGGATGGCAATAATGATGACCGGGAAAAGGTAGACGGCAAGGAAGAGTGTGCTGACCTGCCTTTGCCCGAAAAATTTCAGTCTGGCGACGGCGTACGACGCTGGGATAGCGACAACGAGCGTGATGATCGCAGTGGAAACCGCGACGATCGCCGAGTTGAGCATAAAGCCCGCGAACCCCTGGCCACCGTCTGCCGTGGATTTCAACACATTCTGGTACGTCGTCAGCGTGAAGTCCTGAATCGGCACCCAGAGACGATCGGGGTTCAGGAGGAGGTCCTGGATCGGCACGAAGCTGAGTTCGACCATGTAGTAAAAGGGGAACAGCGTGACGATGACCAGGACCACGATCACGACCCAGCGTGCCGTCCCGAACACGCGATTTTCGACGGCAAGGCGACTCATAGGTTGTCCTCTCCTCGACCGGCGAAGAATTTGACGTAGACGAAGAGCGATCCGGCGAGGATCGCCGACAGCACGAAGGCATTGGCGGCCGCGCCACCGATGTCGAAGCTGCCGATCAACTGGTTGTAAACGCGCACCGCAGCGACCTCGGTTCCGGCACCTCCCCCGGTAAGGAGGTAAATGTCATCGAACTTGTTGAATGTCATGATCAGGCGCAGCACCGACAGCAGTGCGATGACCGGCATGATCTGGGGCAACACGACGTACCGGAAGTTTTGTGATGGTGTCACTCCGTCGACCAGCGCCGCTTCCTCGACATCTTTGGGCAGGCCCAAGAGGCGAGCCGTGAGGAAGAGGAATGCGAATGGGAAGTAGCGCCAAATCTCGAACACGATCACCGTCATCAGCGCATAGGGCGCCTTTCCGAGGAAATCGATTGGATGCTGCCAGTCCAGGTACTTGGTTCCCAGCGCATTGATGATGCCGAATTGCGGATTGAGCATGATTTGCCATACGAACGCGACCGCCACGACGGGAGCGACATACGGAAGGAGCATGAACGAACGAACGAGGCCGCGCCCGCGGAAGGGCTTGCGGAGTGCCAGCGCGGCAATGAGCCCTACGGCTATGGAACCGGCAGTCGAAAAAATCGAATAGATGACCGTCGTTCCGAGCGATGCCCAGAAGGTGGGGTCGGTGAGCACGCCGGTGAAATTGTCGAGCGTGAAGGGGTTGAAAATTCCGGTCGTCGCGATTGTCGTGAACGAGGTGCTCTGGAACGCGAGAATCAGATTCCAGATCAGGGGGACGATGAAGATCGCCAAGACGATGATGACGGTCGGAAGAACCATCGTGAGACCGGCCCGGCTGTCGCGCCGGGAGGATATCGAGCGGCGCGGGCGGCCCCCGGTGGGGGCCGCCGTTGCCAGTGTGCTACGAGTCATTGCTACTTCTGTTTCGACTGGACCTGCTGGACGGCAGTAACCGCGGCCTGTCCAGCCTGGGATGGCGTCAGGCTTCCGGCGCCGAGGCTACCGATGACCTTCGGCACGGACAGCTGAGTTTCCACAGACCCGAGCAGAGCGCCCTGCCCCTGAGGAATCGCCCAGCTGTTGAGGGTGCTCGGAATACTCTCAAGTGCCGACATGGTCTTTCCGTCGAAAATCGACGACAGCGTCGCCCGGGTGTCGACTCCGGTCTGGAGCTTCTTCCAGCCGTCGCTGTACAGCGTCGGGTCCGTCGCGGTGCCGGTGCGGGTCGGGATCTCGCCCTCTGGCGACATACCTAGCCACTTGAGGTACCCGTTGGACATCATGTATTCAACGAACTTCTCAGACGCCGCCGCCTGCGCGCTCTTCGTTACGACCCAGCCCGTGGCCTGCCCGTAGGTCGAGGCGGACTTGCCGTCGGGACCCTGAACCGCTGTGACGACGCCACTGTTTTTGGCAAGCCACTGCGGGTCACCCTTGCACTGGGGGCAGGACGGCAACTCGTCGTTCTGAAGGCCACCGAGCTCACCAAGAATGTAGGTGGACCAGGAAACCATTGCCGCCTGACCCGCGAAATAGGTGGCACGGGTGGTGTCAACGGTTTGCGTTCCTTGCGGCGAGTATTTCTGCGCGAGCTGCCCATACAGGTCCCAGGTCTGCTTACAGGCCGACGAATTGACGGTGACGTTTCCTTTACTGCTGACAAGCTGGCATCCGTTCCCGAGCGCCAGCGACTCAAATGACTGCTCGGTAAAGACGTCAGCCGGGTCCGTGGCCAGGGTAATTCCGTACTGCCCACTCTTGGTCAGTACTTTCGCCGCCTTCTCGATCGCCGCATATGTTGTTGGCGGCTGTAGACCAGCCTTCGCGAACAGGTCCTTGCGGTAAATCAGAACCTGGGCCCACGCGGAATCGGGCACGGCGAGTTGCGTGGAACCGTCTTTCTCCAACGAGAGTGCAGATGCCGCGAATGTCTTCGCCCCGAGGTTCTTCACGATCGCAGCCGCGGCGTCGGTATTGATCAACTTCTGCGTTTCGAACTGGCGAACCTCTGCGAGCGAGACCGCGCCCATAACATCGGGCAATTTTCCGGACAGTGCTGCCGACTCGGTGAGCTGGACCAACTGGCTGTCGTCAACTGCGACGAGCTTCACCTTGATGCCGGTCTGCTTCGTAAAGCCAGCGATGATCTTTTGCGTTGTTGCGACACGATCGGCTTGGTTCTGGCCTGACCAGACGGTGATCGTCTGTCCTGCTCCGCTCGTGTTGTTGGTACTTCCGGACGCAGTGCATCCGGCAAGCAGGGTTGCGGCGAGCGCCAGCGAAGCGCACGCCGCTACCGAAGTGATACGCGACTTCTTCATCGCGGCTCCTCTCGTGGTTGGGTTCTTTGGACGTTATCCGAACTTATGCAAAATGTCTATGCATAAGATGAATAGTCGTAATGCTAATGTCATTGAGAATCAACTAAGGACGGTTGCCAGTGAATAGCCTTCTCAGGTTTGCGGGACCCAGGAATGTCGAAATAGTCGACGTGCCATCACCCGTATTGTTGCCAGGTCAGGTGCGAGTACGCACCCTGTACTCCGGAATCTCAGCGGGAACTGAGATGACCGCGTACCGCGGGACGAATCCATACCTCACGTCGGAGTGGGATCCGGAAGTCCGGCTGTTCCGCGGTTCAACTTCCCAATCCTCGCTCGCCTACCCGCTTGACGGCTGGGGATATTCCGAGGTTGGTCGGGTTGTCGAGGTCGCCCCAACGGCGGATGGCTCTCCGATCCCGGGTGCACCGGTATTCGGAGACCTTGTCTGGGGCATTTGGGGGCACAGGGCCGAGGGCGTCCTGGACGCGGCGAACCTCAGGGGGCACACCCTTCCTGCGGGGCTCGATCCCCTTGCGGCATCATTCGTCCGGGTCGGCGCGATCGCGCTCAATGGAGTGCTTGCAGCCGACCTTGGCGTTGGGACGACCGTCGCCATCTTTGGTCAGGGCGTAATCGGGCTGCTGGCAACGCGCCTCGCCGTACTCAACGGTGCCACAGTGATAGCCATCGATGGTGTTGCGTCGCGCCGTGAGCAAGCCCTGGCCTGGGGTGCGACGACGGCTCTCGAACCGGGAGAGCAGTTGCCATATCGCATCCGCGAGCTCACGAACGGTGACGGCGCCGACGTCGCAATCGAGCTCAGCGGGAACTATCACGCACTGCACGATGCAACCCGAGCTGTCGGAGCTGATGGAACCGTTGTCGCCTCGGGGTTTTACCAGGGTGACGCAACTCCGCTGCGGCTGGGAGAGGAATTCCATCACAATCGGATTCAGATCCTTGCCTCCCAGATTGGCTCGGCTCCAGCCCGTCTTCGCGCGCGCTGGGACGTGCCGCGCCTGCAGCGCGTCATCGTCGAGGCACTTGCCGATGGGCGTGTGGACGCGGCAGCGTTGGTCACACACCGCTACGACATTGCCGACGCTGCCGACGCATACGCGATGCTCGACACGGATGCTGCCCGCGCGCTCCAGGTCGTTCTGGAGTTCCCGTGAATCTAGTCACGGTCCAGGAACAGCATCTTCCGGGCGCTCGTCTTGAAGACAAGTTTGACGTAGCCCTGAGCTGGGGATTCGATGGCATCGAGCTCCGCAGCGCCGGCGAATACCAATTCGCGGCGAGGCTGCCGGAACTCAAACTGGCGCGCTCGCGAGGCGTCGTCATGCCGACGGCGTGCGTGGAGATGTCCCACTTCATCGGGGCCTTCGACGCCGAGCTTCGCCGAGACGCCGTCGCGCAACTGCAATCGCAGCTCAGCGTCATGGCAGAAATCGGCGGATTCGGAGTGATGACGCCGGCGTCATATGGAATGTTTTCCCGACGGCTTCCGCCGTTTGTGCCGCCGCGCTCCGACCAGGAAAGCCACCAGGTGTTGGTGGATGCGCTCGGCACTCTCGGCGAGCACGCCGTTCGTGAGGGCGTCGAGCTGTACCTCGAACCTCTCAACCGGTATGAGGACTACCTGGTCAATCGCCTTGACGAGGCCGCGGACCTCATTCGCGAAGTGGGGTCGGACGGGGTCCGGATCGTCGCGGACACCTATCACATGAACATCGAGGAAGCCGATCTCGCTGCCGCCCTGCAGCACGCTGCTCCATACATCGGGCACGTGCAGGCGAGCGATTCCAACCGGCTGGAGCCCGGTGCTGGCCACATCGACTGGGCTCTGTTCGGGGCAACGCTCCAGTCGATCGGATACACGCGGAGCGTCGCGTTCGAATCACGACTGTCGGGCCTGGCAGAGGCGGTACTCCCGGTATCCGTCGCCCTGCTTCGCCGGTATCTGTAATGTCAGCGTCGATCATTGCTCGTGCCGTCGCCGTGCTGGAGGGCAACTGGAACAGAACACACACGCTTCCAGCAACCGGGCTGTATCCCCATCAGTGGAGCTGGGATTCCGCATTCATCGCAATGGGTCTGCGACACATCTCAGCACGACGGGCCGGCCAGGAATTGGACGCCCTGCTTGCCGGCCAGTGGGACGACGGACGTATCCCGCAGATTATTTTCGATCCTCACCGGGACGCGGATTACTCACCGGGGGCCACCTTCTGGAGGTCCAGCACGATTCCGGGCTCGCCGGGCGAAGTCGAGACGGCAGGGCTCATCCAACCCCCAAACCAGGCCTGGGCCGTCTGGGCCGTTCACGCGTCTGATCCGGAAGAGTCAGTTCGGCGAAACTTTCTCGCCCGCGCCTACCCTCGCCTCCTGGCGTGGCACGAATACCTACGGACGCGTCGCGACCGGCGTGGGAGCGGGCTGGCGTGCATTGTTCACCCCTGGGAATCGGGCACGGACAATTCGCCGCTGTGGGACGAGGCGCTTTCTCGGGTGTCAGATCAACCGAAGCATCGGTTTGAGCGTCCCGATCTGCTGCATACGAATTCCTCCGAACGCCCAAGCGACCGCGAATATGGCCGGTACTTCTGGCTTGCCGAACGCTACCGCGATCACGACTGCGATGACGTGGACTCGGGCTATCCCTTCCTCATCGAGGACCCGCTCTTCAACACTCTCTATGCGGTGTCGGAGCTGGCTCTCGCCAGAATCGCCCAAGCGCTAGGGAAAGACCCGCAGCCGCACGAACGGCGCTCGCGGGAGATTACCGATGCGTTGGGACAACTCTTCAGCTCGCGGCTCGGTTGTCTCGGGGCATGGGATGTCGTGCAGGACACGCTCGTTGACAAAGCAACGATCAATGGCGTGCTGCCCCTCCTGCTCCCCACGATCTCTCATGCGAGCGAGCTCGTCGCCACCCTCGAGGGGCCGCGATTTTTGGGCGGCGGCACCCTTCTGCCACCGAGCTACGACGCCACAGCCGCTGACCTTGAGCCGGAGCTGTACTGGCGCGGGCCGGCCTGGTTCAACATGGCCTGGTTGAGCATCATCGCGCTCGATACTCACGGTCGCGCGGCCGAGGCCGCTCGCGTCAGCGCAAATCTGGTTCGCCTTGCCGAGGAGAATGATTTTCCCGAGTATGTGAACCCGTGGACTGGTTCCCCGCACGGAACGCGTCGATTCAGTTGGACCGCGGCGCTCACACTCGACACGCTCAAACACAAGGATCGGAAGTTGTTGGGATGAATGGCGGTTCGGCTGGCCTGCTTGTCACCGGCGGCACCATCCTGCTGAGCGCTCCCGACGGCAGCATCGACCCGGGAAGCGAATCGATTCAGGGGCTTTTCGTCGGGGACACCCGCCTGTTGGCCTCCTGGTGGCTTCGGGTCTCCGGATCCTCGTACGCCGCGGTCTCATCGGAGGAGACGGTGGACACGCGCACCGTCGCATCCCTTCCAGTTGTCGCTCGCAACGCGACCGGCGAGGTTTTCCTTGTCGTTTCACAACGGGTCTCCACTACCGGGCTGGAGCAGACCGTCGTCCTGAAGAACCTCACTAATCACAGGGCGTCGATTGCGGTCCACCTCGAAGCGGCGACCGACTTCGCGGATCAGTTCATGCTCCGCTCCGACAAGCACGACTTTGATCGGTCTGGGGGGCGAACCAGTGCGGAGGTCCAGGGCAACTCGCTCGAATTACGGTACGAGCGCCACCACAATGGGCGAGACTTCGCCTCGGCCGTTCGGATCGAGTCGACCGAGTCCCCGGCAATCTCGATAACCACACCGGTGAATGGCGGGCTCGCGGGCGGCACTTTCCAATGGTCCATGGAACTCGATCCGCACGAGACCCGGCGAATTGACATCACGGCGCGAGCACCTGATCAGGTCGTTCGGACGAACGCGAGCTCAGCCCCGCTCCCGGACGATCTCACGCCGCTTCGTGCGCGCTCGTTGCGCGACCTGCAGGCGCTGCGCATGCCATGCCCATCACACGAGGAATACACAATCGTGGCGGCCGGGGTCCCCTGGTTCCTCACGCTTTTCGGACGAGACTCGCTCATCACCTCCCTGCTCGCCCACAGTGATCTCCCCGACGTCGCCGACGGCGTCCTCCGCGCGCTTGCCGCGACCCAGGCGAAGGCTGACGACCCCGAGCATCTTGGCGAACCAGGACAGATCGTCCACGAACTCCGCGTCTCCGAATTGGCGACCCTTCGGCAGATCCCGTACGGGAGGTATTACGGGTCGGTGGATTCCACCCCGCTCTTTCTCACGGCGCTCGCCAAGCTCGGTAGTCCCGACCTCGTCGGTGAACTCGAAGAATCCGCGCGCGCCGCAGTCGAATGGATGCGTGGCGAAGGCGGACTCGATGAGCACGGCGTCCTCCGGTACATCCCCGATCCTGGCGGGTTACTTCATCAGGGGTGGAAAGACTCGTTCGACGCGGTGGCCCACGCGGATGGCCGTCTCGCAACCGGCGCCATCGCGCTGTGCGAGGCCCAGGGCTACGCGTGGCGGGCCTTGACCGACACCGCCGTTCTGGCCCGAACGGTCTGGGACGATCCAGGCTGGGCCAAGGAACTGGAGACAGTGGCCGCCCGCCTGAAGGCTGAATTCCGGGAGCGGTTCTGGATGCCCGACCTCGACTTTCCCGCCCTCGCGCTCGACGGTCAGGGTCAACGAGTCGAAGTGATCGCATCTAACGCCGGACACCTCCTCTTCAGCGGCATCCTCGATCGACACGACGCCGAGCGAGTGAGCACGCGGCTCATGGAGCCCGACATGTTCAGCGGCTGGGGGCTCCGGACTCTTTCGACCAAGGCAGCTCGGTACAACCCGACGTCCTATCACAATGGGTCAGTTTGGCCACATGACACGATGCTCGCGGCCGTCGGGATGAAGGCGTACGGATTCGACGCGGCGGCACACACACTCGCATCGGCGATCGTCGCGGCATCCACGGCGTTCGACTTCCGACTTCCGGAGCTCTTCGGCGGCTTCTCTCCCGACGAATTTCCCCGCCCAGTTCCGTACCCACACGCGGCGCGGCCGCAAGCCTGGGCAGCGGCAGCTGGCTTGACGGCGGATCGACTGGTCAACCCATCGCGGATGCCCTAATCCAAACGCAGCGGAGAGGCCGAAGCCAGCCGTAGTCCGCGCTATCGGTGGTCGCCACGGAGGTGGGCCTGAGTGAGCGCTTCCAGGTCTTCGTCGCTGAGATCGTCCACGGACTTCGCATCCCGCCGATCAATCCGCGACCAGCGCATGAACAGGACGACGAGCACGGGGATGTCGGTGATTTCGGCGAGGAACCAGAGGAAATCGCCGGAGAGATGCTGGTCGTGCAGGGTGTTCGGCCACCAGGCTGGCAGGTTGCCGACCACCGGAGCGACGCGATCGAGAACGCTTCCGTTGAGGCGAAGCAGGATGCCGGGGATGGCGTCGAATACGAGGGCCGCGAAGGAGAGCATGAACTCGACGGTGATGAAGAAGCCGCTGTACTCGCCGAGGTTCTCCATGATGGGGATCACCATCAGCAGCCCGATCACCGGAATCACCACGCTGATCGCGCCCTCGACTCCCGGGCTCAGGCGAAGCGTTCCGGCAAGTGGGGTGAGGAAAACGAGGAAGAGCACGAGGGTGAAGACGGGCTCGAACACGGCGTTGCCGAGCAAACGCATGAATCGCGAGCCCAGAAACCGATCGAGCAACCTCAACGGGCGACCGTGCAGTGCCTGCCTGGCCAGGGCAACCGGCTTGCCGAAACTCATGAGGACCGGGACCGCGAACAGGAGCAATGCGATGCGAGTGGTGAACGCCCACCGCAGCTCGATGCTGTAGAAACCGAGGAAGCCGAATGAAACCCAGGCGTATCCGCCCAACCCGAGCAGGTAGAACGCCAGCGTGTTCAGGACCGACCAGCGGTGTCCATTGCGGCGGGAGACGATGATGCCAACCGCGTAGAGGCCACCGGTGACGACGACGAAGATCACCCCGACAACATCCAAACCCCAGGTTGTCAGGAATGTCGCTACCGGAGGCACTGTGTTGCCCGTCCCTTTTTCATGCTGCTCGCCACGTCGTTTCGACCGCTATCGAGTTTGCGCTGCGTGGGCTGAGTATCTGCCGGGGAGAGCTTCTGGCACCCCTCAGACAGCGTTTCGCATACTCGGGTGCCTGCAGTCGTCCCCCGCTGCGCTCAGCAGCGCGGGTAGTGACCCGCGGGCGCAGGGGTCGGGAATTCTCCGCGGCCGCGGTAGTCCGGGTCGGGTCGCATAGCATTTCAATGCATGCCGCGCGGTAGTGCCGACCGCACCACGATGGGGGAAACGATGGCTATCGACCGACATTCCATCGTCGACGAGATCGCCGACCGGCTGCTCGATCGGATCCTGAGCGGAGCGATCAAGGGTGGGAGCGCGCTGCCTCCCGAGACGGAAATCGCCGCAGAAATGAACGCGAGCCGGCTGACAGTTCGCGAGGCGATCAAAGTGCTGAAGGCCCACAACATCGTTCAGGTGCGCCGCGGCATCGGCACTTTCGCGAACCTGCCGGAACAGTGGACGAGCCTGGATGCGATCATTCGGGGCGTCGCGCGCGGGATCGGCGCCGAGGAGATCCCGCTCCGGCTGCTTGAGGCGCGACAGATGGTCGAGACCGGCGCGGCAGAACTGGCGGCCACCCGTCATCGAGCGGCTCACATCACCGCGATGCAGGAGAGCATCGACCTGATGGTTGCACGACGTGACCTGGAGGATGTCGCCGCCTTCACCACGGCTGACATCGCCTTCCACGACGCCGTGCTGACCGCATCCGGCAACCCGTTCATCCCCGCCCTGCTCAACAGCCTCGCGCCGCTGCTGTATTCGACCAGGCGCGAAACCTCGGAGATTCCACAAATCCGGGACCACGCCATCGAGCACCACCGACGGATCCTCGCCGCAATCAAGTCTGGCGATGCTGAGCTGTCTCGCCGCGCCATGACCGAACACCTCGCGCAGACCTTTGACGACTACGAGCACTATCTCGCGGTGAGCCCCGCGTCGGATCTGCCCTCGGGCGATTAGCCCGCTTGACCGACACGCGCCGGATCAGTATCGTCGAGGCAATCAGACGTCAGATGTCATGGCGTCCCAGCCTCAAGGAGCAAGAATGCCCGGCGCGGCAACTTTTCCCACAAGTCGTACGGCCGTGCTCACGGGAGCAGCATCGATGCGAGGAATCGGGCGCGCGACAGCCGACCGGCTCGCCGCGCAGGGCTGGTCGATCGCAATTCTCGACCTGAGCGGCGACGACGCCACGGCGGCGGCCGAGACCATCTCGCGGGAGAGGGGCGTGCAGGCGATCGGCGTGCGTGTCGATGTTTCCGACCAGGCATCCGTCGACACAGCCATTGCCACCGTTGAGAAGTCGATGCCGCCAATCGTTGGACTGTCCAACCTCGCCGGCATCAGTTCTCCGACGCCCTTCATGGAAACGACGGTCGAAGAGTGGGACAAGGTGTTCGCGACCAACATGCGCGGAACCTTCATCGTCTCCCAACGTGTGCTCGGCGGGATGATCGCACGAAGACTCGGCCGCATCGTGAGCATCTCGTCGATCTCCGCCCAGCGCGGTGGCGGCACCTACTCGAAGATCGCCTACAGCGCGTCGAAGGCCGCGATTATCGGGTTCACCCGGGCACTCGCCAGGGAGGTCGGCGAGTTCCACATCACGGTCAATGCCATTGCACCAGGCCCGATCGACACCGACATCATGGGTGGCACGCTCACCGACGATCGCAAGGCGCAGCTGGCGGATGGCATCCTCGTCGGCAGGATCGGGACCACGGACGATGTGGCAGCGCTTACGACATTCCTGATGGGCGAAGACGCGGGCTTCATCACCGCCGCGACGTACGACATCAACGGCGGTCTGCAGGTCTCGTGAGCGACTTCCGCACGACCATCCGCGACTATCGGTCGCTGAACCAGCGTCGCACCGCGGTCCTGGACGATGACCCAACTGGATCGCAGTCCGTCCACGACGTCTCGCTCGTGACCTCAACCGATGAGGCCGACTACGTCGAGGCCTTCAGCAGTCCGGGTTCGACCTGCTTCTTTCTCACGAATACCCGGAGCATGACGCCCGCCGATGCGATCGCCACAGACGAGACGACCGGGCAAGCGATTTTCGAACTCGAGAAACGACTCGGCACCCCGTTCGACATCGTGAGCCGCAGCGACTCGACCCTGCGCGGTCACGTCATCGACGAGGTCAAGGCCCTCGACGCGGTGCGCCGCGAGGTACTCGGTGCCGGATTCGACGGGGTGCTCTTCGTCCCCGCCTACCTCGAGGCCGGTCGCTTTACGGAGGGCGACGTCCACTACGCCATGGTCGGCGGCAAACCGGTCCCCGTCGGTGCGAGCGAATTCGCGAGGGACGCCACGTTCGGCTTCTCGTCATCCAACCTTCGGGAGTTCGTCGAAGAGAGGAGCGGCGGTGTCATCCCGAGCGCAAACGTGCTCAGCGTCGGGCTTGACGACATCAGGGACGGCGGCCCGGATCGAGTCGCCGAAATTCTCGAGCGCGCCACCGACCTGCAATTCATCGTGGTCAACGCGACCACCTACGACGACCTCGACATCGTGATCATCGGCCTGCACCAGGCGCAGGACCATGGCAAACGATTCCTGCACCGCACGGGACCCTCGTTTATCCAGTCACTGATCGGGCTCGCCCCACGCGGCCCCGTGAACGCCTCCGAGATCTGGGGGTCTGGACGATCCGCGGGTCACGGGCTCGTGGTGATCGGATCGCACGTGCAGCAAACCGTGCGGCAAATGGCCGTCGCGGAGGCGCGGGGCGGCGTTACGCGAATCGAGCTGACGGTTCCACTGGTCATCGATCCGGCCACCCGACATACCCATCTCGAGAGCGTTGCCGCGCACGTTCGCGAATCGCTCAGGGAGTCCGATGTCATGCTCTTCACGTCGCGCACGGTGGTCACCGGAGCTGACGGCGCCGCAAGCCTCGACGTCGCCCGGCTCGTCTCAACGGCACTCACCGACGTCGTGCGTGAAGCCCTTACAGCCCACCCCGCCTGGGTGATCGCGAAGGGCGGCATCACCTCGCATGACGTCGCGGTGCGAAGCCTCGGGATCCGCCGGGCCACGGTTCTCGGCCAACTCTTGCCCGGAATGATCTCGGTGCTGCGCGCGGAACGAGCCGACGAGGATGTTGCGGGGATGCCGTTTGTCGTCTTCGCCGGCAACGTCGGAGGAGTCGATGCACTTGCTGACGGCATCGAGGTCTTTGACGGACGTCGCTCGTCGATGCGGGTTGATGTGCGGCTGGCGCCCGGTAACTCGCCCGAAACGCAGCAGGTGGCCGGACCGAGCAGGAATGGAGAAGCACTGCTCACAAGGCGCGAACTAGCCTGACCGGTATGACATCCATCGAATCCGTCACCGTCGAGGTAGCTGACCCCAGGGCAGCAGAGCAGTTCTACTCCGCCGCCTTCGGACTGGGCAGCGGCGGACAGGTGCGGATACGAGCCTCGGATGCCCCGACGACCGGCTTCCGCGGATTTACGCTCTCGCTCATTGTGTCGCAGCCATCCACAATCAGAAGCCTGTTCGACTCGGCCATCGCCGCCGGTGCCACGATGCTGAAGCCGGTCGAGAAGTCACTGTGGGGATACGGCGGCGTCGTGCGGGCCCCCGATGGGTCGATCTGGAAGGTCGCGACCTCGGCGAAGAAAGACGCCGCGGGGGTCTCCCCCGACGGCACCGGATCGCATCGACTCGTCATCAGCAGCGATGCCGGCTCGTTCGCCGACCCGGACGGATTCGTCTGGGAGTCCGCACCGGTCTGAGCCGGGACCGGGAGGTGGCCTGACATGGCGCGCACGCCGTGGAGTCGGAACGATCCGCCTTTCGCGGACCGCCGCGACGCCGGCCAGCAACTGGGAGCGGCAATCGCAAAGTTGGGCCTGGCGAATCCTGTCGTGCTCGGGCTGCCGCGCGGTGGCGTGCCCGTCGCCGCGGAGGTTGCCACCCGGCTCGGTGCCCCGCTGGATGTCATCCTCGTCCGCAAGCTCGGGCTGCCCGACTGGCCGGAGGTCGCAATGGGTGCAATTGGCGAGGGGGGCGTGCGGGTAGTCGACGAACAGCTGATCGCGCGTGCCCGTGTTTCCCCCGCGCAGCTGGCCGCCGTCGAGCAGCGGGAACAGAGGACTCTGCAACTGCGAGCGGCGCTGCTGCGCACTAACCGACTACCGCCTGATCTGGCCGGCCGCACCGCCCTCATCGTGGATGACGGGATCGCGACCGGCACCACCGCCTCGGCCGCATGCCGGGTCGCGCGGAACTTCGGCGCCGAGCGGGTGATCGTTGCGGCCCCGGTGGGCGGCCCGGATGCCCGCCAGCAGGTGCACGCAGCCGACGCGGTGCTCTGCCTCATCCAGCCGCCCGATTTCAGCGCCGTCGCGCCGTACTACGCCGACTTCAGACAGACCGAGGACGACGAGGTCGTCGCGCTGCTTGAACACGGGAGGAAGGGAACGAGCTCGTAAAGATTGCCAAGCCTGGCGGGCCTGCGCAAGTTCCCCACTCTCCGATTATTTGCTCGAGGCTCCGTCGGCTGAGCTCCTGCGACGAGCTCTGTAAATCACGAAGGCCAAGCCAATACCAAGAGCCAGGAGCGCCGGGATCCCGACGGGAAGCGGATTGATGCCGGTGAGGGCAAGCCCGTTGCTGGCGCTTGATTGGGCGGCACGTGGTGGAGCGGCACTTGGTGGGGCAGCAGTTGGTGAAGCAGCCGTGACGATCGGGCTGCTGGGGACGACGGCGGGACGCGCGCCACATCCCGCCACGTCACGATTGATCGTGTTGCCCTGCAGCGTGACGGCTCCCGTGCTCGCGAGCAGTCGTCCACCGATGGTCGCGCCGGTCGCCGCGGAGATGGATGTGCGCGCAAGAATCGTTCCGGCAAACGTCGCGGTCGTGCCGATCGTTGCGGAGCTCGCTACAGTCCAAAACACGTTGCACTGTGTCGCGCCACCGACAAACGCGATGGTGCTCCCGGCTCCGATCGTGAGGGTGCTCGCCGCGCGAAAGATAAATACCGAACTGGGGCCCCCGCTCAGCGTCAGCGTTCCGGAGTTGCTGATTGCGCCACCGTCATAGACACCCGCAGTGAGCGTGAGCCCCGCGAGGTCGATGATTCCCGTCTGCGTCGGAGGTGTCTGGCTGGTTGCATCGTTGTAGGCGGTAGTCCAGTCGCGCTTGGCCTGAAGCGCCTGCGCGTCCGCGACATGCTCCACCCCGTTGTTGATGATCCCCGGGGGAAAGCCGACCACGGCGCTTCCCGGATACAGCCCGATATCGCCATCGTTGACGATCGTCGCACCGGTATTCGTGACGGTCGTCCCGGCAAGCACGTCGTAGCCGTCGAGCGTCCCGAGCGCGGGAATAGTCGCGGCTACCGCCGGTGACGCACCCGCGAATGTGGCAGTAAGGGCAAGGGCAATTACGACAGCGGCGCTGACTCGAAACCGGTCGCGGCGACAGAGAGATATCAGCTTCATAGCGTGCTCCAGTGGTGATGTGGGCCGACTTAGAGCAAAAACGCACTCCCGCAGTTCGGACAGGACGTCGAACCGGGTCCGGGGCTGACAGGCTCAACCTATCAGAAGTCCATGAAGGGTCAAGTTGTCCTCAATTTCACGGGGACCGCGATCTTGCGCCACGTCAAGTCCTGACCGCGATCTTGCGGGGAACCGAATCGCGGGGAGACCATCGATCATGCACAGGGTCAGTGGCAGGATCCGTGGACGGTACGGCCAGCCAGGCCCTGACAGTAGTCGTCGCCACATGAGCCGGGAAGTGCCAACGAGTGTCAGGCCACCCGGCGCAGATCGAGCATCCCGTGGGGCAATCGCCGCAAGCGGGGTCTTGACGTGGCACTTGTTTTTTGCAAGTGTGGGTATCAGTCCAAATACCGGACCCACGAGAGGAGACCACAATGACCGGAATGTTCGTCAACCTGCCAGTGACCGACCTGGAGCGCGCGAAGGCGTTCTACACGGCGATCGGTTTCACCATCAACCCACTCTTCACCGATCACAACGCGGCTTGCGTCGTTGTCGAGGAAGACCACAGCTACTTCATGATCCTGGTGCGCGAGTACTTCCAGACCTTCACCGACCTTCCGATCGGCGACCCCGCGGTCAATCCATCAGCGTCGACCGCGATCTTCCTCGACAACCGCGAGGCCGTCGACAAGGCCATTGCTGATGGCGTCGCCGCAGGCGGCTCAGAACCGAAACCAGCCTCGGACTATGGCTTCATGTACCAGCGGCAGCTCACCGACCCCGACGGCAACTTCCTCGAGTTCGGCTGGATGGACCCGGTCGCGATCGCGCAGGGTCCCGAGGCCTATGCGAAGCAGCAGGCCTGAGGTCAGGAGCTAGGAAAACACATGGTCGCACGCGACTACGGCCAGTACGGCGGCATCACGCAGGCCCTGGAACTCGTGGGTGAGCGTTGGGCCATGCTCATCGTCCGCGACCTGCTCGTCGGGCCGCGCCGCTATGGAGAGCTCGCCGCGGGACTCCCCCGCATCCCGAGCAACATCCTGGCGGCGCGGCTCAAGGAGTTGCAGGCGGCCGGCGTCCTGCGTCGGGTGCCGCACTCGCGCGTCATCGTCTACGAGCTGACACCCTACGGCCGCGAGCTCGAGCCCATCGTGCTCGCGCTTGGCGCTTGGGGCTTCAAAGCGATGGGCGATCCGCGGGAGGAGCAGATCATCACTCCCGACTCGATGACCATGGATCTGCGCACCGCCTTCCGGCCGCAGGTGGCGGCGAACCTGCCGTCGACCGCCTACGCGGCGCGCTTCGGTCCAGCCGAGCTGCTCATCCGGGTGGACGGCTCCAGCCTGGATGTCCGGCGGTCCGACCTGACGCGCGAGGACGGGCTGGTCGACCTCGCCTTCGCCGCGGGTCCGGGCATCCACCGCCTCATCTCCGGCAAGCTCGCCCCGGATCGAGCAATCTCGACCGGCGTGGTCGAGGTGCTGCGTGGGCGCGGCGACCTCCTCAACCGCTTCGCGAGCACATTCCATCTGGCCGCCTGACCCAAGCTCGGTGCACCACGTTCGGAGGAATAGCCGGCATCGGTCTGTTTGCCCTATCGGCCAGCGTGCTGAAAACCAGAGCCAATCAAGGGTCTCAGCACCTCCCCGAACTGGGGGCAAAAAGTTTGTCCGCGCTTAGGGGGACATACTGTAATGTCTAGTGCAGGCCGACAGAACCCGAACTGTCAGGCCGAACGGTCCAAGAATGGAACCTCGACTCACCCAAGTCGACCAACAGGTGCTGTTTTTGGTTAGTTCCGATGCTGTGGTTCAACCCCGTAGGACCAGCAGCATTCGGATAGCCCAGCGTTGCAGCCCTCCCCCTGCTGCACGCTGGGCTTCTCCTCTTCCCGAGCATCGTTAGCGCTCGACAGCGCGAGTAGCACCGCGTTCTCGATCTAATAGAACGTGGAATACAGCGGGTGGATGAAGGGAATGATTGACGGCGCGTTACCCCAGCCGTAGTAGTACATGTCAAGGCGGCCAGCGGTATTGCGATGATCACGCGGATCCACCATGGCCACAGCCACGGTGGCACGACGACGGCCGCGACGATCGCCAACCCGCAGATGATCGAGAGGGCGATACCCAACCCATATTCAAGCTGCGGCGAGTGGGCGTTCGTTCCCCAACAGCCCCCGTAGCCGCACCATCCAAGCCGCGCGGCGAACCACAACCCGTACCCGATGACCCAGGCGAGCGGCAGCGTCCACAAGAGGTGGAAGGCGTGCCAGGTGATCCCGCGACGCCAGCGATACTGCTCCCGCTCAGCCAAAGGTCACCGTCCCCGAGGTCGCGAACGATCCGCTGAAGACGGTCGCGTTCAGGGATGAGGGGTGAGAGCAATCGATCGAGGCCCGACGCCGGAGAATGACGTAGGCACGACGCCCGGCTGCACGTTCACGGTTCAAAAAAACTCGTTCCCCAGCGTCGGGATGGAAGGAATCCCTGACGGTGCATTCCCCCAGCCGAAATAGTAGATGTCGAACGCGGCGAGCGGCAGAGCAATGATCAGGCGTGCCCACCAGGGCCAAAGCCAGGGCGGGATGACGAACGCCGCGACGATAAAGAGCCCGCCGATGACCGAAATGGTGATTCCCGCCGCGGAGCCGGTCAGGTGCCAATCGACGTTCTGCGCCCAACAACCGCCGTAGCCGCACCAT
This sequence comes from Glaciihabitans sp., assembly GCA_025465535.1. Classification (GTDB taxonomy): domain Bacteria; phylum Actinomycetota; class Actinomycetes; order Actinomycetales; family Microbacteriaceae; genus Galbitalea. The sequence continues at coordinate 46,972 of JAODMY010000067.1, forward strand.
TGGCCACGTTGCAACAGCCACAGTGGATATCCGATCGACCAGGCAACGGGTACTGCCCACAAGAGGTGGAAGGCATGAGCTGAACCCTCGACGCGGGCCGACGCGTATTCTCAGCACATGACCGCCACCCCTCCACCCTCCGACGGCGAGCACAGAATCCACTTCGCTGATGGATCACTCAGCGGAGTCGAGCACTACTCCGGCGGCGAAAAGAGCGGCGCATGCGAGTACTGGTACAAGAACGGCCAGAAGAAGGCCGAGGGGCAATTCGAGGCCGGCACGTTCACCGGCGCGTGGACGTGGTGGCGCGAAAATGGCGAGCTGCTCCAGAGGGGCTCCTTCGTCAATGGTGAGCAGGATGGGTTCTGGCAGCGCTGGCACGACAACGGCGCGTTGATGGATGAGGGACGCTGGGTCGCAGGCAAGAGGTCGGGCGAGTGGAGTCACTACGACAAATCCGGCCACGTTCGTAAGGTCGAAAAGCACCCCGACCGCTGATCAGCTCACGCCGACATCTGGCAAAGTTTCAGCGTCGCCACTTGGGATGTGAACTCCAGTTTCCAGAACAAGCGGGAGCAATTGAGTTCCGCTCCGTGCTTTGCCTACACCTTGAGTATCTGGTCGGGAGCGATCCCGCGGTCGTCGACACCTGTCACGTAGGTTCGGTTGAGGGAGCTGACCGTGCCAGCCACCGGGCTCACGGTCATCATGATCGAGGCAGTCGTCACCCACGTGGTCGTGGTGGCTAGACGATTCGGGCTGCTCCCGCAGTAACGGCCCTAGACGGTTTGGACGGGTCACGGCGCCGGGAATGGAGGCGGGCCCAGAAGCACGATAGCGCCGGTTTCGTCCGCTGCCTGGCGCACCCTGTCGAAGTCGACCGGCGGCTGCCGTTGTCCCTCGACTGCTGGGGTACTTGCAAGGCGATAAAACTCCTCGCCTCCTCCGGGCGTCTGGAGGCACAACATCCGTGCCCGTGACGAGGTGACCAGGAACGCATGCGGTACACCGCGCGGGATGATCGCTCTGCCGCCGGCGTGCAGTGTGCGCTGCTGCCCATCTAGCGAAAGCAGGATCTCACCTTCCGTCATATAGAAGGTCTCTTCTGCGTGCGGATGCTGGTGTAACGGAGTCACTTTGCCTTGATCGAGATCATCCTCGAACAGCAGGAAAGTCCCACCAGTATCGCTTTCGGTTGCGATCCAGGTGTGCGTCCCTCCGCCGCAGAACCAGCGTCGTTCGCCCTCGTCACTCTCACGCACCGTACTGGTCAAAGCGTTCATGACGACCTCACTCGTTATGGTACTTGAACCCCATAATGAGACTAAGGTACCGTAAGGCTCATGTCAATGCCGTATGAACGATCCGGTCGCACCCAGCAGAAGCTGCGCACCAGGAACCAGCTGGTCGCCGCAGCGAGAGAACTCGTGGCGAAGGGAGGATCGTCTCCGACTGTCGAGGATGCCGCCGCGGCGGCATCCATCTCGCGCACGACCGCTTATCGGTACTTTCCCAACCAGAAGGCGCTTCTCGTCGCAGCCCACCCGGAGACGGACATCATCTCTCTCATCCCTCCCGACATTTCCGACGACCCGGAGACTCGACTGAAGTCAGCAGTCGAAGCTTTCACGCGCTTGATAGTCGAAACCGAACACCAGCAGCGAACAATGCTCCGCCTCTCCCTGGATCCCGATGCCGGATCCGTTGACCTCCCATTACGGAAAGGTCGAGCAATCGGATGGTTCGAGGATGCACTCTCGCCACTCCTGGTTCAGCTCACCGAACCAGAGGTGCATCGGCTCGCTGTCGCGATTCGCAGTGCTGTTGGCATCGAATCGCTTGTTTGGCTAACCGATATCGCCGGCCTCAACCGCGACGAGGCCACGGAACTCATGCAGTGGTCTGCGGTGGCGATGCTGCATCATGCGGTGGCCGCGGCAAACGCGAGCTGAATGGGACCTATCGGGCGCCAGAACGGTTCTAGGTGCCGGGAATCCCGCGAAGGTAATCCCAGTGTCGAGACGTTGTGGGCGCTCGGGCCCAACTCGAGGGCGTGCTCCGGCGTGGCGTCCCGACCATTGTCTGGTGAAGAACTGGAAGGGTCTCGGTGCGATGAGCCCGCGAGAGGACTACTGCACTGGCAGGGCCGATGGAGTCGTCGAACGGCCTGTGCGGCGGCTGCGAGAAGACAGCAGTACGGCCCAGACACGTCCAATCGCATAGAGGATGCCGCTGCCGGCGGTAACGAAGAACCCGACCGGGAGGTCGCTGGCATAGGCGGCGGCGATCGACGCCCACACTATGGCCAGCGCGAAGCACACAGACAGGATGATCGCAGTGGGAGGCCTCGAGGTGAACGAGCGTGCGGCAGCAGAGGGCCCGACGAGGAGGCTGAACATCAGGAGCGCCCCGACCACGGGCACGCTGGTGGTGGTGGCGAGGGCAACGATGAGGGAGAAGAGGACGGTGACGGCTTGGACGTTGATGCCACGTGCGGCAGCCATCTCCGGCAGCACCGAGCTGAGCAGCATGGGCCGGTAGAAGACGGCGACGGCGATCAGGCACACCGCGCCGAGAATCACCATGGGCACGATCTCCAGGGAGCTGACCCCGAGAACTTGCCCGAACAGGAGCGCGAACACTTCGCTGGAGTATTGGGAACTCATACTGAGGAACAGGGCCCCAAGGCCGAGCATCATCACTAACGCGAGGGCGGTAACGACATCGGCGCGGGCTCGCCGACCGAGGAAGGACACGGTGAGCGCCCCGGCTGCGGCGAAGACGCCTAGGCCGAGCAGCGGATCCGCCCCGATCAAGACTGCTCCGGCGGCGCCGGCGAAAGCGCCGTGCGGGATCGCGTGGGCGAGGAACGACGCCCCGCGGAGGACGACAAAAAACCCGACGACCCCGGCGATGACGGCGATGATCGACCCGGCGATCCACGTATTGGTCATGAACGAAGCGAACACGTCAAGCCGCCTTCCGGCTCAGGACGGAATGAGGTACCGGGGACTCGCGGGTGATCCGATCGCGGATCGCGATGGCGGCACCAGTGAGGACGTAGCTGATGAAGATGAGGGCGACGATGCAGAAGCTGACGGGCCAATTCTGGTGGGTGCCAAACCAGTAGTAGCTGTCGTAGGAGATCACGATCCCGACTGCGGTCGCGGCGACCCCGATGAAGCCGGATGCGATGACGGCGATGCCGATGCGTTTGGTAAGTCGGAGCGAGATTGCCGCGGGCCCAATCAAGAGAGCGGTGGAGAGGATTGCGCCGATTGTCAGGGAGGAGAGTTCGACGGCGAGAGCGAGGGCGATGAGAAACACAATGCCGGTCAGCCTCACCGGCACCCCGCGGACGGTCGCCATGTCCTGGTTGACCGCGTCGAGGAGCAGCCAACGGTAGATCGCGACGATCAAGAGCAGCGCGACGACGCTGAGGATGACAACGGTGGGCACCAGGGAGGTGTCGATGACGAACAGGGAGCCGAAGAGGACAGAGATGGCGGCGTTGCTGGTGTTGGCGATAGTGGTGTCCCAATACAGGAACAGCGCGGTCAGGCCAAGGCCCGACCCGAAGACGATGCCGGTTGCGACGTCGCGGCCTTGCAGGCGTTTGACTCCCACAAGTTCCATGAGCACTGCGGCGATGATGCCGGCGCCGACGAAACCCCACAGTTGGCTGATGCCGATCAGGAATGCGCCGGATCCGCCAACTGCACCGAGGTCGGCCAGGGCGTGGCCGGCGAAGGACTGCCCGCGGATGACAGTGAAGACCCCAACAACTCCCGTGATGAAGGCAACGAAACAGCCGACTATGAGGGCGGTCTGCACCGTCGCACTGGTGAGGAGCCCGTGGGCGAATAGGGTGCCGAGGAAGCCGTTCACGCTCGGTCCTGACCGTGGAGCGGATGATCGTGGGATGACTGCGCACTCAGTAGCGGGCCAGCTGCCGGTGTTGCGCTGTCGGGGGTGTCGCCTGCGACGACAAGGACCCGACCTTCGGCCCGGATGACCTGGATGGGGCGACCGTAAAGTTGGGTCAGCACTTCGGTGCGAGCCACCTCGTCCGTGGTACCGACGGCGGCCTTACCTCCAGCCAGGTAAACGATGCGGTCCATCACGGGCAACAGCGGGTTCATGTCATGCGCGGTCAGCACAATCGCGACACCCCGCTGTGCGCATACGTCTCCGAGAAGGGTGACGATGTCGTGGGTGCTGGCCGGGTCAAGATTCGCGAGCGGCTCGTCGAGCAGCAGCAAACGGGGAGAACTGATCAGGGCGTGTGCAAGGAGGATGCGTTGTTGCTGCCCGCCGGAAAGTTGCCCGATCCGCTTGTCAGCGAAACCGAGTCCGCCCACCGCAGCGAGGATTTCCTCGACTGCCTCGCCCTGTTGATTCGAGCGGATTGGGATACCGAGGCGTTGCCCGTCGAGGCCGAGCGCGACGACGTCGCGCGCCCGCAAAGGGACGTCAGCGTCGAGGCCGACTTTTTGCGGCAGGTACCCGATGACTCCGGCTCTGCGGCGCCCGCGGATGCCGGCGATGGTGACCCTGCCCGAGGTGGGTCTCAGCAGGCCCAGGATCAACCTCAGCAGGGTTGTCTTGCCCGCCCCGTTTGACCCGATGAGGCCGACGAACTCGCCAGGGCGGACGGAGAAGTCAACGTGGGAGAGGATCTCACGGCCGGATAGCCACACCCCGACGTCGCGGACGGTGAGGACGGCGTCCGAGACGTCGGTGGTATGAGTGCTCATCTTCAGTGGTTACAGTTTCGCTGTCGAGGTTCCGTCGGTGACGGCTTTTTTCAGTGCGTTTAGTTCCGCCATCATCCAGGTCTGGTAGGTGTAGCCGGGCGTAGGCATCGTCTCATACACGCCCACCACCGGGATGTTGTTCTGGTGCGCTAGCGCGAGGTACTTCGCCGTGATGGCGTCCGTGACCTGCTCGTTGTAGACGAACACCTTCACTGACTTGTTAGTGAACAGCGAATCCTGCGTGGCGCTGTCCTGCGGGGACGGATCCGTGTCGTTCATGATCGCCGCCTGCAATGAGAAGGGTGTCTTGATGTCGGCCCCCGCCGCCTGCAACATGTAATCCCCTACGGGCTCAGTCACTGCAACCGTTGTGCCCGGGTATGCGGACTTGAATGATGCAAGGGCATCAGTCCACGCGGTCAGGGAGTCGTCGAATGTCTTCAGATTCGACTCGAAGTAGGCCTTGTGGGCCGGCTGGATCGAAGACAGGTCCGCAGCGATCTGTTTTGCCACTGCCGGCATGGTCTTCGGGTCATACCAAAGGTGCGGGTTGGGCGTGCTGTCGGGAAGACCCAGCACGTTCTGCGCGACGATTACCTTGCGGCTCGAGGAGCTCGATGCGGATTCAATCTTCGTCATGAAGGCGTCGTATCCGAGCCCGTTCTGCACGATCAACTGCGCGGCGCTCACGGTTTTCGCCACAGAAGCGCTCGCCTCAAAAGTGTGCGGGTCGGTGTTGGGGTTATTCATGATGGCGGTGGTGGTGACATATTTGCCGCCGACCTGCGAGATGACGCTCGCATATTCGTTCTCCGCCCCCACAGCCTGGATTTTTGCGTTATCAGCGGACGCGGACGAGGTTGTGCTCGAGCATCCCGCTAACGAAAGGGATACTGCGGCGGTGGCGATGACGGCCACCATCACTTTCTTGATCTGCACTGTGGGACATTCCAATCTTGGGACAATTCGCTGCGGCGCTATTGATAACGATTATCAACCGCAATTGGATGCTACTACAGCGGCGACCTCACGAATGCACGAATAAGCGCGTGCACTTGACTGCTAATCGATAACGATTGTCATTCACGATAGCAGGAACTAGTCCCAACGAATGCAGACAGCGGACCCCGGCAGGCGACGCACCGATCCCGACCCGCGCAGCCGATAGCGGGACGACATTCTTGGACTGATCAAAGGAGGGCAGCCGGCCAATTTCGGCTCAGGACATTCATCTCGCCGCGCACCAGACCACCGGTTGCTCTAGCGCGCGGTGGACCGCCGGATCGCCTCGCAATCGGCGCACCGCCCGTACATGTCGAGGACATGCCTCACTGGCGTGAAGCCATTCGTCTGGCTGACCTTCTGCACCCATTCCTCAACCGGGACCTCCACCTCAACGGTTTTCCCGCAGTCAACGCAGACCAGGTGGTGGTGGTGTTCGCCACTGCCGCAATAACGGAAGAGCTGCCCGGTGCCGCTCTGCAGCACGTCTGCTTCTCCCGTTTGGGACAGGTCGTTCAGGCTCCGATAGACGGTCGCCAACCCGATCGTCGAGCCTTTGTCCCGCAGGCGAGCATGCAGGTCCTGGGCCGAGATGAAGTCGGTTGATTTTTCCAGAGCGGACCGCACCGCAGCTTTCTGTTCTGTCTGCCGGTGAGTGACCTCAACCATCAGAACACCTCACTTTCGGGTCTCGTTCCTGACCCGTTAGCGTACCTGACGACAGGGCCGTAGTGAGTTGCGTTCTCAATAGCGCCGCCATCATCCCCTGACCTCCCCTAGCCCGATACGCCTCATCGAAAGATTCTCGCGCAGGACGCCTAGGGTTTGGCGGCAATGAAGAGATTGCTGATGAGTGCGTCGTTGTCGCCGAGGGCGAGCACCACGTCCCCGGGTTGGAACGTCGTGGATCCGCGTACCTGGACGAGTTCTCCGTCACGGTTGATCATGCTGATCCAGCCCTCTTCTCCGAGGTTTAGGTCCGCGACGGTGGCACCGGATGCAGGAGAACCCGGCTCGACGGTGTAGCGCTGGAGCCCTTGCGGCTCCTGGTTGAATCGCAGGCCGAGCGCCCAGGGTTCCGGCTCGACCAGGCGGGTGGGTATCCGGAAGATCTTCGCGAAGAGAGGCACGAGCCCGCCCTGGAGGATGACCGAGATGAGCACAACGACGAAGATGATCGCGTAGATGCGGGATGCGCCGGGAATGTGCGCCTGCAGGATGAACATGCCAAGCAGGATGGGAACGGCGCCCTTCAGCCCCGCCCAGAGGATGAAAGCCCGTTCGCCCATTCTGAGCTTGATCGGCACGATCACGAGGCCGACGAATAGGGGACGGATCACCAGGATGAGCAACGCAGCGATTCCGACGCCGGTCCAGATCACATCGGGTCGGAATACGTTGTCGAGGTTCACGCTGAGGCCGAGGACCGAGAATGCGATGATCTCGGCCACGCTGGCGACCCCGGCGCTGAACCGTTCGACCTCCCGTTTGTACGGTGCTCGCGCGTCCCCGACCAGGATTCCGGCGAGGAGGACGGCGAGGAACCCCGATCCGCCGAGGAGGGCCGCCGCCGCGTAGATGACGGCTGCGCAGGCGATAGTTCGAACCGCGTACAGGGCTTCGTTCGGCAGCGACACGTGGCGCATGAGTTTGGACAACCCATACCCGCCCACAATTCCGACGGCGGCACCGATGCCCAGTTGCAAGGCAAACTCTCCGACGCCTCCCCAGACGGCGCCCGCGCCGGTTCCGGTCGCGGCAACGAGGCTGACCATGAGCGCGATGCCCACCGGGTCGTTGGCGCCGGACTCGCCCTCCAGGATGGTGCCGGTTCGCCCTGAAATCTCTCGCTTACCGAGGACCGAGAAGACGACGGCCGGATCGGTTGGGGACAGTGCCGCCCCGATGAGCAGTGCCGGTCTCCAGTCGAAGCCGAACAGGAAATGCGCGGCGACCGCGAGGGCGGCCGCGGTGACCGCGGTGCCGGCGACTCCGATCCAGGTGATCGCACCGGCCGAGGCGCGGAAGCGGCGCCACCCGATGTGCATTCCACCGTCGAAGAGGATGAACAGCAGCGCTATCGAGACGATTCGTTCCTCGACGGCGACCGAGGTGCCACCAACGCCGGGCACGAATCTTGCGGCCACGGTTGCAGCGATCAGGAACAAGGCAGGGGCGGGAACTCGGATCCAAGCGCTGATCCGGTTCGACAGCACAGCCACAACAATGGCCGTGGCGACCACGAAAACGGTCACGGTGAATGAGTTGGCGCCCGTCATCGAGCATCCGTGCGGTCGTGTGATCGACGAGTGGATCGGGTCACGGCGACCTCCAGCTGGGTACGGACAAGACATTGCCGACCAGTCTTCCCGGCGCACCTAGAGGGCTGTGATCCCTCACGATGAACATACCGTGGAGTTCCGACGATCGCCGCGTCCGTAGCCGTGGGGCGGTTCAGTTGGCGCGCCATAACGGTGCGAGGCACCGGAACTTCAGTCTCGGTGCCTCCGGCAGGTGGTTAGGCCTGGGCCTGGTCAAAAGCGCAGAGGGCGTGGTCGACCTGACAGTAGTTGCCGCCACGCCAATGGTGCACTGACAACTAGCGTCAGGTCACCGGGCGCAGTGGGCGGCTGGAGAGATCGCCACCGTTAGATGGGCATGCACTACTAACAACAAGCCTCCCCTGAGAGCGCTGCCCTGTTCTCCGCCAAAGAAGGCGCGTCGCCGGGTTCCTCACCTCTGTGACGAGCCGCCGGTCGCCGACCGACGCGAGTCGGCCGGCGACCTCGGCTGCTACTTCGCGACGAAGCGCAAAAGTACTTCGTTGACCTCGTCGGCGTGAGTCCAGAGCATGCCATGCGGGGCGCCGTCGATCTCAACGTATTCGGCCTCCGGCAGAGCGTCGTGGAACCGCCGGCCGGTTGCATCGATCGGGAGAATGCGGTCACTCGTTCCGTGGACGATCAGGGTTGGGATCCCTGAGGCTTGCACGGCCGCGATGTCGGACCGGAAATCCTCAATCCATGCTGGAACGACAGCGTAGGCCGCTACCGGCGCACTTCCGACCGCAACGTTCCAGCTTCCGTCGACGGCCGCCTGGCTGATTCGGCTCCCGAGGTTCTCGTCGAGGTTGTAGAAGTTCGAGTAGAAGTCGTTGAACCAGGCGAACCGATCCCCCTTGGCCGCGGCGGCAATTCCGTCAAAGATGTCTTTCGGCAACCCGCCCGGGTTATCGTCCGTCTTGACCAGGAATGGCTCCAGCGAGGCGAGGAACGCCAGCTTCGCCACCCGCTCTGACCCGAACTTCCCGACATAGCGGGCGAGCTCGCCAGTTCCCATCGAGAAGCCAACGAGAATGACATCCCGGAGATCGAGCGCGGACAGCACCGCGTCAAGGTCGCTCGCGAACGTGTCATAGTCGTAGCCGAATCCGACCTTGCTGGACAAGCCGAACCCGCGACGATCGTACGTAATTACCCGGTGCCCCGCGGCAAGCAGCTCGCGCGTCTGGCGCTCCCACGAAGCGCCGTTAAGGGGATAGCCGTGGATGAGGACAACGGGCTGACCGGTGCCCTGATCTTCGTAATACAACTCGACGTCGCCCGAATTCTCTTTCCCGACGGTGACATACGGCATGATGATCTACTTTCTTCTCATCGAGAACGATCGTTCTCTTCTTTTGTTGCTACTATAGAGAACGACCGTTCTCAACGCAAGATGAGTAGGAGATTTTCTTCTTGATCGATTCGGAAGAGGCTCGCGCCCAGGTGGTGCGGGCCGCAGACGCTCTCTTCTATCAGCGCGGTATCCAAGCCGTCGGAATGGATGCGGTGCGTAACGTCGCTGGCATATCTCTGAAACGGCTCTACTCGCTATTCCAGTCGAAGGATGCTCTGTTGGCGGAGGTCCTCAACGGACGAATAGTGGAGTGGAATGAGGGAGTCCTACGCGCGAGCTCCTCGGCCACCACCCCGCGCGCCAAGCTGCTCGCGATCTACGATTTCCTGGACGGTTGGTTCCGGCAGGACGACTTTCGGGGTTGCGCCTTCATCAATTCCTTTGGCGAACTAGGCGCAGTGTCGCCCGACGTCGCGGAGATCGCCCGTCGGCAGAAGTTAGCGTTCCAGCACTACGTCGCGAGCCTCGTCAAAGAATTGGGTGGATCTCCTGTTCTGGCCGCCCAACTGGCGATCCTCGCCGAAGGTGCCCAGACGACCGCGGCAATCTCGGGGCGACCCGAAGCGGCATTCCAGGCTCGGGCTGCGGCCGAAGTGCTCATTGCGAGCGAGCTGGCCGCGTAGGTAGTGCGCCCTCCCTGCATCCATTCACTGTGGAAGCGATGCTCCCGCAACAGCGCGGGCGCAAGGACGTGAACTAATCGGGCACCTGCTCCGTTGAACCGTGTGTAGGCGTTCCTTCGGATGTTGCCCGAAACGCTCTCTCGCCTAAGCGGATTGACATCTGACACCGCTTCAGTCGATGGGAAATACGGCAATCTCCATTGAACGTCGCAGCCGGTATCGCGCCGGCCCGACCCAACCGGGCGACCGGCCAATCCGTTCCATATCGACTAGGACATCCATGACCAACGCACCGCGCACCAGATCGCTCGCCCCCAGTCGAATCTCGGGTAGCAATCTTCGCCGCAGCCCGCTTCGCGCCAAGACCGCTGTCATCACCATTGCCGGCCTGGGCATCCTCGGAACAACCCTGGTCGGCTGCAGCGCCGCGGCCGCTCCGGCGAGGTCGTCAAACACCACGGCATCTACTGGCACAACGCCATCGAGCAGCGCCAGCACGGCGAGCGCGACACCAACAAGCAGTGCCAGCACGCCCGCCACCGACTCATCGTCATCGAGCAGCGCCAGCAAACCCGCCACCAGCACATCGTCGCCGAGCAGCGCCAGCAAGCCCGCCACCAGCACGCCCGCCACCGGCTCGAGCAGCGCCAGCAAACCCGCCACCAGCAGCTACAAGGACGGCAGCTACAGCCAGCAGGGAACCTACGCGTC
>JAODMY010000088.1 GCA_025465535.1 Glaciihabitans sp.
CCCGCGACGCGATAGTGCTCGCTCACGTGGTTGATGTAGCGAACCTTCGACGGATCCGTGTAGACGTTGTTGGCGCGATCGATGACGACCGCGTCGTCATCCCACGATCCCTCCCAGAGCTTGTAGACCACGTCGAGAAACTCGTCGGCGAGGGCGTAGCGGTCGTCGTGCGCGACCTCGTCGTCCAGGCTGAAGTTGCGCGCGGCGTTGGGAAGGTAGGACGTGACGATGTTCCAGCCGAAGCGGCCCTTGGTCAGGTGATCGAGGGTGGATGCGCGGCGCGCGAACGCGAACGGCGGCTCGTAGGTCGTCGAGAAGGTGGCCGCGAATCCGAGGTGCTTGGTCACGGCAGCCATCGCGGGGATGACCAGCAGCGGGTCATTGCTCGGGATCTGCACGCTCTCGGCGAGCGCGGTTTCCGGGCCCCCGCGGTACCCGTCGTACGTGCCGATCACGTCGGCGAGGAACACCGAGTCGAACAGCCCCTCCTCGAGCAGCTTGGCCTCTTCGATCCAGAAATCGATGTCGTTGAAGCGGTGCCGGGTGTTCTCCGGGTGCGCCCAGAGGCCGTGCGAGATGTGTCCAACGCAGTTCATCTCGAACAGGTTGAAGGATATTTGCTTGGTCATACGTGTGCTTTCTCTAACGTGGGCAGCGAGCTGAGCAGCTGCTGCGTGTATGGATCCCTGGGGGAGGTGAAGATCTCGTCGGCCGGTCCTTGTTCGACGATACGACCGTTGTGCATCACGAGGATGCGATCACTCACGTGGTGGATGACGCCGAGGTCGTGCGAGATGAAGAGGTAGCTGACGCCGAGCTGCTGTTGGATGTCGGCCAGCAGGTCGAGCACCTGCGCCTGGATCGAGACATCCAGCGCCGAAACCGATTCATCGCAGACTATGACGGCGGGCTCCGGCGCGAGCGCTCGGGCGATCGCGACTCGCTGGCGCTGTCCGCCGGAGAGGTGCAGCGGTCGTCTGGCGAGGTGTTCCGGTCCCAGTCCAACCAGTCCGAGCAGCTCGTCGACGCGGGCTCGTCGTGCGACGGGGGTCGGATACTCCCCCGCTGGCAGCGCGTCGGTGATGATTCGCCCGACGGTCCAACGCGGGTCGAATGAGCTCAGCGGATCCTGGTAGACGGAGGTGATCAGCCGCCGGGACGGGCGCCGCAGCTTCTCCGGGATCGACGACCAGTCCTCACCGTTGACCAGGACGCGCCCGCTGTCGGGCGCCGTCACCGCCAGCACGAGCCGGGCGACCGTGGTCTTGCCCGACCCGGATTCGCCGACGACGCCGAGGGTTTCACCGATCCCGAGCTCGAAAGAGACGTCTTTCACGACCGTCCGGTTGACGCCATCCGGTCCCTTGTAGCTCTTGGTCAGGTTCTCCGCTGTGATGATCGGCTTTCCCGTCACTACCGGCTTGGCTCCCGCGGCGATGGAACTGGATGCGTCCCCCGACAGGCGAGCCCGGCGCGAGTGCGTGCTCGGCACGGCATCCAGCAGCCTCCGCGTGTACGAGTCGCGCGGATTGAACAGGACCTCGGACGTCGGACCGTACTCGACGATCACGCCCTGGTTCATCACGGCTACGCGATCGGCCAGCCGTGAGACGACCGCGAGATCGTGGCTGATGACGAGCAGGGCCTTGCCCCGCGCCTTGGTCTGTTCGAGCAGTTCGAGGATCTGCGCCTGCACGGTCACGTCGAGCGCTGTCGTCGGCTCGTCGGCGATGAGCACGCCGGGGTCGAGGGCGATCGCGGAGGCGATGAGCGCACGCTGGCGCAGTCCGCCGGAGAGTTCGCCTGGCAGCTGCCGCGCACGGATCTGCGGCTCAGGCACACCGACCTGCTCGAGCAGTTCGAGCACGCGCGCGTGACGCGACTTCGCGTCACCCCAGCGGTGGAGTTTTAGCGCTTCGACGATCTCCTTGCCGACCGGGCGAAGCGGATCGAGCGAGACGAGCGCATCCTGCAGAACGAAGCCGACATCCTTTCCCCGGATCCCGCGCCAGGTGCGGTCGTTCGCTTCGCGCACGTCCCTGCCGTGCAATTCCAGAGTGGATGCCGCGACCCGCGAACCAGACCCCGCGAGTCCGATGAGCGCTCGAGCGGTCACGCTCTTGCCCGACCCCGACTCCCCGACGATCGCGAGGCACTCGCCGGGATCGAGGCTGAACGAGACGCCCTTGACGACCTCGCGGTAGTCGGATCCTGCACCGAATCCGACGTGAAGATCGCTGACGGTCAACGCCGCCTTAGCGCTCACGCTTCGCTCCCCCGTCCCTCGAGTCGGCGCGCGAGGTAGCGTCCGAGCGAGGTCGTTGCGAGGGTGACGAGCACGATCATCGCACCGGGGAAGAACTCGCCCCACCACGCGCTCGAGATGAAGTCGCGGCCGGCGGCGAGCATCGCGCCCCACTCCGGAGCGGGCGGCGCGGCGCCGAGGCCGAGGAAGCTGAGAGAGGATGCCCAGACGATGGACTGCCCGATCCCGAGCGTCCCGAGGACGAGCAGAGGCCGCATCGCGTTCGGAAGAATGGTCTGGCGGAGGATCCGCGCCCTCGAGTGTCCGAGGACGTACGACGCTTCGACGTACGGCGCGTTCTTGACCGCGATGACCTGACCGCGCACCATCCGCGCGTATCCGGGGGCCGAACCGAGTCCGACCGAGATGATGAGCGAAGTCACGCTCGCACCGAAGATCGTCACGAACAGCAGCGCGAGAAGCAGCGCCGGGAAGGCGAACAGGATCTCCAGCACCCGGCTGATCACACCATCCACGAACCGTCCGCCGAGCCCCCCGATGACGCCGAGGATCACGGCGACGGCCATCCCGAGCGCGGTCGCGATGACGCCGATCGACAGGGATGCCGAGGCTCCGTACACGACGCGGGCGAAGATGTCGCGCCCGGACTGGTCGGTCCCGAACCAGTGCGCCACCGACGGTGCCTCGAGCGAATGCGCCGGATCGACGGCGAGTGGCTGGTAGTGGGTCAGGATCGACGGATCGACGACGGCGACCACCAGGAACAGGAGGAAGACGACCGAGAGGATCGGGCCGATCCGAAGACGCCCGAGCAGTCTCGTCGTCGATGCGGCGCGAGAGGAGACGCCGGAGAGCGAGGTGTGCGAGTCAATAGCGGTCACGAGCGGCTCCTGAGTCGAGGGTCGGCGATGACGTAGAACGCGTCAACCACGATGTTCGCGATGACGTAGGTGAGGGCGACGATGAGCGTGACACCAACCGTCAGCGGCATGTCCTGCTGGGTGACGGCCCCGAGCAGCGCGCCGCCGAGCCCGTTGCGCGAAAACAGCGTCTCGACGATCACGGCGCCACTGATCAGTGATCCGATCGCCCAGCCGGAGAGGGTCAGCCCAGGAAGGATCGCGTGCCGCAGCGCGTGCCTCACCCGCACGCCCCCGTCGCTCATTCCGCGAGCGCGGGCGGAGACCACGAACGGCTGTTCGAGCGCCGCATCGAACTCGTCCCGCGTCACCTGCGACATGAATCCGGCGAGCGGGATCGCGAGGGTGAGGGCCGGGAGGATCAGGCCGACCACTCCCGTTCCCCCGGTCGCCGGGATCCAGCCGAGCGAAAACGCGAACACCTCGAGGAGCACGATGCCGAGCCAGTACTGCGGCAGCGCCGCGGAGAGGACCTCGAGGCCCGATCCGAGCGATGACACCGCGCGACGCCTGCGCACCGTGAGCAGGCTGGACGCGATCGCAATCACCCAGGCGAGCACCAGCGCGCTGCCGGTCAGCAGCAGCGTCGGCCAGATCGACTGGGCGATCACATCCACGACCTGCATCTTCTGGGACGACGAGAATCCGAGGTGCCCCTGCACGAGCTGCAGCAGGTACATCAGGTATTGGATGACCAGCGGCTTGTCGAACCCGTACTGGGCGGTGACCGCCGCGACGAGCGCCTTACTCGGGTGGCTGCCGGCGCCGCCGGCCATCGCGATCGCCGGATTTCCCGGCATCGCGTTGACCGCGATGAACGTGACGGTCGCGGCCCCCCAGAGGACGAGGATGCCCGTCCCGACCGTGCGCGCGACGCGGCGCCACCCTCCGCCGCGCCGGTTCGCCCCGGTGGCCCCAGCACTGAAGTCTGCACTGAAGTCGGAGTCGAGGTCATCCTCGAACCGGGTCGGCTCAGTTGCGGTGGCCGTCGCTGTGGCTGTCATGAACGCCTCCTACTTCGAGATCCAGGTGTCGTGGAAGTCCGGGAGCCCGACCGCGTAGTCCGCGGTGATGCCGTGGATGTTCGCGTTGTAGGCAAGGCGCTCTTGCGCCGGGTAGAGGTTCAGCTGCAGCGCCGCACCGGACACCAGCTTCTGGGCCTGCTGGTAGAGCGCGGTCCGCTTGGTGGCATCCTGCTCGGACAGCGCGTCGTTCAACAGCTTGTCGAGCGTCGGGTTCGAGTACTCGTCGCCGTTCGTGCCGTAGAACTTGAGGGCCTGGGTCGAGAACAGCGTGCGCAGAACGTCCGGCGTGTTCGTGATCCAGTAGTCGCCCGCCAGCGTCTGGTAGTCGTGCGACGAATACAGGTTATTGAGCGCGGCGGTGCCGATCGGCTGCAGGACGATGTTGATTCCGGCCTTCTTCTCCGACGCCTGGATGTCCTGGTAGAGCGTCAGGTCCTCGGCGGCCGTCTGGCCAGCATCCGAGCCGTACGGGATGGTGACCTTGAGTTCGACGCCGTTCTTCGTGCGGTAGCCAGCGGCGTCCCTCGTAGTCCAGCCGGCGGCATCCAGAAGCGAGTTCGCCTTCGACACACTCGCGGGGTACGCGTTCTGCAGCGAGGCGTCGTAATCGGGCGTGCCCTTCACCAGCGGGCTTCCGACGTACGGATAGGTGCCGAAGTACGCACTCTTCAGATTGGTCGCCTCATCGGAGGCGTAGATGATCGCCTGGCGAACGCTGACGTCGTTCAGCGGCGCCTTCGTGACGTTGAAGGTGATGCCGTTGGGGCTACCCGGACGCTCGTGAGTCAGGATCTTCTGGCCGCTCGCGAGCAGCGCCTTCCAGTCCTGGGCCGGCGGGTAGTAAATGACGTCGGCCTGCTGCTTGGTCAGTGCGGCGTAGCGGACCGTGCCATCCGGCACGATCTTCCAGATGATCTTGTCGAGGTAGGCGGGTCCCGAGTGGGCGGATCCAGGAGGCGCCGTGTTGTAGTTCTTGTTCTTCACGAGAACGACCTGCTGGGTCGGCGTGTAGCTCTGGATCTTGAACGGGCCCGTGCCGATCGGATCGGCGCAGTTCTTTTCCTGGCCGCGGGCGATGCCGGCCGGCGATTCGATGCCGATGTAGCCCTGCGCGAGCACGTTGAGGAGCGCGGTATCGGGCTGCTTCAGGTTGACCTGCAGCACGTAGGGGCTCAGGACCTTCGAGTTCGCGTAGAACGGGGCGATGTAGCCACCGTCCGTCGAGGATCCGGTCTTCGGATCGACGACGCGGTCGAGGTTGGTCTTCACTGCGGCCGCGTTGAAGGCCGTGCCATCGGTGAACTTGACATCATCGCGCACCGTGAACGTGTAGGTAAGTCCGTTCGGGGAGACCGTCCAGGATTTCGCGAGCCATGGCTCGATCTTGCCGCCCGGACCCTCGTAGACGAGGTCATCGGTGACCTGCTGGCCGATCATGGCCTGCGGGATGTCGCCGCCGACCTCCGGATCGAGGCAGGTCTCCGAGCGATCCTGCAGGTAGGTGAGGGTCCCGCCGTAGACGGGCTTACTCGACGCGACGGTCGAGCCGGACTGGCCAGCGCACGCCACGAGTCCCGAAGCGAGAACCAGAGCGAGCGCGGCCACGGACAGCGTGCGGGGGACGGTGGGAGTTCGAGACACGGTACGGATTCCTTTGGGTTGGAGGTGCCGGAATACAGGTGGACTGCGGGATTTGTGTTCCCGAAACTAAGAGACAGCGCAAGTCGGGCGTCCGGATCCGCGTAACACAGTGACTTGATCGTCACGTTTCGTAATCCCCGTGACGTTTCGGGCCGTCGCGATTAAGGTCGCAGGCATGGCGCACGGTCCAAATGGTCACCTGATCCTCGGGGCGACGGTCCGGACCCTCGGCGCGTGGCCCTCGGGCTGGCGCTACCCCGGCGCACATCGCGACCCTCGGGACGACCGCGCGGCCCTCGCCCGCATCGCGGCGAGCGCCGAGGGCGCCGGCCTGCAATTTCTCTACTTCGGTGACTGGCTGGCCACCTCCCCCGAGTTCGAGTTCACCGATCCCTACCTCCTTGCGCGCATCGAGCCCCTCGCGGCCATCGGCTATCTCGCGGCCATCACCAGCAGGATCGGTCTGATCGCTACCGTCAGCTCCTCACACGCCGAGCCGTATTCGACGGCACGCTCCTCCGCATCCATCGACATCCTGAGCGCCGGCCGGGTTGGGCTCGTGGTGACGAGCGGGTCCGAGACCCAGTCGGCCAGCAACTTCGGCTGGCGGAATGTGCACGCCGACGCCGATCGGATCGCGGCGGCCAGCGAGTTCGTGCACATCCTGCGCGGGCTCTGGGACAGTTGGGATGAGGACGCCTTCATCGCCGACGTCGACACCGGCCAACTCATCGATCCGCGCGGACTGCACGTTCTCGGGTTCGATGGCCAGCACCGATCATCCACGGGCCCACTCAACGTTCCGCGGCCGCCGCAGGGACATCCGCCCATCGCGATCGTGGGCGCAGCCGAAAATTCGCGCGACCTTGCCGCGCGCACAGCCGACGTCTCCTTCGTCTCACCGAAGACGCTGCGGGATGCGGTCGACGGTTACGCGCGCGCCAAAGCGCTCGCGGAATCCCACGGCCGCGACCCCGACGAGTTCCTGCTGCTGACCTCGATCTTCCCGATCGTGGGCGAGACGCGGGAGGATGCCTGGGGCATCTACGACGAACTCGTCGCCCTGGTTCCGGTCGAGATCGTCGCGGACAGAAGCGAGGTCGACGGGCTGCCAGCCAACCGCACGATTCGCGTGCTCTCCAGCGTCCTCGGCGTTCCGCTGACCGGGATCGTGATCGACGAGGTCGTTCCGGACCGGCTCGCCCAGCGATTCAGCGATGCGGGGCGCCACCTGGTCGAGGTCGTCACAGCACGGTCCGGGCGCACGATCGGCGGCAGCCGGGGCATCACCTTCCGCCACCTGCTGGTCGCGCACGCGGTCGTCGCGCCGATCGTCGTCGGATCCACGCAGGATGTCGCCGATCACCTCGAGACCTGGTTCCGCCATCGCGCCACCGACGGTTTCACCGTGCTCTCCGCCTTCGCCGAACAGTTCGACGATTTCGCCCGGCTGGTCGTGCCAGAGCTAACCCGGCGCGGACTCTTCCCCGCCGAGTATCGCGGCAGCACTCTGCGCGACCACCTCGGGTTGGAAGTCCCCGCGAACAGCTTCGCGCCACGCGCTGTACTGTAGTGCGCTGACTAGGCCAGCGTTTTCCCGTAGCAAAGGAAGAACGGAACCGGCGCGTACAGCCCGAACCGCTCGATCGACAGGTAGCCGAGCTTCTCGTACAGCGTGATCGCCTCGATCTGCAGGTTGCCCGTCTGCAGGATCAGGGATCTCGCCCCCAGCTCCCGCGCGATGCGCTCAAGCTCCCGCATGATCAGCTTCGAGATGCCGCGACCGCTGTAGGCCGGGTCGACGAACACCCGTTTCACCTCGAGCGAGTCCTCGAACCAGCGAAGCGCCGCGTGTCCGACAAGCACCTGTGCGGCGGGCGCAACCGCCGCATCCCGATCGGACGCCGCATCCTCATCGGACGCCTCATCCTCATCGAACACACCGACCGTCACGATCATCCTGGCCGGATCGATCGCGAGGGCCGCGTCTATCTTCGCCTGCATGCCGTCGGGCAGATCACGGCTGCCCTTGTTGTACAGCGCGTGCATCTCGGCATCCATCGCGGCACGGAGCGCAACGGCGCGCGGATCGCCGTACTCGATGGAACGTATCTCTGTCATGGTGCTGTGCCCTGTCCTGCTTCTCGCTGCTTCGTGCTCTGACTGCTGCCTGACCCCTGCCTGCCCCTGACCAACTCCTCCCCGACCCTGACCCCTCCGAGCCCCTCCCTGACCCTGACCCCTCCGAAAACGAAGGAGTTACTGCTCAAAAGCGTCCCCAACGGCACGTTCGTGACCCGAATCGAACGGATCTCCTTCGT
>JAODMY010000109.1 GCA_025465535.1 Glaciihabitans sp.
CCCGGCGACCTAGACGCCCGGCGACCGGTGCGCCAAGCGACCTGACACTAGTTGCCGCTACAACAGTCTGCTGACGACAACAACTGTCAGGTCGCCGCGCGCCACACACATCCACCTCTCCCAGAACCCCAGCTCGCCGAGTGACCTGACACCAGTTGTCGTTGCTACAGCTTGGCGACGACAACAAGTGTCAGGTCGCCGCGCGCCGGGCCCAGCACCCACACCAGCGCCGGCATCAACACCCACACCCACATCAGCACCAGCACCAGCACCAGCTAGAAGCCGCCGCCGAGCTTCTGCAGCCGCGCGATGCGGTCCGGGATCGGCGGATGCGTTCCGAACAGCTTGGCCATGAAGCCGGGCTTGTTGGGATCCGCGACCCACATGTGCGCCATGCTCGAGTTCTGCCGCGCGACCGGGCGACCGTATTGGCCGAGCTTCGCGAGTGCGCTTTCGAGCTCTGGCGGGTTGCGGGTGATCATGGCGCTGGACGCATCCGCGAGGTATTCGCGCTGACGGGAGATCGCGGCCTGGATGAGCGCGGCCAGGATCGGCGA
Source organism: Glaciihabitans sp. (assembly GCA_025465535.1). Taxonomy (GTDB): domain Bacteria; phylum Actinomycetota; class Actinomycetes; order Actinomycetales; family Microbacteriaceae; genus Galbitalea. The sequence continues at coordinate 558 of JAODMY010000109.1, forward strand.
GACCACGAGGGCAACGATGCTCAGCACGAGGATGACCGGGTTGCCGCCACCTCCGCCGCCACTGTTGTTATTGTCGCGTCCGCGACCGCCGAACCCACCGAAGAGGCTCAGCCGGAGCAGGATGTCGGCGAGGAATCCGATCGCGACGACAAGGCCGAAGACGATCGTCGAGACACGGATGTCGTAGTTCTGCACGTGGCCCATCTCGTGAGCCATGACGCCCTCGAGTTCCGAGTCATCCATCAGGTCGAGGATGCCCGTGGTCGCCGCCACTGACGCGTGCTTGGGGTCGCGCCCGGTCGAGAACGCGTTGGGCGCCGGGTCGTTGATGATGTACACCTTCGGCATCGGCAGTCCGGTCGTGATCGACAGGTTCTCGACGATCCGGTAGAGGCGCGGATTGTCGGCCTTCTGGATCTGCCGCGCGCCCGTGATCGCGAGGGCCTGGCCGCTGGCGAAGAAATATTGGAACAGCGTGTAGAGGCCCGCTCCGATGATGACGGCGTAGAAGATGCTGAAGTCGCCCGCACGGCCCCCACCCCAGAGGAAGTTCACGGCGAAGGCGATCGCCGCCACGATCACCAGGAACATGAGCATGATGAACACGGTGTTGCGCTTGTTCGCGGCTATGGCTCTATACATGGCTGGCTCTATACATAACGGGCTCTATACATAGCGGCTCTAATCTCCCGGCGTGCGACAGGTTTCGATGCGACCGAAGCGGCCATTCTTGACCTTGACTGCACCGTCTTTGTGACTACTTGAGCAGTTAGAACTGGACGCGCGGCGGCTCTGCGATGGACGCGGAGTCGGCAACCTCGAAGAAGTCCCGAGCGGTGAATCCGAGGCGCTTCGCGAACAGGTTGTTCGGGAACACCTTGATCTTCGTGTTGAGCTCGCGAACGCCGCCGTTGTAGAAGCGACGCGACGCCTGGATCTTGTCCTCGGTGTCGACAAGCTCGGCCTGCAGCTGGAGGAAGTTCTGGTTCGCCTGCAGCTGCGGGTACGCCTCAGCCACGGCGAAAATGCTCTTGAGCGCGCCCTGCATTTGATTCTCTGCGGCGGATGCCTGTGCCGGCGTCGTCGCATTGACGGTTGCCGCGCGAGCCGCGGTCACCGCCTCGAAAACGCCACTCTCGTGTGCCGCGTATCCCTTGACGGAATTGATCAGGTTCGGGATGAGGTCGGCTCGCCGCTTGAGCTGAACAGTGATGTCGCTCCATGCCTCGTCGACGCGAACGTTCAGTGTCACGAGGGAGTTGTACGTTCCCCAGAGGACGAGACCGATGATGATCAGGAGAGCAACTATGACGATGATGACGACAATGGCGGGGCTCATGAGTAGAACTATAGAGGAAGGGAGCCGAACTCACATCGGCGAGAAGCAAGCTCACAGCCAACGTTGTCGGGCCTTGAAGACGCTTCTCTGACGGCCCGCGCGCGCACCACTCCAGCAGCGTTGCTCATCCCCGTGCAGCGGCTGTCAGGATGGTCACATGCCTGCCACTCGCGCCGCCGAACTCGTCTCAGAACTCACCGCGGTCGTTCCCGACTTTCCGAACGCCGGCATCACCTTCCGCGACCTGACCCCGGTCTTCGCCGATGGCGTCGCGCTGCGCACAATCACGGATGCCCTGGCCGAACCGTTCGCGAACAAGATCGACGCGGTCGCGGGTGTCGAGGCTCGCGGATTCGTTCTTGCGGCGGCCGCGGCGTACGCACTCGGGGTCGGCGTCCTGATCATCCGGAAGCCCGGCAAGCTCCCCCGGGAGGTGCTCAGTCAGAGCTACGACCTGGAGTACGGCAGCGCGACCCTCGAAATCCAGCCGGACACGCTGCCGCCCGGATCCCGCATCCTCGTCCTGGATGACGTCCTGGCCACCGGCGGAACGCTGGCCGCGAGCACGTCACTGATCGAACGCGCGGGTTGGGTTGTTGCCGGCGTGAGTGTGGTGCTCGAGCTGTCCGATCTCGGCGGTCGGGCGGCGTTGCCCGGAAGGGACATCCGCTCGCTGCTCGCCGTGTAGGTCGAACGCGGTGCGGTGAGCGCTCAGCTTCCCAGCACGCGATCCAGGTAGTCGTTGGTGAACACACGATCCGGGTCGAGCCGGTCGCGCACCGCGAGGAAGTCGGCGAAGTGCGGATAGGCGGGAGCGAGATCCACCGCCGTCCGCGAATTGACCTTGCCCCAGTGCGGACGCCCGTCGTGAGCCCACATGATCTCCTCGACGGCCGCGAAGAACTCGGTCGGATCCTCGCGGAAGTAGCGGTGCACCGCGATGTATCCGGTGGCGCGACCGGATGCCGTCGACATCCACAGGTCGTCCGCCGCGACCGCGCGCACCTCGATCGGGAATGACACCGTCCAGCGCTTGCGTTCAATGAGCGCCCTGATCTCGCCGAGCGCCTCGGGAATCTGATCCTGCGGGATCGCGTACTCCATCTCACGGAACCGCACCCGGCGCGGGACCGAGAACACGCGATACGACCGATCAGTGAACTCGCGGCTACCCGTCATCCTGGTGCTGAACCGGTTGATCGCCGGTGTCGTTCCGGGTGCCATCCGCTGCAATTCGCACGATGCCGCGAAGTAGCGGTTGGGCAGAGCGTCGTCTTCCCACCAGCGCCGCACGGTTCCGAGTGGCTTGCCCGGCGCATCCATCGGCACGCGCGTGTTGGTCTTGGTGAGGGCGATCTCCGTGTGCGGAAAGTAGTAGAACTCGAAGTGGTCGGCGCCGGCGACCCGCCGCTCCCAACCGTCAAGCACCTCGGCGAGCGGCTCACGGCTTTCGACCGAGTGCAGCTTGAAGCTCGGAACGCAGTTCACCGTGAGATCCACGAGCACGCCGAGCGAACCGAGGCCGAGCGCGACGGCCGGTAACAGCTCGGAGTTCGAGGTCGCGTTCACGCTCAGCAGCTCGCCCTCGCCGGTCACGAGCGTCGCGCCGGTGATCCGCGTCGCGAGACCGCCGAACTTCGCGCCCGTTCCGTGGGTTCCGGTTGACACCGCGCCGCTCAGGGTCTGCACGTCGATGTCGCCCATGTTTTGCAGGGCGAGGCCGAGCGGATCGAGCATCGCGGGCAGGTCGTGCAACACCGTTCCGGCACCGAGCGTGACCTCGGTGTTGTTAGGGTCCGTGTTGTTTGCTCCGCGCACGCCGGTCAGGCCGGACATGTCCAGTTGGATGCCCGGTGCCGCGGCAATCCCCGTGAAGCTGTGACCGGTACCGATTGCTTTAACCCGCAGGCCTCGATCGCGCGCGGCACGCACGATGGCGACCACCTCATCCTCGGATTGCGGACGCGCGCGCTCGACCGGAGTGATCGACTCGCTGCGACCCCAGTTCTGCCACCGGTTGATAGCACCGGCCATTACAGGAAAGCCTTACCCTCACCGCGGTAGGTCGGCACGGTTTCGACGATGTGGGGCTGACCAGTTCCTGTGCCTGTGCCTGTGCCTGTGCCGAGCCCATCCACGATCGCGAACGCGTTCAGGTGTTCGCTCAACTCACCGGCTTTGGTGTGCCGCAGCCAGACCCGGTCCCCCACCTTCAGCGTCGCGGCGGTTCGACCGGTCAGCGGGGTCTGCACCTCTCCGCCCATCTCCCGCGGGACCATCGTGAGCCCCTTCGGCCACGCCAGCTGCGGCTGGCGATCTGAGCTCGTTGGTCCGGATGCGATCCAGCCGCCACCCAAGATCGTCGCCATCGATGACATCGGCTTGCGCACGACCGACAGCGCGAACGCGGCGGCCGGTGCAGGTCTGAAGTGCGTGTACTGGTCGAACAGGTGTGGCCCGAACAGTCCGCTGCCCGCCGCAATTTCGGTGACCGATTCGTCGGCAGCCGTGCTCTCGATCGACCCGGTTCCGCCGCCGTTGACGAACTCGAGGTCGGCGACTGCGCGCACCGCCTTCACCGCGGCGCCGCGGCGGTCCGCGAGTTCGGCGATCGAGCGCCTCTGGATCCAACGGACCGCAACCCCGCGCGCACTCGACGCCGGCTTGTTCGCGAGTCCGGCGATCTGCGCCTCGTAGCCCATCATCCCGACGAGGGTGAATCCGGGTCGCGAGACGACGGTCTCGGCGAGCGCTCTCGCGGCGGATGGGCTGTGAACAGGCGACCGGAACACGCCCGCGTGCCCGAGAAGCGGAGCATCCCAGGACGAGTCGAGCTCAATGGCGACGCGAATGCTCTCCCGCTTGTTCGGAGCGAGCACCGCATCCACGAGGTCGAGCTGTGCGACCGAGTCGACCATGATCGTGACCCTGCCGGAGAGCTTGTCGCTGGTGGCGAGCGCGTTAAGCGCGGCGCGGTCGGCCGTCGGGTAGGCGACCACGACATCCCGAATTGTCTCGGCGAGCCAGAGTGCCTCAGGCAGGGTGTACGCGAGGACTCCCGCGTATCCCGGAAGCTCGAGAACCGCCCTCGTGATCTCGCGAACCCGCACCGATTTGCTGGCGACACGAATAGGTTTGCCCGCGGCCCGGTCGAGCATGGCGAACGCGTTGTGCGCGAGCGCCTGCAGGGAGATCGCACCGTACGGGGTGTCGAGCTCCGCGGTCGCGGCACTCAGGCCCGACCAGTAGCTCGCGGCATTGACCCAGGGCGCTTCCGCAGAGCGAACCAGTTTCATGAGCGTGGATCGTCCCGCCGGCTACTTCACGCTCTTGATGGGAATCATGGCAAGTCCACCAAGGATCGCGAGAATGCCGGCCGCGGTGAAGAGTGCCGCGAATCCCGCGGACTGGCCAGCTGTGACGGAATGAGCTGCCGCACCCTGGCTCGCGATGTTCGCGAACCAGAGGACAAGGACAGCGCCGAGCAGTGGCCCGACAGCCTGCGGAACCGCCGTCGCGATATTCATGATGCCAAGATCCTTACCTCGGGAGTGGGAGTCCGGAAGAACCTGCGTCGCAAGCGCCTGATCCACAGCCATATAGCAGCCGTAGCCGAGACCGAGAAGGCCCGCGGCGAAGATCGCGATCGTGAAATCGGGCACAAAAGCGAGAATGAGCGCAGCCACGGCCTGCAGGTACGCCGCGATGTACACGAAGATCTTGCGACGGCCGATGCGGTCGCTGAGGCGCCCGAAAACGAGAGCGGCAATGACGAAGAAGACCAGGTAGACAAGCGTAAGGAGCAAGAGGTTGTTTTCCGCGTCCGCGCTCTTCTGGCCGAGCCCGTACTCGAGGAAGTACAGCAACAGCGTGGTTCCGAGGGCATTGCCGAGGTTGACCAGGATCCGCCCGAGCAGCGTCCAGCCGAAGTCGGGATGCTTGATCGGGTTGATCCAGAACCCCTGGAGGATCGTGCCGAGATTGCCGTGCGGGCGCTGGTCATTCCGCAGCGGTTGATCCGGCACCGTCAGGATGAACGGGATCGCCAGTACCACGAGCAGTACAGCGACGAGCGTGTAGCCGACGAACTGACTGAGAGAGAGCAGGACGACCAGCAACAAACCGAGGATCGTCCCAATCGCCTGCGGAGCCGAAATCCACCCGGAGACGAAACCGCGCTGATTGACCGGAACCTGGTCCGAGATCGTCGCGGTAACCGCTGCCGTCATCATGCAGAAGCCGATGATCGAGGTCGACCAGAAGACTCCAACGCCGCCGATCGAGGTCTGCAGGCTGAGGACGATGAGCGATACGGCGAAGACCAGTGTTCCCGCGACGATCCAGGGTCGGCGACGACCGAACTGCGATGTCGTCCGGTCGGAGAGTGCCCCGGTCAGCGGGTAGGTGATGAGCGCGCACAGCCCGGCGATGCCCGAGATGATGCCGAAGGCGATGACGTTATCGGTCCAGACGGCACCCTTGACCACGTTCTCCACCTGCGCTGGCAGGAGCAGCTGGATGGGCGTGAGCTGCGCCATCCAAATCCCGAGCCAGGCGGTTGCGAACAGTGCAATCCATCCGCCGCCGACCCTCCGCGTCGGTTCCGCGAAAGGGGAACGTGTTCGCGTTGCTGAGGATGTGGCTGGCGTTGTCACTAATGGCTCCCTGGCTGCGGTGCGAGGATGGCGTCCTGAGCGGGATAGACGGCGATCCAACAGTAGCGTCAAGCGCAATAGTGAAACGGATTCGAGGAACCGATTTTTTTCGGCGTGTCTCGGCGCCCTCTCCCGCCCGATCAGCCCCTAGGCTGTGGCCACATCGCGCACGCGCGGGAGCGCTCGACAACACGAGAGTCCGGGGGTTGAGGTGGGTGAGCCAGACTATTTCGAGGTGCTCGGGTTCAGCCGAACTGCGACCGATCACGAGATCTTGACCGCGTACCTCCTCTGGACGAGGCAACCCCAGCGGGATGGCGCCGACTCGATTGATGATGCGAATGAGGCCCTCATCGAACGCGCCTTCATCACGCTCTCCAGGCCGGAAGCGCGTCGACTGTGGGAACTCGACAACCCGATAGCGCGACCGGAGAGCTTCGGGACTCCGGTGGAGGTGATCCACTCGGATTGGCCCTCCATCACCTTTCCGGTGCACCGGCTCCGGCGCCTCAGCGCCACCCTCACTCTCCTCGGGATTCTGGAAGTCGTGCTCGTCGTCGCCGCGTTGGCGCAGGTGCCGAGCTCCGATGCTCCCCTATCGGGGCTCATCCTGATCCCTCTCGTGTGCGGGGCGGCCATGGTTGTTGCGCCGACAGCCCTCTCGGGCAAGATCACCGGATACTTGCTTATCGCAGGCCAACTCGCCATCGTGATCTGGGTACCGTGGCCGTCAGACGTCGAGGGCCCACGACTCGTCTACGTGCTGTGTTTCCTCGCCACCGGCCCGATTCTGATCTCGCTCCATGTGGTGGCGCGCATGCTTTATCGCGAAGTCAGGACAGCGCGAGGGGCGAGCAGCTGGCAGGCACTCTTGGATGACGTCGCCGAGAACACGGGGGCAGGCATCTACTGCATCGTGTCGGTGCGTCGCGCGGGTTTGAACTCCGCCCTGAAGTTGCAGCCGCTCGCAGGCGAGCGAACGCTATTCGAATTCACCATTCGTGGATTTCCGCCTAGCGGAAGCTGGCTTGCCCTTACCGGCACCGGTGTGATCATAGGAACGGCACCGCGCGGCGCCAGGGCCGCATACTACGCGGCGTTCGCGCACACCAGCTCGTAGACCAGCCCTTCGAAGTGGGTCAGGGAAGCTCGGCAATAATCTTCATCAGCTCTCCGCGGCCGTAGCCGTGCGATGCGCCGAAGTCGACCAGGTCACGCGCTCGAGAGATCAGCGCTGATCTGTCTGGCGTTCCGGCAACCGTCGTCGCTTTGCCGCGACCTGCTTCGAGGATGCCCTCGTCCCGAAGCTGACGGATGGCGCGAAGCACGGTATTCGTGTTCACTCCAAGAACCGCTGCCAAGTCTCGCGCCTGCGGAATCTTGTCGCCCGGTGCGGCCTCGCCGTCCGCGATCGCCCGCCGAATGGAGGCCGCCACCTGTTCGTGCAGGAGCAGCTTGCCTTCTCGATCAACAGAGGGGAGGTGAAGGACCCCACTGTCGAAAGCATTGACATCCGTCATGAAACTAACCATAGTAGCGTTATGATCGTTACGGAAGACCGACCACGAGCGCTCGTCGAAGGCGATAGGGAACTGATTTCGGCTGAAGTCCTGTTCGCCGAGGCTCGGGAACGTGGTCGTCGCCGCCGAAACCGGACAATTCTGACGGGTGCGGTGGCTCTTGCGATCGTTCTCGTCGGGACGGTAGTAATTGTCCAGTCGCAGGTGCCGCCGAAGGTCACGCAGCGTCCTGCGCCCGCTGCGATAACAGATTCGGAGGGTTTTCCCACCGAGATTGTTGCCTGGGACGCTCCCACCGCAGGGCACGAAGGCGGGATTGAAGTAATAAGTTCGAAGACGGGTAAGACTCTCCGCACGCTGGTGAGAAACACCGCCAAGCCGAGCGATCTCACGAATTCGACGGATAATCCACTTGCGTACGTCTCCTACGGGTTCGATCTGACCAACGACGGCCGCACGCTCTACTTCAATTCTGGCAACGAGATCGAATCCGTGAGCACAAGCGGTGGCGCCGTCTCACGGATCGCGTATGGCACGAATCCAATCGTGAGTCCGGACGGCATGATGCTCGCCTACCAGCCGGGTCGTGCCAAGTTCAATTTCGGCTACGTCGACGGCCCTAAGTTCGCAATCAAAGACCTCCGAACCGGCCAAACAAAATCACTGGCCATACCCGCAGTGTTGCCGGGGCAGAAGGTCACGCTGGCCTGGCTTCCAGACTCTCACCGTCTGGTTATTCACGCATCCGACTTGATCCATTGCGTGGGCGGAGCCTGCCTTTCCCGAGGCCTGCCAAACCCTGCATGGTCGAACACCACGCAAATCCTCGACACTTCGGATTACGCTTTTGCGCCCGTTCGCGCCGCTACATCGGCCGCCCTCGATGAGTCGGCATCGTTCATGCCTCAACTCGATGGAGCCGGGTCAAGCGGCAACGTCGTTCGCGTGTCGGCTGTCGCGGACGCCAACACGGCAAGCAGCTTCACGGAGGTCGGCACGCTCGATGTCGCTTCAGGCGTGCTCCACTGGCAGTATCGCGTGCCCGCTGGTTTCAACATCGGGGTGAACCTCGTCCAATTGCCGGGCCAGGACTCCGGAACACATTTCATCCTGAACAGCAATAACATCCACTTCCTTGGGCTACACAAGTGGTCTCCTTCGCGCAGTGCCACGCCTGAACCAGTGGGCAAAACGGCCCGGATACTGTCGCCCAGCCGCTACTGGACGTTCGCCTAACTGAGAAAAATACTCCAGCACGAAGTCCCGCGACCGAGCGCCACCTGTCCGGTAGACGAGCCGTTCTCTGCTTTTGCTAGGCTCGCCGCGTGATCCTTAAACGGAGTATTTTCCAGTTTGTCCCTCTCATTGCGCTCGTCGGCCTCTTGGCTGGTTGCGCAGCGCCGGTGCCATCGCGTACCTCGCCGCCGACGCGCTCGGCCGCTGCGCCTACTGCGACTCCGACCCCAATCGCCGCGAGCGTCCCCGGGACACGCGTGCCGCTCGGCTGCGCCGATTTGCTCGGGGCAAGCTCTCTGACCGCGATTGCCGGCAAAGCGCCACACGTCTACCACGACCAGAGCACCACGCCGACGAACATCGCTGATATCGCACAGGACCAGTACGGCGCACTCGACTGCACCTGGTTCCACCAGGACAACACGAATACCGGCGCGGAGCTACAGGTGGATGTCGCGCCTGACGCTCAGTCAGCGTTTACGAGCCGGTTCGCCGCAATCATGGCGGACCAGTCGCTGAGCACGCATCCCACCGCGACCGAGAACATCGCAGGTGACCAGTCCGGGTTCTGGTGCGCGAACGTCGTCGATGCGCTGGGAGCAGACTTCAATCTGCCGATCTGTGACGGCGAGCTGCTCGTGTCCGGCTACTGGGTGAGTATCGAAGTCGACACAGTCAACGGCCTGTCACGTTCCCAGTTGGTGGCGGCTGTCCCGACCGTGATGAAGGACATCGCCACCCGAATTGAGGCTGCGGGCAGCGCGCCCGCACAGTGGGTCGCGCCCGCGGCTACGCCGCCCGGCTTCTGCACGGCCTCGACGAGCACGGCAATCGTGCGCTCAATCTTCGGGGATTCGACCCTTGTTGCCGTAACGACGCCTTCCAATGGGACGACCGCATCCACCATCGGACTTGTCGGCCCATATGCAGCCTGCGATTGGAACAGCAAATCCTACGGTTACCTACGAATCAGATTGCTCGCGGGAGGATCGTGGGCTTTTCCGTCTTTCGCCCCTGTCCCGACCGGCGACTCGGGTTTCACCGCGCAAGACTATTCGGCGCTCACAGTTGCCGGCACAACATCCGCGAAAGAAGCCTGTGCCAGCGGCGAGTGCGACGCGTTCCTGGCCGTCGGGTCAAGCGCGGTCGAGGTCGCTTACAACGATCCAGGTGTCACCAAGCGCGCATCGGTGCTCGCCGTATTCGCGAAGGACCTGGCTGTGAGTTGAGTTCTCGTGCAGCCCATTTCTTTGAAGAGGCAAAGGGTGGGCAAGGGACGGTTTTTCCTGTGCGAAAGTCGTCCGAATTCCGCGGGGTTAAGGGATCGCGGGTCGTTTTCAGCAGTACCCCGGCTGGGGTTCGAACCCAGACTGGGACGATTTTAAGTCGTCTGCCTCTGCCAATTGGGCTACCGGGGCGTGCCCCGAAAGCCTAACGCGGGGCGGAGTGACAAAAATGTAGCGCGGCCACTAGCTCGCAGCCGCGCTACATATTCACAGGCGTGACGCCTTACTTCGGCGTGACGCCCTACTTCTTTGCGGTGGTCGGGACCTTCGCCGGAGCCTTTTTGGCACGAGTCGCCGGAGCCGCCTTGGTCGCAGGCGTTGCAGCCGCAGGCGCTGCAGCAACAGGAGCCGCGGCTGCCGGAGCCGCAGTCGCAGTCGCAGGCTTCGGGCGTGACGCGAACGCCTCGAACGCCGCACGCGGTTCGTTGCGAGCGATGATTCCCACAATGTCGCGACCGAGAAGGAAGTTCAGGAACCAGTTCGCGAACACGCGGATCTTGCGCTCCCACGTCGGGATCGCAAGCCCGTGGTAGCCGCGGTGCATGAACCAGGCCGGGAGGCCCTTGACCGCGAGATTGCCCGACTGGAACACGCCGATGCCGAGACCGATGCTCGCAACCGCTCCCGCGTTCTTGTGGAAGTACTCGGCCGGGTTCTCGCCACGAAGCGTCGCAACGATGTTCTTCGCGAGCTGCTTGCCCTGGCGCACGGCGTGCTGGGCGTTCGGGACGGTGAATCCCCCGACGCCACCGCCGGTGATGTCCGGGACGGCACTGACGTCGCCGGCTCCCCAGGCATCCGGAACCACGCCGTCATCGTTGATGACGCGCAGGTCGGCCTGGACGCGCAGACGCCCGCGCTCCTCGATCGGAAGATCGGTGTTGCGCAGCATCGGGCTGGCCATGACGCCCGCGGTCCAGACGATCAAGTCGGACTCGAAGGTCTCGCCGGTCGAGAGCTCGATCTTGCCGTCGACCGCGGAAGTCAGCTGGGTCTCGAGGTGCACGATCGCGTCGTGCTCCGCGAGGTTCTTGAGCACCCAGTGGCTGGTCTTCAGCGAGACCTCCGGCATGATGCGGCCCATGGCCTCGATCAGGTGGAAGTGCGTGTCATCCAGGGTCAGCTGCGGGTAGTACTTGAGCAGCGACGACGCGAAGCTGCGAAGCTCGCCGAAGATCTCGATGCCGGCGAATCCTCCACCGACGACGACGGTCGTCAGCAGGCGGTCGCGCTCCGGACCGGCCGGAAGAGTGGATGCGCGCTCGAAGTTGTCGAGAAGACGGTCGCGGATGGCGGTGGCCTCCTCGATCGTCTTGAGCCCAATGGCCTCGTCGGCGACCCCGGGAATCGGGAACGTGCGCGAGACGGACCCCGCGGTGACCACGATGATGTCGTAGTCCTCGTCCCACGGCTCACCGTCGGCCGGCGTAATGGTGACGGATTTCGTCGCGTGGTTGATGCCGGTGACCTTGGCAGCGACGACGCGCGTGCTCTTCAGGTGCGGTCGAAGGGCAACGACGGCGTGACGCGGTTCGATGGATCCGGCCGCAACCTCGGGGAGGAACGGCTGGTAGGTCATATAAGGAAGAGGGTCAACTACGGTGACCTCGGCTTCCCCATTTCGCAGCCATTTTTCGAGCTTAAGAGCGGTATAGAAACCGGCGTAACCGCCGCCGACAATCAGAATCTTGGGCACAGCGAAAGTCTCCTAGGTGGTGGAAGTCAGGTTAAATCTAGTCCCTCGCGCGGAGTGTCCTGAAATGCCGGACGGCGAGCACGATCATCGCGATGAGCGCGAGAGCGAACGCGAGGAGAACTCCGAGCGGAAGGCCGACATCCCGAAGCTGGGTGGGCGTCGGATACAGCGCGCCGAGCGGATCTGCGGGCAGTGCCTCCGCGTGCGCCGGAGCCGGGGTCGCGGAGGAAGTGGGCGGTGGGCTCGGAGGAGCGGTCGGGGCGGCCCGCCGGTTCAGATGGATCCACGCGGACAGGCTGCCCATCGGGTTTGCCGTGACCGTGGGGACCGTAGCCCGAACCGCGGCTGCCGCGTTGACGAGTCCATATCCGTAGATCGGATCGACGCCTTTCGCGCCTGCCGGGGATGCGGTCTTGACGATGCGGTTGATGATGTTCGCGGCATCCATGTGCGGATGCGAGGCCATGACCAGCGCGACGACTCCGGAAACGATCGGGGTCGAGCCGCTCGTGCCCTCCCACTGCACGTAGCTGCCGCCCGGGATCGCCCCGAGCAACTGTTCACTGGGCGCGGATACCCCGATCGTGATGCCCTGGGCGGATGCGTCGACGCTCGCCTTCTCGTTGCGATCGACGCCGGCAACAGTCAGGACTCCTGGCATGGTCGCCGGAGCACCGACCTCATCCGTTCCGCTCCCCCGGTTTCCGGCTGCCGCGACGATGACGACGTTGTGCTCCATCGCGTTAAGGAACGGCTTGTCCCAGCTCTCGGGCCAGGCCAGAGTGTTGCGGGTCAACGACATGTTGATGATGTTCGCGCCGTGCTTGACTGCGTAGTCGACGGCGTCCGCAATCTGTTCGTCGGAGTTGGTTGCCGCGGATCCGAACCCGATCGAGATGGGCATGATGGTCGCCTCGGGAGCGACACCGATGACTCCCGCGCCACCCGCGGTTCCGCGACCGGCCGCCAGGGAGGCGACCATGGTTCCGTGATCGAGTTCCTCAGCGTCGCCGACGGGGGTCTGGCCGTTGCTGGATCCGTCGCCCGAGAAGTCGGTTCCGCCGGTGACCGCGCCCGCGAGATCGGGAATCGATCCGTCGACTCCGGTGTCGATCACCGCGATGGTGATGCCCTTTCCCTTGGTCGTCGCCCAGGCGCTGGTGATGCCGTACTGGTCGAGCCAGTACTCGTCGTCGCGAATGTAGTCGGCCGGGAGAACGGTCGGGAGAACGGCCGGAAGCACCGTCTGGATGGCGCCGGTCGAGGCCGGCTCGACCCGGGGTTGCGCCCCAGCCCCTGCCCCTGCCCCAGCCGCAGCCCCAGCCCCTGGTGCCGCGGAACCGAAAAGCACAGCTGCGGTCAGAGCCGCGAAAGCAATCGCAGAGGCACTGGCCCTCACGCCGGCCCGACCAGTTCGTAGTCGACGCACTCGCAGACATCCGGGCTCCAGGTCGCGCGCTCGAGTGCGAGGTCCCCAATCGGATTCACCCCAGCGCCCGCCGACAGGGAGTGCGCTACCAGGGCGTGCAGGCACTTCACCCTCGTGGGCATCCCGCCGGCCGAGATTCCATCGAGCTCCTCGACGAATTCAATGCCGTTGCGGTCGGCGAGGTAGGCCTCGTGGGCCGCAAGGTAGGCATCCCGAACGTCGTCGACGAGCAGTTCCGCGAGCTCGGGCATGACGCCCGTCGCCTCGAGGGTCGAGACGGCCGCGGTCGCTGCGGGTGAACTCAGGTAGTACAGCGTCGGGAACGGCGTTCCATCCTCGAGACGCGGTTTCGTCGCCACGACGGTCGGAGCACCGCAGACGCAACGCGCCGAGATACCGATCACGTTGCGCGCCGGCCGGCCGAGCTGGGCCGAGACGATGGCGATGTCCCTGGCGGTGGGGATGCTGTCGGGTGTGTCAAAGGGCGGGGTCGTCACTGGCCCGCTCCCGACTCCAGCTTGCCCGCCGTCGCCGTCGAGAGCCCCGCCGAGAATAGCGATGACGTGAGCGATTTGACCCAGTCGACCCTGGTGGTCTGGAGGTGCTTGCTGATGGGGGCGCCATCCGAGGTGGTCGTCGTGGATTTGTCCGGAATCACGAGGTAGCTGTACTCCCCGGGCGCCGCGAACAGAAGGCGATTGCGAGCCTGCGCTTCGATGTAGGCCGGGTCGTCCCAGCGCGCAACCTGGGTTCGCAGGGTGGTGACCTGATCCTTCTGTTTGTTGACCGAGTTCTGCAGGGCCGCGATCTGCGAGCGCTGCTCGATCAGGAGCTTGAGGGAGGGGGCAAGCACGACGACGCCGAATACCACGAGCACCATGATCATGATTGTGAAACCGGACACCCGGATGTTCGCAAGCCAGCGCTCGGGAGCACTGTCGGCCGGCAGCGAAACGGGTATCCGCACACGCACCGGCTCTTGGGCCGGCTTCACGCGCTTGGTCCCGTCGCTGCCTGATCCCCTCGCCATACGAAACAGCGTAAGCGAGGATGCTGGGATCGCCGGTTAGGCGACCCCAGCACCGCAGGACCAGTTATGCCGTGAACCGCGGGAAGGCGCTGCGGCCAGCGTAAAGCGCGGCATCGCCGAGCTCCTCCTCGATGCGCAGCAGCTGGTTGTACTTGGCGACCCGGTCGGATCGCGCGGGGGCCCCGGTCTTGATCTGCCCGGCGTTGACCGCGACGGCGAGATCGGCGATCGTGGTGTCCTCGGTCTCGCCCGAACGGTGCGACATGACGGTCGTGTAGCCGCTGCGCTGGGCGAGGCCCACCGCATCCAGCGTCTCGGTCAGGGTTCCGATCTGGTTGACCTTGACGAGGATCGAGTTCGCCGCGCCGGCTGCGATGCCCCGAGCCAGACGGATCGGGTTGGTCACGAAGAGGTCGTCACCGACGATCTGCAGCTTGGATCCGAGCTCCGAGGTGATGTGCGCCCAACCCTCCCAGTCATCCTCGTCGAGCGGATCTTCAATCGTGACCAGCGGGTAGTTCGCGGCGAGCTCCGTGTAGTACGCGCTCATCTCCTGTGCCGTCTTCGGCTTGCTCTCGAACGTGTAGACGCCGTCCTTGAAGAACTCGCTTGCCGCGACATCCATGCCGAGCGCGATGTCGGTGCCCGGCTTGTAACCGGCCGACTCGATCGCCTCGACCAGCAGGTCGAGCGCCGCGCGGTTGCTCGACAGGTTCGGTGCAAAGCCGCCCTCGTCGCCGAGTCCCGTCGAGAGGCCCTTCTGGTTGAGCAGCGACTTGAGCGCGTGGTACGTCTCGGTGCCCCAGCGCAGGCCCTCGGCGAAACTGCTCGCGCCGATCGGAAGGAGCATGAACTCCTGCACGTCGACGTTCGAGTCGGCGTGCGCTCCACCGTTGATGACGTTCATCATCGGCACCGGAAGCACGTGCGCGTTGGCGCCACCAACGTAGCGGAACAGGTCGAGACCGGATGAGTCCGCGGCGGCCTTGGCAACCGCGAGGGAGACGCCGAGGATCGCGTTCGCGCCAAGCTTGCTCTTGTTGTCGGTGCCGTCGGCCGCGATCATGATCGCGTCGACCTCGCGCTGGTCGCTCGCTTCGATTCCCTCGAGGGCTGGGCCGAGGACATCCTCAACTGCCGCGACGGCCTTCAGGACGCCCTTGCCGAGGTAGCGCTTCTTGTCACCGTCACGCAGTTCGTAGGCCTCGAACTGACCAGTGGATGCGCCGGACGGGACCGCGGCACGTGCCACCGTCTCGTCGTCGAGAACAACTTCGACCTCGACCGTCGGGTTGCCCCGGGAGTCCAGAATTTCGCGGGCAATGACAACGTCGATGAGGGCCACAGGGGTCTCCTTGGGAGCTATTTGTTACACCGGGGGTGAACAGTGGTGGTGAACAACGGTGGTAGATCGTTCGCCCAAAAGCCTACTGCTGGAGGCTCTGCTCGCCGATCACCCTGAAGTCGCTGTCCGCCAGTTCCACCGTCGCACTCGTGACAAACGCGAAACGGGTGAAGCCGGATGCCGCCAGCTGATCCAGCAGCGGCTTCGTATTCTTCGTCCGTCGCTCGAGTCGCACTCGCTTGCCTCGGCCAAGAAGCGCGCCCTTGAGCGCGCCGAGTTGCGCGGGCGTGACGTCCGCGTCGTAGACGAGCGCGACCGCCGCCTCCGATTCGGTGGCGTCGGTCTCGAGCAGATCCACGAGACGTTCGAAGCCAAGCGAGAAACCGACCGCGGCGACATCCGAGCCGAGGAACCGGCCGATCATGCCGTCGTAGCGTCCGCCACCGCCGAGTGAGTAGCCGAGGTCGGGGTGGGCGACCTCGAAGATCGTTCCGGTGTAGTAACCCATGCCGCGGACCAGGATCGGCGAGAAGACCAGGCGCGCGGAGCTGCCCACCGCTGCTCGGATCTCGAGCAGTTCGCGGTAGGCCGCGACGTCGAGCCACGCCGGGACGTCGCCGGGCGATTCGAGGAGGCCCCAGCCGTCCTCGATTTCTGCGGCCTGCGAGGTCAGCGAACCCAGCACTTCGCTCAGGAGCTCGGTGTCGCCGAGGCCCTTTGCGGCAAGCTCGGCGACCACGCCGGCCACGCCGATCTTGTCCTCTTTGTCGATCGAGATCAGTGCGCTCTCGTAGCTTTCGGCCGGGATTCGCAGGTGCGCCACCAGGGTGCGAAGGATCCTGCGGTCGTTGATCCGGATCGTGCTGCCGGTCAGTCCGACGGCATCCAGCGCTGCGGCCGTTGCGGTGATCAGCTCGACCTCGGCCAGGGGCCCCGGCTCGCCGATGATGTCGATGTCGCACTGGACGAACTGGCGATAGCGCCCCTTCTGCGGACGCTCGGCTCGCCAGACCGGAGCGATCTGGATCGAGCGAAAGACGTTCGGAAGCTCGGCACGGTGCGATGCGTAGAATCTCGCGAGCGGGACAGTGAGGTCGAACCGTAGGCCCAGATCCGCGAGTTCGAGGTAGTCGTCGTTCGCGGCGGCACTCGCCAGGTCCTCCGGCTTGATGCCGCGCTTCATGACCGCGTAGGCGAGCTTCTCGTTGTCGCCGCCGAGGCCTGCGTGGAGCTTCGCGCTGTCTTCGACAACGGGCGTCTCGATCTCGTCGAAACCGTGGGCCGTGTACACCCGACGAATGGTTCCGAGGAGCCGCTCGCGCCGCGCCTTCTCAGCTGGCAGGAAGTCGCGCATTCCGCGGGGAGGATTTACCGGGCTAGCCACCGCCCTAGTTTGTCATGCGCGCGATCGGCGGCGGGGCACTCAGCTGGCGACGGCGGTTAGTCGGCGACGGCAGTTAGTCGACACGGGCGGTTAGTCAGCGACAGTGAACTCGCCCAGGTCCGTATCGGCCATCGGGCTTTCGGCGAGGAGCACCTCCAGTTGCGCACGATGGCGATGCATTGCAGCCTCAAAGGTCGTGGTCGCGCCCGCCGCATCGTTGTTCAGGATGAAGTCGTACTGGATGCCGAAGAACATGTCGACGATGATCCGGGTCTCGAGCGTCGCATCCGCTTCGCTCAGCCCGAGTTCGGTAAGCGATGCTGTGCCAATGCGCATCCAGGTCGCGAAGAGTGCCCGGGAAAAGGTGTGAAGGCTTGGTTCGACGGCTTCGATGAGGGCCGCCTCGAACTCGAGGCGTTGCAGTTGGCGGTTGCGCGGCTCAAGAGTCCACTCCCATGACCTCACCAGGCCCTCGAAATAGATGTCGAGAGTTCCGGGATTGCTTCCGAGCCGCTCCTCGATGCTGGCTACGCGGGACGATGCGGCGGCCACGATCTCGCTCAGGAGGTTGGCTCGGTTACCGAAGTGATAGACGAGGGTGTACGTGCTGAAGCCGAGCGCGGTCGCGATCGTGCGGAATGAAACCGAGGAGAGCGGCTTATCCAGGACATATTCGAGGATGTCGGACGTGAGCTGCGGCTTGCGCTCTGGGTCTGGCTGGCGTGGCACGCATTTACGCTAGCAGCGATTCATGCGTTTACATAACACGTGTTGTGCTAACGACTGTTATTCTTAACTGGATAATTCGAATAGTGAGTTTGCGCTGGAGTTGGAGTTCGGGTGCGTGATTACCTGGGCTGCTCGCTCTGAGCCGTGGGATCGCGCCGGGGGCGGTGCCTTTCCAGCCAACAGGATGGACGGTTATGGGTATACCCGTCGATCCGATTCCAGCTAATCCGAGTGTCTGTGTTCGGGCCGTATGTTCGGGCCGTAATACTCAGCTGGAACGCTAAGTCAGATACGTCGGAACGCTGGTTGGGGTGCCCCTTCCTTTCGGGTTAGGGAGGGGCACCGTCCAGCTTGGTGCGCCCGGTGGCTGGCGGGCGCTGTGTCTGTTCGGCTGCCGTGTCTATTCGGCCGCGCGCATGTCATCTTGCAGTTCGCGCAGGCTCGCTCGGAGCGCGCGCTCGGCGTCGAGACCGTTGCTTCGTGCCGTTGCCACGATTGACAGCAGTAGATCGCCGAGTTCCTGCTCTGTCTCTGGCGCCGGCATCGTCGTCGGAACCGTCGTCGGAACCGTCGTCGGCGATTTCACTACTACTGGAGCTGTCATCGCTGCTGGCACTTCTGCGAAATCAAGGCGCGTGATGCCCAGCTTGTGCGCTTTGCCGAGCAGTTTGTCTGCGAGTGCGAGTGCCGGCATCCCCTGCGGAACACCGTCGAGCACACTCGTTCTTGTCGGTTTCTCTACCCGCTTGAGGTCATCCCACACGGCCATCACGTCGTCAGCGGTTTCGGCTGTTGCATCCCCGAAAACGTGTGGATGCCGACCGATCATCTTCGCCGTCATGTTCGCCGCGACATCCTCGAGGGTGAACTCCTCGCCCGGAGTGTGGGCGGCGATGTCGGAGTGGAATATCACCTGGTAGAGAACGTCACCCAGTTCCTCGATCATCTCTTCGCGATTGCCGCTCTCGATCGCGTCGATGAGTTCGTAGGTCTCCTCGAGGAGGTAGCGGACCAGTGACTCATGGGTCTGCTCCCGGTCCCACGCGCAACCACCCGGTGCGCGCAGCCGCTCGAGTACGGCGATGAGTTCCTCGAGCTGGGGATGCTGCTGGGTCATGGTTCCATCCTGCTCCAGCTGGCTGTGGTCGGCCAACAGTTGTTGTCGACCTGCGCCGAGGCCTCTGAGCTAAAGCCGGCCACCAGTCCTGAGCCCCGATCCCCCGACCCCCGAGCCCTGGGACCCGGAAGCCAGCCGGTCTATCCGGTGGCGCTGTCTTGCCAGAGGTCGCGGAGGGCGGCACTTTTCAACGGCATTCGGATCGGGGTCTGTTCGGGGTCTCGGGTCGTGGGCGGGATCAGCCAGTATTCGCCCTCGACGGTGTGGGTGATTTCGTAGCCCTCGTTGTGGTATTTCAGGTGGTGGTGTTTACACAGAAGGATCCCGTTGCCGATCACCGTTTTCCCGCGATCCCGGACCCAGTGTTCGAGATGGTGGGCCTCACACCACGACGGGGGTCTTTCACAGTTCGGGTCCATGCAGCCCCCGAATTTGACCGAGAGCACTTCCCGTTGCCGTTTCGAGAACGTGCGCTGTTCCCGTTCAAGGTCGAGAACATTCCCGGCCGGGTCAAACCCGATCCGCATCGAGGTGCCCGAACACAACATCCGCCGGACCGTATCGATCGACACCGGATCGGCCTGGCCCTCAAGCCGCCCCACACCGATACGACCCACACCGATTCCCGCTCCAACTTCGAGGGCGGCTTCGGCGACCGTGATCCGAATCACCGGAGCCCCGGACCCGAGCATCAACGACGTGTCGGCCGCAGCACCCTGGACCAGCAACTGCAGGAACGTATCCGACGCCAACTGGCCGACCGTGCGCGCATCCTCCGCGATCCGCTTTGCAATCGCCGCCTGCTTCGAATCCACAAACCCCGAACCGGCCTGCTTCGATTTGATGTGGGTCGAATCCACGAACCGCACCCCGGAGATCTTCGGTGACGTGCTCCGGTCGAAGAGCTCCTTGAAGTGGGCGTAGGTTTCCGGATCCATATCCCAAATCGCCCGCCCACCGCCACCCGGACGCTCAAAATGGGTCAGATGCCGCAACAGGCGACGCTCCCCTTCACGAACCTTCACCCCGGCAAGATCCAACTCATCCCGCAGCTCCCGAGCACGCTTGCGTAAGCGGTCGGGATCGACTCCCGCGACGGCCTCGGCGACGAGAGTTGCCGCGGCGGACTCCAATTGCAGAGCGGTGACGGCAGAATTCGGAGCGCCGAGCCCGAGGTCAATGACCTCCGCCGCGGCGGTGGAGATAAGGCCGGATGCGATGGCACCCGCGACCGGACGCAGCCACGGCTGGGTCGCCGACTGGATTTCGCCCGTAAGTTCGTCGGCGCAGCCCTCGTCGGCAATTTCGCCGAGGAGGACTCCGGCCCGAACCGCTGTCACGGCCTGCTGGCCGGTCACCCCTGCGGTGTGTTTGAGGAAGCCCTCGACGGTGCGATGCCCGGTGCGTTGCGCGAGACCCTGAGCGCCGAGTGCGGGCCGCGAGCGATGCGCGATTTCCCCCGCAATGAGCGCGCGCCTGGCCGCGAGTGAACGTTCCATCGCCGAACACTCATCGTTGAGATCGAGCAGCGCGGACTCTTCCAGGCAGCGATAGTCGACGACCGCCGCGGGCAACATCGACAGTGCGACGCCCGCGGCGCGGTAGCGCTCGAG
>JAODMY010000144.1 GCA_025465535.1 Glaciihabitans sp.
TTGTCGCGGGGGCAGCCGGCGGCGTCGGGATCCTCGCGACACAGCTTGCACTACTGGGCGGAGCGGCCGTGGTCGCCACGGCGAGTAAGGAGAACCACGCGTATCTCGAATCCCTTGGCGCCTATCCGGTCGAGTACGGCAAGGGGCTGGTCGATCGCGTCCGCAAGCTGGTTCCGGATGGCGTGGATGCGTTCATCGATACGCACGGCGGTGGCAACGTCGAGAGCGCTGTTGCGCTTGGGGTCGATCGTGATCGCATCAATACGATCGCTGACTTTCAGGCCAGGAAGAAGTTCGGCGTCAAGGGCGACGGGATGTCAACGGTCGCGCCCCGCGAAACTCTCATCGAGCTCGCGCGGATGCTGGGAAACGGCGAACTCGTGCTCCCGATCGCGGCAACTTACCCGCTCGAGAGGGTGCGTGCCGCATACGAGCGGCTGGCGACTCGGCACGGTCTAGGCAAGATCGTTCTGGAGGTCGGTGCCGTCTAGTCGCGCTAATCGCGATCGACGGGGCAGGCCGGATCAGTGCGCCCGGTAGTTAACGACGCGGCCGCCCTAGCGCCGGCATCGATGACAAAAGCCCGCATCTATTCCCGCGGCAACCCCAACCGAGCGATGACGGCTTCGGCGGCGCCGCCACCCCCGCGTAACACTTCGCGTCGTCCCCGTAGAATTGCGGGATGCCCGGCGAGTCCTTCTACCTGACCACGCCCATCTTCTATGTGAATGATGTGCCCCACATTGGTCACGCGTACACGGAGGTCGCCGCCGACATCCTGACCCGCTGGCACCGACAGAGCGGCGACGACACCTGGCTGCTCACCGGAACCGACGAGCACGGCCAGAAGATCCTGCGCACCGCGGTCGCCAACGACACGACGCCGAAGGAGTGGGCCGACAAGCTCGTGAACGAGGCCTGGCAGCCGCTCCTCGAGACGCTCAACATCGCGAACGACGACTTCATCCGCACGACAGACGAGCGCCACGAGAAGGCCGTCCTCATCTTCCTGCAGAAGCTTTACGACGACGGGTTCATCTACTCGGGCGACTACGAGGGCTATTACTGTGTCGGCTGCGAGGAGTACAAGCAACTCGACGACCTCATGGAGACGCCGGATGGCGACTACGCGGGCCAGTTGGTCTGCAAGATCCACGGGCGCCCGGTCGAGGTGCTCAAGGAGACGAACTACTTCTTCCGGATGAGCGACTTCACCCAGCCGCTGCTCGACCTGTACGAGTCACAGCCGGACTTCGTGCAGCCGGCGAGCGTGCGCAACGAGATCATTTCGTTTGTGAAGCAGGGGCTCAACGACCTGTCGATCTCGCGATCGAGCTTCGACTGGGGCATCAAGATTCCGTGGGATCACAGCCACGTCCTCTACGTCTGGTTCGACGCGCTGCTCAACTACATCACCGCGATCGGCTATGGAACGGATGACGTCGAGTTCAACCGTCGCTGGCCGGGAACGCAGCTGGTCGGCAAGGACATCGCGCGCTTCCACGCCGTCATCTGGCCAGCCATGCTCATGGCCGCCGGGCTCGAGGTTCCGAAGCAGGTCTTCGGACACGGCTGGCTGCTGGTCGGCGGCGAGAAGATGTCGAAGTCGAAGCTCACCGGTATCGCGCCGAACGAGATCACCGACGCGTTCGGAGCGGATGCGTTCCGCTACTACTTCATGCGCGCGATCAGCTTCGGCCAGGACGGCTCGTTCAGCTGGGAAGACCTGAGCGCCCGCTACCAGTCCGAGCTCGCGAACGGTTTTGGAAATCTCGCCTCACGCGTCGTGGCCATGATCACGCGGTACTACGACGGGCTGGTTCCCGCTCCCGGCAAGGCTGCGCCAGCCGCGTACATGGAGGCCGACCTCGGCATCCAGAAGACGGTGGCGGATGCCGCAGCCGCAGCCGACGCCGCCATCCAGCGTCTCGCGATCCACGACGCGCTCGCCGCGATCTGGACCATCGTCGAGGAACTCAACGGCTACATCACGATCCAGGAGCCGTGGGTTCTCGCCAAGAGCGACGAGACGCGCGCGCGACTGGACACCGTGCTGTACACGGCGGCCGAGGGGCTCCGCGCGCTCGCGGTGCTCCTGTCGCCGGTGATTCCGGATGCGACAGAGAAACTGTGGGACGCCCTCGGAGCGGACTCGCTCGGTCCGGTCTGGGAGCAGCCGCTCACGGATGCCGGCCGGTGGGGTCAGCTGCCAGCCGGATCGCGGGTCACCCCGATCGAGGCGCTGTTCCCGCGCATCGAGGCCGAGGCGCCGTCCGTGGCCTGACCAGCTCACCGGTTGAGCAGGCAACCTCCATGGCTTCACCGCGCCAGTTGGTACGCTCGAAGAACGATGACCGACCAGATCGAGTACCCGCCACTGCCTGAGGCGCTCGTCGTCCCGATCTACGACAACCACACCCACCTCGAGATGGGGTTGGCGGGGGAGGGGCTCGACTACCACGACGCGCTCGACCGGGCATCCAGCGTGGGCGTCCGCGGAGTGGTGCAGGTCGGGACCGATCTCGAGTCGTCGCGCTGGTCCGCAGGGATCGCGGCGATTGAGCCCCGCGTGCTCGCCGCCGTCGCGCTGCATCCGAACGAGGCTCCTTTCCTCGACGCTGCTGGGACCCTGGATGACGCCATCGCCGAAATCTCCGAGCTGGCGGGTCGCCCGCGCGTTCGCGCGATCGGCGAGACGGGACTCGACTTCTTCCGCACCGGCGAGGACGGCCGGGCCGCCCAGCTGCGCTCGTTCGAGGCTCACATCGAGATCGCGAAGCAGCGCGGGTTGGCGCTGCAGATCCACGATCGGGATGCGCACCGCGAGGTCGTCGCGACCCTCAAGCGGGTCGGTGCCCCCGAGCGCACCGTCTTCCACTGCTTCAGCGGCGACGAGGAACTGGCGGGCATCCTCGCCGAGAACGGCTGGTACGCATCCTTCGCCGGGACCGTCACCTTCAAGAACGCCCCCGACCTCCGCGCCGCGCTCGAGGCGCTGCCACGACGACTCGTCCTGGTCGAGACGGATGCTCCCTACCTCACGCCGGTGCCGTACCGCGGGCGTCCGAACTCCGCCTATCTGCTGCCGCACACGCTGCGCGCGATGGCTCTGCACCTCGGCACCGACGTCTCGATGATTGCCGCGCTCGTCTCATCGAACACCGAAGCCGTTTACGGACTGTGGAACTCCGAGCCCGTCACCGAGCCACCCAATCCGTTCGGTGAGCCCTCGTTCGGCGTCAGCTCGCCC
>JAODMY010000145.1 GCA_025465535.1 Glaciihabitans sp.
CCTAAACCCGACTGCGCGCCCGGAACGCAGAACGCCCGGCCCCAGTAAGCACTGGTTCCGGGCGATCAATCAAACAGTTATGTGACCCCAACCGGATTCGAACCGGTGTTACCGCCGTGAGAGGGCAGCGTACTAGGCCGCTATACGATGGGGCCGTCACGACAACTTTACGAGTATGCCATACGGTTTGCAGACCCGCCAAACCCGGCCATTACTTCGATGAATCCTCGCCCGATTTCACGATCGACAGCGGCTCGGTCACCGCCTCGAGTCCCTTGCGCTGGGCGCTCACTCCGAAGATGAGCGCAACGATTCCACCGAGGATCATGATGCCAGCGCCGAGGTAGTACCCCGCGGTCAGCGGACCGGTGTCTTTGCCGTTACCGATCAGGGCGCCGTAGAGCGCGGGAGCGACTGCTCCGAAGATCTGCGCGAGCGCGAAGAAGTACGAGATCGCCTGGCTGCGCAGCTCGAGCGGGAAGATCTCGCTCACCGTCAGGTAGGCGCTGGATGCCCCGGCCGAGGCGAAGAAGAATGCGACGCACCAGAAGATCACCTGGGTCGTCGCGGTCAGGGCTCCGGCACTGAAGAGGGCGGCCGAGATTGCGAGCACCACGCCAGAGGCGCCGTAGGTCAGGAAGATCATCTGTCGACGACCCCAACTGTCGAACAGCCGACCGAGCAGGAGTGGCCCAAGGAGATTTCCGATCGCGAAGGGGAAGAAGTAGTACGGCGTCTGGCTCTGGTCGACGTGGTAGAAGTTCTCGAGCACGAGGACGTACGTGAAGAAGATCGCGTTGTAGAGGAACGACTGCGTGATCATCATGGTCGCGCCGACCAGAGTGCGCTTCGGATACTTGCGGAGCAGCACCCCGAGAATCGTCTTGTCCCAGCCCGCCGACTTGCGAATGACCTGGAGTGGATTGCCGAACGGAATGCTGCCGGTGGCACGCACCTCGATGGCCTTGTCGTCCGGGACATCCTCGAGCTCGAAGCCCCTGTCGCGCACCGACTTCTCGATGTCGTCCACCGTGTCCTCGGCCTCCTGCTCGTGACCGTGGGTCATGAGCCAGCGCGGGCTCTCCGGGATGTGCCGGCGGAGGAAGATGATGACGATTCCGAGCACGGGCCCGATGAAGAAGGCGAGGCGCCATCCGATGTTCTGGCTGAAGTTGTCGCTCAGGAAGTAGAGGTTTGCAGCGGCTCCGAGCGCCGCACCACCCCAGTACGTTCCGTTGATCGCGATGTCGACGTGCCCGCGGTACCTGGCAGGGATCAGCTCGTCGATTGCCGAGTTGATGGCCGCGTACTCACCGCCGATACCCATCCCGGCGATGAAACGGAACAGGAACAGGAACCAGATCGCCGGCGAGAGTCCCGCAATGCCGCTGCCGACCAGATAGATGAGCAGCGTGAGGATGAAGAGCCTGCGCCGCCCTAGCTTGTCGGAAAGCCGCCCGAATACGAGTGCTCCGACGACCTCGCCGACGAGATAGATCGTGCCGACCCAGCCGACCTGGCCGGCGTCCATGTGGAACTCTTTGGCGAATCCGGCGTTACTCACGATTTGGATCTCGAGGCCATCCAGCACCCACGAAATGCCGAGCCCCACGATGATCATCCAGTGGAACCGCGCCCACGGCAGGCGGTCCATCCGTGCCGGGACAAGACTACGGTGAGTTTTTTCGGAACTGCCGGCGGCGGTCGAACTCGACACCAAGATCCTCCTCATGAGGGCGAGCGTCGCGGAACACGCGACCAATTCACGCTAGCCAGAGACTCTGATTTTCGCGCGCCGTTGACAACCGAAACGCGACGCGTTATTCGAAATGTGCGCCAATCACGCATACACCTTTTGCTACTGCGGAGCGAACACCAACAGCGCGCCCGGGCGCACCTCGACCTCGATGGGGAGGGCGCCGAGACGCTCGCCGTCGGCGTAGGCGACCACGGCATCCGCCTCGATTCGGATCTTCTTCGCCCGGTAGACGGTGACCTTCGGCTCGGTGAGGTGCGTTCCCTTGAACACCTTCGGGAAGATCCGCAGGAAGTTCAGTCGCGACAACGGGCCGACGACGAGGATGTCGAGCAATCCATCGTCGACTTTCGCATTGGGTGTCACCTTCATTCCACCGCCGAGCGAGACGCCGTTGCCGACAGAGACGAGCATTCCGCCCGTGTCGAACGTCGCGCCGTCGAGCGTGATCTTGTACTGGATCGGCTTGATCGTCAACAATTCGAGCAGCAGCGCGACCGTGTACCGGCTCTTGCCCCTGGGATATTTCAACGTGTTCGCGCGCTCGTTGACCACGGCGTCGAATCCGGCCGAGAGCATGCAGCCGAACCAGCGCTGCGAACCGTCCGACGTGGTCACGTACCCGGCATCGATGACACGGGCCGGGCGGTCCAGGGCCTCGATCAGGATGTCGAGAGCCGCGAGTTGATCCTCGTGCGGGATCCCGAGCGCCCGTGCCATGTCATTTCCGGTGCCAGCCGGGATGAGACCGAGCGGAACACCGGTGCCCGCGACGAGGTTTGTGCCGAGGTTCACCATCCCGTCGCCGCCGACGACGATCAGGGCGTCCGGCTTCGAGGCGAGCTCGTGCCTGGCTTCGGCGATCAGGTCCTCATAGGTCGGTGCGACCAGGTCGATCACCTCGTGACCGAGCGCACGCAACTTCCCTGCGACCATTGGGCCCACGTCCCGGCTCGAGCCAAATCGCGCGAACGGATTGATCGCGACGACGAGTCGCTTCGGGCTGGACGTCGGCGTCATGCACTGATTATCGGCCACGCCTGCCCAATGCGGACCATTGACGCCGGTGTGATCCGCATTGGGGGCGCGCTGACGACCGCGAACGGGTGCCGCCTCAGGCGCCGAGCCTGAGCCTGCGCAGCAGCTGCGCGTTCAAGGCGACCACGATCGTCGAGACCGACATCAGGATCGCGCCGACCGCGGGTGCGAGCAGGATACCGGCGCCGAAGAGAACACCCGCGGCCAGCGGGATGCCGACCACGTTGTAGCCCGCACCCCAGAACAGGTTCTGCACCATCTTGCGATAGGTGGCCTGGCTGAGCTTCAGGATGTCGGCGACGCCCCGCGGGTCGCTCGAGGCAAGGACGATGCCGGCCGACTCGATCGCGACATCCGCTCCGGCCCCGATCGCGATCCCCACGTCGGCGCGCGCGAGAGCTGGGGCATCGTTGACGCCGTCGCCGACCATCGCGACCTTCGCACCGGCCGCCTGCAGCCGCGCCACCACGTCCGACTTCTCCCCCGGCAGCACCTCGCTGAAAATCTCTTCGATGCCGAGCTTCGCGCCGACCCAGCTGGCGACCTCGTTCGAGTCCCCCGTGAGCATCGCGACGCGAACGCCGCGCGCCTTCAAAAGAGACACAGCCTCCACGGATTCGGCCCTGATGATGTCAGCGAGCACGATCATCCCGAGCACGTCGGATTCGCGCAGCACAAAGACCACGGTCATCCCCTCGTCGGTCGCTTCGCGCGACGCGTGCACGAGCGTCGAGTCCATGGCGATTCCACGCTCGATCAGCACCCGTCGAGCAGCGACCACTACGGGCGCTCCGTCGACCGTCGCCTCGACACCACGCCCCGTGAGCGACTGGAATTTCGACGCTCGAAGCCTGCCGAGGTTGCGCTCGCTGCTCGCCGCGACGATTGCCCTTGCAATCGGATGCTCGGACTTGCCCTCGACAGCCGCCGCGAGCTGCAGCACCTCGTCTTCGGTTGACGAGCCGATCGCGATGACGCGATCCACTCCCTGCCGGCCCTCGGTCAACGTTCCGGTCTTGTCGAACAGCACGACGGAGACCCGGCGTGCGTCCTCGAGAGCTGTCCGGCTTCGCACGAGGATGCCGCGGCGCGCTCCGAGGGAAGTCGAGATCTGGGCTACCAGTGGGATCGCGAGCCCGAGCGCGTGCGGACACGCGATCACGAGCACCGTCACGACTCGCTCGAGGATGAAGTTGGGGTCGCTCGGCTTGATGAGGAGCCAAGCGATCGCGGTGAGGATCGCGGCACCCACCGAGACATAGAACAGCCAGCCGGCCGCGCGATCCGCCAGGATCTGGGCGCCGGACTTCGACTGCTGCGCATCCGCGACCAGTCTCATGACCCCGGCGAGCGCGGTGTCGCCACCCACCCTCGTGACGCGCACCGTCAGCGCACCCGCGCCGTTGATGCTGCCCGCGACGACCTGCGCACCGACCGACTTTGCGACTTCGGTGCTCTCGCCGGTGAGCAACGATTCATTGACGTCGGACTCCCCGTCGACCACCTCGCCGTCGACGGGCACGCTCGCGCCGGGGCGCACCAGCACGGTGTCGCCGACGACGAGCTGCGATACGGGCGTCGACATGATGTGCTCACCCTGAACGCCGTCTCCATGAACCAGGTCCGCCACATCCGGAATCAGCGACGCGAGCTCACCGAGCGCGTCTCCGGCGCTCATGACCGCGGCCATCTCGATCCAGTGCCCGAGCAGCATGATGGTGATGAGCGTCGCGAGCTCCCACCAGAAGTCCATGCCGTGCACGCCGAGAGTGACGGCAACGCTGTATCCGAATGCGACGAGGATGGCGAGCGAAATCAGCAGCATCATGCCGGGCTGCTTCGCCCGAATCTCGGACCAGCCGCCGGCCAGGAACACCCTGCCGCCATAGACGAAAATTGCGACGCCGAAGACGAACGGTATCCACTGGCTGCCCGGGAATTGCGGACCGCCCAGGTGCAGGATGCCCTGCAGGCCGGTGCTGAAAACGAGGGTCGGGATCGTCAGGATGAGGCTCACCCAGAACTTGCGTCGGAACATTCCGACGTGGTCCATGTGGCCGTGCCCGTCGTGCCCCATGTTGCTGTGGTCCATCTGGGCATGGTCCATCTGGGCGTGGTCCATCTGGGCGTGATTCATTGTGCTGTGGTCAACCTCTCCGTGGTCCATCTCTACGACCCTCGGTTATTCGTCAGTTCGAAAACCCTGAGCAACTCGCTCACGGCCGCTTCGCGGTCGTCGCCGCCGGCCTCGAACATGTCGGTGATGTGCGTGCGCAGGTGGTTCTCCACGACGAGCTTGTTGAGGCTGCGCAGCGAATTCTGAATGGCGAGCGATTGCGTGACGATGTCGACGCAATAGTCCTCGTTGTCGATCATCTTTTCGAGTCCCCGAAGCTGTCCCTGCAGGATGCGGCTGCGATGAAGCGCGCGCTTCTTGATGTCTGCGATCATTCGGCCAGTATACCCCCTAGGGGTATCTCACCGTCGGCGCGCTGTAGGCTCGATAGATGCGAATTACCAAGTACGAACACGCCTGTTTTGTCGCCGAGATCGGCGAAAAGAAGCTCGTCGTCGACCCGGGAATGTTCACCGTTCCCCTGCCGGACATGAACAATATCGTCGCGGTTGTCATCACCCACGAGCACGGCGACCACTGGAGCGCTGACCACCTCGCGCGCATCCTCCAGAACAGCCCGAACGCCAAGTTCTACGGACCCGCAGGGGTCGCGGCAGCGGCAACCGACTCCGAGTTCACGGTCGTGCACGGGGGCGACAAGATCGAGATCGAGCCGTTCACTCTCGAATTCTTCGGCGAAAAGCACGCGGAGATCCACTCCTCGATCCCGATCGTCGACAACGTCGGAGTCCTCATCAACGACGAGGTCTACTACGGCGGAGACTCCTTCACGCAGGGACCGGTCGGAGTCCCGCTGCTCGCCGTCCCCGCGAGCGCACCATGGCTCAAGATCGGTGAGGTCATCGACTACGTGACCGAGGCCAAGCCCAAGCGCAGCTTTGCGGTGCACGAGATGATCAACTCCGTCATCGGAAACGGCATGGCGAACGACCGCATCAAGGCCGCGACCGAGGCCGGCGGCGGCGAATTCGTCCCGCTCGCAGCCGGCGAAACGGTCTCGATCTAGCCCCGATCCCGCGCGACGCGAAACTGCCGTCCCGTCCCCACCAATCGTGGGGTCGGGACGGCAGTTTGCTGTGCCCCTCTAAACGGTCGGCGGCACCGGGTCACTCTCGAGCGCATCCGCGCCCTCGAGCAGCGCGGGTGCCTGTGCGAGTGCCTTGGGTCGAACAATCGAGAGCACGACGGTGTAGATCACACCCAGCAGGATCAGCCCGATCGCGAGCCACGTCAGGTTGTTGTACGGAGCTGGCTGCCCCGGGTGTAGGTCGCCGTAAACGGGGATCGCGAGCACGATCAGCGCGATGATCGGGACGACGACCCACACGAATGTGTTCTTGCGCACTCCAACCCGCCGGAACTTCACGAACTGCACAATCAGCGCAACGTTCGCCACGATGTACATGATCACAACCCCGAGGATGCCGAGGGTCGACAGCAGGCCGAACGACGTTCCGATGTCAGTGAAGACCGTCGACAGCGATCCGATTACGAGACTCGGCACCACGAACGCGATGGCAGCAATCCACGGGGTCTTGAACCGTGGGCTGATCGACGCGAGCCCGCGTGGCCACAGTCCGCCACGCGCGCCTGTGAAGATGACACGTGAGGTCTGCGTGTTCGCGGCGACAAACGAGCTGGTAACGCTGACCAGGAAAATTCCCGTGATGATGGGCACGAAGAACGGCAGGAACCGGGATGCGATGGTCGCCACCGCGTTGCCATCGCTCGCAAACGCGGCCATGTGATCCACGCCGAACGCTGTGACAAAGGCGTACGAACCCAGCACATAAATGATTCCGCTCACAATGACTGCACCGAGCACGGCGATGGGAACGTTGCGGCGCGGGTTGTTCGTTTCCTCGGCGAGCGGCGCGGAGGCTTCGAATCCGCCGAACGCGAGCACCGCGAGACTGAATGCCAGGAAGATATTGTTCCCGTCGGCTCCCGTCGGCCAGGTGAATGGTTTGAGTGAGAGACCTTCGGCACCACCCTGTCCGAGAATCGCGAAGATCAGGATAAGCAGAACCACGACCTCGATGACGTACAAGACCACGGTGACCCGGATCCCGAACTGCAGCCCGATAATGACCGGGATCGTCACAATCGCACCGTAAATGATCGTGACAATGATTACGACGCCCGTGTTCGTGACCCCGAAGATGCCCGCGATCACGCTGCCGACGTAGATGTAGATACCGCCAAACGCGATTATGTAGCCAACGATCGCGATGATGCCGGTCGCGGTCGCCACCCGCGCGCCGAGGGCTCTGCTGATGTAGGTGACGAACGAGCCCGCGCTCGGGTACACGCTTGAGAATCGAGCAAGGCTTGAACCGGTGGCAACCATTCCGATCATGCTGATGAGAAACACCAGCGGAACGGATGCACCGGCAAGCCCTGCCATGACACCCGTCGTGAAGAAGAGGTTGAACGCGGGAGCGATCTGGGCAAGACCGGGCATGATCACGCCAAGCAGGCCGAGTTTCTTCGAATCGAGGCCAGCGGCAGTGTCGGGTATAGCGGATGTTGTCATGGGTTGGTCCTTTCGTGCTCGCGAAGAAACCCGACGAAGGCGGAGTTGAATTCATCGGGGTGTTCCCAGATGCAGCCGTGGCCGCCGGGGGTGGTGCGCCATTGCGAGCCAGGGATGAGCTCGTGAAGGTCGTGAGACAGCGCAGTGGGAATGAGGATGTCCTCTTCCCCGGTGAGTACGAGCGTCGGCATTTTCAGGGCACCGAGGTTTGCGGTCTCATCGTGGTCCTGGATGACCGCGAGCTGGGCAAGGTAGGCGTGAACCGGTTGATCCATGAATCGCATCGCGGTCTCGAACTCGGCCAGCTCGTCCTCCCTGTTCTGGAAGAAGTCGAGCGTAAACGCCCACAGCGTGACGTCGCGCATGACCTGCGGCACGCCCATGACCTGCGCCGTGTCCGCCCACATCGAGAACATTCGGGTACAGAACGGGCCCGGTGCGGCGTACGTGCTGGCCAAAGTGAGCGACTTCACTACCTCCGGGTACGCGAGTCCGAAGCGCTGGGCGATCATTCCACCCATCGAGACGCCCATGACGTGGTAGGTCGTAAGTCCCAGAGCGTCGGCAAGCGCCTTCGCGTCGGCCGCCATCAGCGCCGTGCTGTACGGGCCGACCGGCTTGTCGGTCTTACCGATCCCCCGGTTGTCGAACCGCACGACGCGGTAGCCAGCCTCGACCAGCGCGGGCACCTGGAAGGCCCAGGTCTCGAGGTCATCGGCGAGCCCGTTGATGAACAGGACAGTCTTCGGTCCGTCGCCATCGACGGCGTAGTTGATCGAAATCCCATTGGCTTCGATGAAGGGCATGGCGCGTCTCCTTGGTTCGGTGGTTACTTACGTCGGTGGATCATCGTGTTCGACCCGGGAATGCAGCTCACGCAGTGATTCCGCGGTCAGCGAGAAGTGCTCGCCCGCAAGACGCGCGGCCTCGTCCGCCTTGCGGTCGAGAATGGCGCGAGCGAGACCGGCGTGCTGCGCGATTGCACGCGCCCGCACATCGGCGTTGTACGGCTCCGCCTCGAACCCGAGCGAGACATCCCGACGAATTCGCAGGCTGAGGTCGGCGAGCTGAGAATTCTGGGTCGCCGCGGCAATGGTTTGGTGAAGTTCGAGGTCGGCGCGACGAGAGGTCTCTCGATCGCTGCCGGCCGCCTCGTATCCGCGCACCGCCTGGACGATCCGACGCGCGTCATCCACCGTGTGGCGAAGTGCGGCCGTGCGAGCGATCTGCTGCTCGATGAGCGACCGGAAGTCGAGCGTCACCTCGAGCTGGTTCCAGCCAGGCTCAAGGGCGCGGCGCACCATGGAATCGGACGCCGGACCCCACTGTGACGTCACGAACGTGCCGCCGTTTCGTCCGCGTTGCACCGAAACGTAGCCAAGCGCCGCGAGGCGCCCGAGTGCCTCTCTTACGGTCGTGGGACTCACCTCGAGGAGCTTCGCGAGTTCCTGGATGGTGGGAAGTCGCTGCCCGACCACGAAGTGGCCGAGAGCGATAGCCGTGACGAAACGATCGGCGATTCGCGCCGCGGCGGTTTCAGCGATGAGCGGTCGCAGCGCGATGATCCCCGCGTCCCCGCCGGTCACGACGGATCCCTTGCATACCAACTGGCAAGGAAGCGAGCGACGGTCCGGGCGCAGTCGATAATGCTCTGCAACTCGACCGATTCATCAGTTCCGTGCATGTTGCGCGTCTTTGGCCCATAGGCGACGGCGGGCATCCCGAATTGGTTGAGGTAGAAGCGGGCATCCGTTGTCGAACCGATCGCGATCCGTGCTGGCTGTTCGCCGTGGACGCTGGCGTGAGCATCGCCGAGGCGGGTGACGAGGTCGGCATCCGGATCCTGCATATAACGCTCGGCGCGGTATCCCGTCAGGGTGAGCCGTGGAGGATGCACGCGCAGCCACTCGTCGTTCTCCACCGCGTTCGCGACCGCAGCCTTGACCCGGGCGAAAGCCTCATCGCTGCTCCAATTTGCCGGATGCCCGACCCTGACCTCAAGCCGGGCGACCGAGGGGACGCTCGACGCCCAGTCCCCCGCGTGCAGCTTTCCGACGTTGACGTTGTAGGGGTGAACGACGTCGACGAAGGCGGAATCGGCGCCATCGCCGCCCGCGTGGGCAGCGTTCATTTCGCTCTGCATCCTGGTCAGTGCTTCGATGATCGGAACGGCACCGAGAATCGGGTTGACCGAGTTCAGCGCGGCCTCCGCGTGCCCGGCGAGACCGTCGATCTCGATTGCGACCCAGATGAGGCTGATGCCGCCGAGGAGAATTTCGAGGTCGGTGGGTTCGAGGAGCAGTGCCGCGTCCCCGGTGTATCCGGCTCTGCCCGCGGCCAGGGTGCCGTTTCCGGTCGACTCCTCCTCGATGGCCGCGACAAACGTCAAATTGCCAGCCTGCCATCCCGGCATCACCCGGTCGAGTGCCCACAGCGCGAGAAGCCCGGCCGCAAAGCCGGCCTTCATGTCCCCGGCACCGCGCCCGAATAGCCAGCCGTCGACAACAACGGGCCCAAACGGCGGATGCGTCCAACGTGACTCATCGTCGGCTGGCACGACATCCATGTGCCCGTTGATGACGAGGGTCGGTCCATCCGCGGTGCCGCGCTGCCCCACGATGTCGTAGCGACCCGCATAGCTCTGACGTGGGACGCCCGCAGCTGGGTCGTTCCCGATCGTCTCGGGGATCTCGAAACGTGTCACGCCAAAGGCCAGTTTCTCGAGCTCAACAGCGAGCACTTCCTGGGCACCATGCTCATTGCCGAGCGTGCTCTCGTTCGAGACCAGCCTCTTGAGCACGTCCAGTGCGCGCGGAAATAGTTCGGTGATCGCGGCATCGAGGTCCTGCACCGGGACTCCAAAGGACTAAACAACCAACTTTTGGTTGTTTACGAAAGGTAGTCCTCCGCGCCGGACCGGAGCCAGCTTCCTCGAGAAGTTAATTACCGGGAAATCTGACCGAAACATCGGAGTGCCGCAACGTGCAATTTCACCGCATTCGGCGATCAAATGATCGAATCCGACGGATTACGGAGCCTTTTGTCGCGCGGCACCGAATCTGGTGACCGCTCAGCGGTGAGCACGCCCGCTCAGCGACCGGGATGACGCCAGTTGTCGTCTGCCGGCCCTGGGGACGGCATCTATCGTCAAGTGACGAGCGCCGCGGCCGCAATCAGCCCGGAAAGCAAAAAGCCCCGGAGAACCGGGGCCTTACAGCTGGGGTACCTGGACTCGAACCAAGAACAAAAGAATCAGAATCTTCCGTGTTGCCAATTACACCATACCCCACAGGACCAAGCCGAAGCCGGGCCGACTAGCAACTCTAACCTACCGTTGAGCGCCTCCCCAAATGCAGCTACGAAGCGGCGCGCAAGAGCTCAAGAGTCGGCGCGTAGAGCATCCGTTTGATGGCCTGCAGCGTCGCCGGATCCTTGCCAGCGAGCTCGGCAGCGTAGGCGACCGCGGCGTCGAGCAGTTCGGACTCCGGGATCGTCACATCCACGATTCCGGCGGCGAGCGCGGTGGGGCCGGTATAGCGGCGCGCGAACACCATGGCGTGGTGCGCGGTCCTGGCCGACAGCTTCGCGGTCAACAGGCTGTTCATCCCCGCAGTGAACGACATCTTGATGTCGACCTCGGGGAAGCAGAGGAAACCGCGGTCATCCCGCATGATGCGCGCGTCGTGCGAGAGCGCGAGCATCGCGCCCGCCGCGTAGCAGTGACCCTGGATGGCGGCGACGGTCGGGAAGTCAGCCTCGAGCACCTGAGCGAACAGCTCCTGCACCGGGGCAACGAGTTCGGCAAGGGATGCACCGCTCGCTTTCAGCCAGTCGAGGTCGAGACCGTTCGACCAGAACTTACCCTCGCCAACGGTGACGAGAGCGCGCGGATGCTGGGCCTCCCCCACCTCTCGCACGAGCGCGGCAAGCGCCGCGACAGACTCCGGGTTGAAGCGGTTCTCGTCGTCACCGAGGTAGAGAACGTAGACGTCGCCACGACGCTCGAGGCGGGTCGTGCTCATTACAGAAGCGCCCGCAGCTTCGCGAGCCGCACCAGGGTCGAGGTCTTGCCGAGAAGCTCCATGGACTCGAACAGCGGCGGGCTGATTCGCTTGCCCGAGATTGCGGTGCGCAGCGGACCGAAGGCATCCCGTGGCTTCAGTTCGAGCCCCTCGATGAGGTCGTGGCGCAGTGCGCTCTCGATCTCGTCGTGCGTCCACGGCTCGACGTCGGCAAGCGCGGCAACGGCGGTATCGAGCGTTGCGGCCGTCTCGGGCTTAGGCATGACCTCAGCGTCGATGGTGAGGGCGTCATCCGGGGTGAAGAGGAATGAGAGCAGCGCGGGGCCCTCTCCCAGCAGCTGCATCCGCTCCTGGACGAGCGGCGTCGCGGCGAGCAAAAGGGCCCTGTCGGCATCCGTCTTGACGAGGTCACCGAGGTAGGTCTCGAGACGCGCCGCGAGGTCGTCGGCCGCGAGCAACCGGATGTGGTCCCCGTTGATCGACTCGGCCTTCTTCACGTCGAAACGGGCCGGGTTGGGGTTCACGTCCACGACGTCGAATGCGGCAACCATTTCCTCGATCGAGAACACGTCGCGGTCGTGCGTGAGGGACCAGCCGAGCAGCGCAAGATAGTTCACCAGTCCCTCGGGGATGAACCCCCTGTCGCGGTGGTGGAACAGGTTCGACTCGGGGTCACGCTTCGAGAGCTTCTTGTTGCCCTCGCCCATCACGTAAGGCAGGTGCCCGAAGCGCGGGATGAAGTCGGTAACGCCGATCTCGATGAGCGCGTGATAGAGCGCGATCTGCCTCGGCGTCGACGACAGCAGGTCTTCCCCGCGCAGCACGTGCGTGATGCCCATGATCGCGTCGTCGACGGGATTCACGAAGGTGTAGAGCGGTGCGCCATTCGGACGCACCACGACGAAGTCGGTGAACGATCCGGCCGGGAACGTGATCTCGCCGCGAACGAGGTCATCGAAGCTCAGGTCGGTGTCCGGAACCCGCAGCCGCAGCGCGGGCGAGCGGCCGTCCGCGCGATACTGCTCCTTCTGCGCATCGCTCAGGTCGCGCTCGAAGTTGTCGTATCCCTGCTTGGGATCGCGGCCGTTCTCGACGTTGCGCGCCTCGATCTCCTCGCCCGTCGCGAAGCTCTCGTAGAGGAGCCCCTTCGCGCGAAGCTTCTCGATCAGGTCGAGATAGATATCGGTCCGCTGCGACTGGCGGTACGGCTCGTGCGGGCCACCGACGTCAATGCCCTCATCCCAGTCGATGCGGAGCCAGCGCAGGCCGTCGAGCAGCTGCAGGTAGCTCTCCTCGGAGTCACGGGCGGCATCCGTGTCTTCGATGCGGAAGATGAGCTTGCCGCCGGTGTGGCGGGCGTAGGCCCAGTTGAACAGCGCCGTGCGGATGAGACCGACGTGCGGCGTTCCCGTCGGTGATGGGCAAAACCTGACGCGGACGTCGGAACCGGATGCGGTGGAAAAGGGAGCGCTGGACGAGGGAGCGCTAAAAGTGGGAGCTGACATGGCCCGCCAATTCTACCGTCGCGCTCCTTACTGGCCGGCGATCCAGACGATCCCGAGGCCGAGGCCGAGCAGCACGATCCAGGAGACGAGGCCTGCGCCGAGTCCGCGGACACCGGAGCGAGCGAGTTGCTCGAGACGCAGCGATGCGCCGATTCCGAACAGTGCCATCGCGAGCAGGACCGACTGCAGCGTGTTGGCGATATCGAGGACCGCGACGGGCAGCGGCACGAAGCTGCGGATGAGCACCATCACCAGGAATCCGAGAATGAACAGCGGCACGATGGCAGGGCGCTTACCTGTCGCTGTTCCGTTGCGACGCGTGTTCAGCGACGTGATCGCGACCATCGGGGCGAGCATCAGCACCCGGGTGAGCTTGACGACGATGGCGGCGGCGAGGGCCGCGGTCCCGAACGTCTGGGCCGTGGCGACGACCTGGCCGACATCGTGGACGCTGGCCCCGACCCAGTGTCCGAACTGCACGTCGTTCAACCCGAAGACGGGAGCGAGCGCGGGCAATACGACGATGGCGAGCGTCCCGTAGAGCGTGACGAGCGCGACCGGCGTCCCGGTGTCCTTCGGATCGGATCCCCGCGCCGCGCTCATCGCTCCGACCGCAGACACGCCGCAGATCGAGAAGCCGGCCGCGAACAGCACGGCCTGGTCGCCCTCGAGGCGGAATGCGCGCCCGATGAGCCAGGTCACGAGGAAGCTGACCCCGACGAGAGCGACAATTGCCACGATCGTCAGCCAGCCGAGCTGCACGATGTTCGCGAGGCTCAGCTGAAGGCCGAGGACAACGATGCCGAGGCGGAGAAGCCGACGCGATGAGACCGCGAGTCCCGGCTTCAATCCCCCGTCGAGCGCCGGGCGAAATGGCGGAATGCATCCCGCAATGACGCCGAGCACGAGGGCAGCCGTGAGCCACGGAAACCCGGGCAGGATCGCGTGAATGCCGTATCCAGCCGCGGCTCCGGCTCCGGCGAGGAGCAGGCCCGGCAGTGTTCTGACGAGGGCCGAACGGGTATTACTACTACTCAATTGCTACTACTCAACTCGTTCTAATCGACTCGCTCTAACCAACGCGCCTTAATCAACGCGCCTTAATCAACTTCGACGCGATTTCTCGCCGGATTGCTCAGCGTGCCGATGCCGTCGATTGTGATGTCGACGGTCTGGCCATCCACGAATCCGCCGAGGCCCGCCGGGGTTCCCGTGAGGATGAGGTCGCCGGGCAAGAGTGTCCAGATATCCGACGCGAACGCCATGATCTCCGGGATGCCGTGGATCATGTCCCTGGTGTTGCCGTGCCTGCGCGGTTCGCCGTCGACGTAGGTCTGAATATCGAGCGCGCTCGTGTCGAGCTCGGTCTCGATGAACGGGCCGATCGGGCAGAACGTGTCGTAGCCCTTGGCGCGAGCCCACTGGCCGTCCGAAAACATGACGTCTCGTGCCGAGACATCGTTGGCGATCGTGTAGCCGAAGATGTAGTCCGCGTAGTCCTCGGCTTTGATCTGCTTGGCGATGCGGCCGATCACGATGGCCAGCTCGCCCTCGTGCACGATGCGTCCCTCGACCGGCGGAATCTGGATGGTGTCGCCAGGGCCGACGATCGCCGTGTTCGGCTTGAGGAACAGCAGCGGCGACTCTGGACTGTCCACAGCCATGTCGTCCTTGTGGTCCGCGTAGTTCAGGCCGACACAGACCACCTTCGAGCGCGGGATGACCGGCGCGAGCAGTTTCACGGACTCGAGCGGAACGCGTTCCTCGGTCGGGGTAAACCCGCTGAACATCGGATCGCCGGCAAGTACGACGAGATCGTCACCATCGACGATTCCGTATCGGGGGTCACCATCACTGCTAAATCGTGCGATCTTCACGGTACGAGACTACCTTGCGGCAGCGATCCGCCAGATGCTGGGCCGATCTTCATCAGACAACTCTCATGCCGGCCAGAGTTCGCGCGACCTCGTGTCGCCCGGGCGAATCTGGAGTTTCCGACCGGTACCGGCGCGGAACATGTCGAGTGCCTGCGCGTAGTCCTCGAGCGAGAACGAGTGACTGATCATCGGCTCGCTCTTGATCGCGCCGGCCTCGAACATCTCGACGGCCCGACCGAACGAGTTCAGCACGGCCATGGTTCCGACGATCGAGATCTCGTCCCGGTAGACGCGGAACGGCGAGTAGCGGGCGAATGCATCCGCGGGTGCGACGCCGAAATCCTGGAACGTGCCGCCGGGCTTGACGCGAGGCAGCGCATCCTCGATCGCACGGATGTTGCCCGTGCAGTCGATCACCACGTCCCATCGCTGGCGGTCGGCCGCATCCGCGCTCGTGTACGCGAGCTCGATGCCGACCTCTCGCGCGGTCTCGAGCCGCGACTCGTTCACGTCCACGATCGTGACGGATGCCGCCCCGGCCCGGGGTGCAAGCTGCGCCATGAGCAGGCCCATGGTTCCCGATCCGTAGACGAGATAGTGCTCGCCCATCTTTCGCGGGAGAAGGTCATAGGCGCGGATGGCGCAGGCGAGCGGCTCGATGAGCGCGGCCTGGAAGATATCCGTCTCTGGCTTGAGCCTGAAGACATTGGCGACGGGGGCCACGAAACGCTCCTGGGACGCGCCGTCGGAGGCGACGACCCCGAGCCCATTCCAGAATCGGCACAGGTTGTTCTTGCCGTTCAGGCAGAACTCGCACTCGCCACAGGTCGTCGACGGATTGACGGCAACGTGGTCGCCGACGGCGACCGAGGTGACGCCCTCGCCGATCGCAACCACCGTTCCCGTCGCCTCGTGACCCGGAACCAGCGGGAACACCGTACCCTCGAACTCGCCGTCGAAGACGTGCGTGTCCGTGCCGCAGACGCCGACAGCGGCGACCTCGACCAGGACCTCCTTCGCACCCGGTATCGGATCGGGGCGATCGACAAGAGCGAGAGTTCCGGCCGATTCGAAGACGACTGCGCGCACGCTACCTGTCCAATCCGCTACGCGTCGAGGCGCAGCATCCACTCGTGCGGGTCGGCCTTGCGCCCGTGCTGGATGTCGGTGAGCTCCTGGCGCAGCGACATCGTGAGTTCTCCGGCCGGAGCATCGGCGGAACCGATCGTGAAGTCAGCCGCCTTGAGCTGCGCGATCGGCGTGATCACGGCCGCGGTTCCGCAGGCGAACATCTCGGTGATGTCGCCCGACTCGACGCCCTCGCGCCACTCGTCGATCGTGACGCGGCGCTGCTCGGTCGCAAGTCCGCGATCCCGCGCAAGCTGCAGCACCGAGTCGAGCGTGATGCCCTCGAGGATGCTGCTCGACTCCGGCGTAAGCAGCGTGCCGTCTTTGTGCACGAGCACGATGTTCATGCCGCCGAGCTCTTCGAGGTACCGACCCTCCTCGGAGTCGAGGAAGAGTACCTGGGCACAGCCGTGCTCGTTCGCCTCCTGCTGGGCGACCAACGATGATGCGTAGTTTCCACCGGTCTTGGCTGCACCCATTCCGCCGCGTCCGGCACGCGAGTAGTCGGTCGACAGCCAGATCGAGACCGGCGTGACGCCGCCGGGGAAGTAGTCGCCCGCCGGGCTCGCGATCACGTAGTAGTTCACCTTCGTGGCCGGGCGCACCCCGAGGAATGCCTCCTTCGCGAACATGAACGGACGCAGGTAGAGGCTCGCCTCGCCGCCCGAGGGCACCCAGTCGACGTCATTCCTGACGAGTTGCTTGAGCGAGTCAACGAAGTACTCGACGGGCAGCTCCGGCAGCGCGAGGCGACGCGCGGAACGCTGCATCCGGTACGCGTTCGACTCCGGGCGGAAGGTCCAGACGCTGCCGTCCTCGTGCCGATATGCCTTGAGGCCCTCGAACACCTCCTGCGCATAGTGCAGCACCGCGGCCGCGGGATCCATCGCGATCGGACCGTACGGCTGCACGCGCGGACGGTGCCAGCCACCCCTCTCCGACCAGCAGATGTCGACCATGTGGTCGGTGAAGAACTTGCCGAACCCGGGGTTCGCGAGAATCTCCGCGCGCTCCTCGTCCGACTTCGCGTTCTCATTGCGGAACGTCTGGAAATTGAGATCCTGCGTTGCCATCTGAAGCTGGATAACCATGGTGTGTTCTTTCGTTGTCGCCAGTCGAGTGCTGTGGTCTAATTCTGCGCCAGCAGGGCGACGATTGCGTCGCCGATGGCCGATGTGGAGCGAGGTGCATTGGAGCCCGCGGCAAGATCTGCCGATACGGCCGCGCTCACGCGAGCCGACGCATCCGCGAATCCCAGGTGGTCGAGCAACAGCGCGACCGACAGGATCGCCGCGGTCGGATCGGCTTTCTGCTGCCCGGCGATGTCCGGCGCGGATCCGTGGACCGGCTCGAACATGCTGGGAAAGGTGCCATCCGGATTGATGTTGCCCGAGGCTGCCAGTCCGATGCCGCCGCTGATTGCGGCCGCGAGATCGGTGAGGATGTCGCCAAAGAGGTTGTCCGTGACGATGGTGTCAAATCTAGCGGGATTGGTGACGAGGAAGATAGTTGCGGCGTCGACGTGCAGGTAATCGACAGCGACATCCGGATACTCGGCGCCGACCGAGTTGACCGTGCGCTGCCAGAGACCGCCGGCGTTGGTCAGCACGTTGGTCTTGTGGACGAGCGTCAGCTTCTTGCCGCGCTTCATGGCGGTCTCGAATCCGAAGCGCACCAGGCGCTCGACCCCGTGTGCCGTATTGATGGAGACCTCGGTGGCGATCTCGTGCACGGTCCCGATTCGGATCGCGCCGCCGTTGCCGACGTACGGGCCCTCTGTGCCCTCCCGCACGACGACGAAGTCCACGGCTCCCGGGTTGGCCAGCGGCGACTCGACATTCGGAAACAGCTGGGTGGGTCGCAGGTTGACGTAGTGGTCGAACGCGAAGC
Source organism: Glaciihabitans sp. (assembly GCA_025465535.1). Taxonomy (GTDB): domain Bacteria; phylum Actinomycetota; class Actinomycetes; order Actinomycetales; family Microbacteriaceae; genus Galbitalea. Next base: position 17,890 of record JAODMY010000145.1, read on the forward strand.
GGAGCTTCAACAGCAGTCCACGCTCGATGATGCCGCTGGCCAGTTTCGGATCGCGCGGGTCACCGCCGACCGCACCGAGCAGGATGGCGTCGTGCTTCGCCAGCGACGCGAGGTCCTCATCGCCGAGGATCTTGCCGGTGGCAAGAAAGTGGCCGGCGCCGAACGGATACTCGGTTGTCACGAATTCGACGCCGTCCGGGGCTGCGGCGTGGAGTGCTTTGGTGGCTTCGGCGATGACTTCCGGCCCAATTCCGTCGCCCGGAATGACCGCGATACTGAGAGTGCGTGACATGCATTTACAGTACCGTTCGCGCGGACGCCACCCCTTACGTCTGCCTGTGCCTTCGCGTTAACGTGTGCGTCATGAGTATTGGAACCGGAGTTGTCCTCTTCGTCATTGGCGCTGTTCTCGCGTTTGCCATCAACGTGCAACTGGCCGCCATCGACCTGCATCTGATCGGATACATCCTGATGGGCGCCGGCCTCGTGGTCTTCGTGATCGGCCTTGTCCTGACGCTGCGCAAGCGCTCGTCGACGACTACCGTGTCGTCCGGCGTCGACGCCAGCGGACAGAGCGTGACCCAGCGCCGCACCTCGGCATCCGACGACACCCCGGCCCTCTAACTCCAGCAGCCCTCTAACCGTCGAGTTCGTCGATCCGGCGACCGTAGTAGTCGCGCACCGGGCCATTTCGCTCGTGGGATCGTGCCCTCAGGTAGGCGGCCCTCGCATCTGCCGTTCTTCCGAGTCGGCGCAGGATGTCGGCTCTCGCCGCGACCGCCTGCCTGGCCGCCGCCCCGGATAGCCCGGGTTCGATCGCATCGAGTTCTTCAAGCGCCGCCCGCGGAGAAACGAAGCTCCGTGCGATGACGCGGGCGACGAGTGCCGCGGGCGATGGCCAGCGCTCGATCAGCCGATCGTAGAGAGCGCAGATCGATCGCCAGTCGGTCGAGGCCCAGTCCGCGGCCTGCGAGTGCAGTCCGGAGATACCGGCCTCGAGAGCGAACCGTCCGCCACCCGGCAGGGCGAGGGCCGCGAGATCGAGACCCTCCACGATGCGCGGCGCGTTCCAGGTGCCGCGGTCCGCGAATTCGAGGGTGACCACCTCGCCACGGTCGTCGATGCGCGTTGCCCTCCGGGCATCCGTCAGCAGCAGGAGCGCGAGCAGCCCAGCCGTCTCGAGGTCGCCGGGCATGAGTCGCCGCAGCCCCCGCGCCAGGTCGATCGCGGTTGCCGTGATCGGGGTCGAGCCCAGTTGTTCACCCGAAAGCGAGGTGTGGCCGATCGTGTAGAGCAGGTGCACGGTGCCGAGCACGTCGGTCAGGCGACCGGCGAGTTCCAGCTCGTCGGCAATCGCAAAGCGGATTCCCTCGCGCTCGATCTGCCGCTTGGCGCGCGTCAGTCTCGCACTCAGCGTGGCGTGCGACAGCAGCATCGCGTCGGCAATCTGCTCGGTCGCAAGTCCGCAGACGAAACGCAGTGCGAGGGCGAGACGCGTCTCGGGAGCCAGGTCCGGGGTGCAGGTCACGAAGAGGAGGCCGAGCCGATCATCCCCGCTCGGAGATTCATCGAGCGTCGGCAACTCTTCGCGCGCGAGCAGGGGAAGACGCTCCCGAAGTCGCGCATCCCTCCGCACCGTGTCGATCGCGATTCGCTTGGCGACCGTGGTGATCCAGGCCGCCGGATTGATGAGCAACTCGCGTTCACGGGAAGCCGCGGCGCGCGTGAAGGCTTCCTGGACCGCATCCTCCGCCAGCTCGAGGCTGCCGGTGTAACGGATGACGGCGGCGAGGATGCGTGGCCACTCCCGGCGAAACGTGTCGTCGAGCGCGGGAGAGGCCACGAAAACAGTCTGTGGTCAGGCGGCGCTCGTGTCCATGACCGGATAGAGGTCGATGGTGCCAGCCGTCGGGCAGAGGGCGGCGAGCTCGCGGGCCTGTGCCGCATCCTTTGCGCCGATCTTGTAGAAGCCGGTGACGACCTCTTTGGTGTCGGCGAACGGACCATCGGTGAAGACGGCGGCGCTGCCGTTGCGAGCTGGCGTGATGCGGACGGCGCTCGATGGGGGCTGAAGTGCATCCCCTCCGAGGATCTGCGCGCCGGCATCGGCGACGGCCTGCGTAAACGCACCGTGCTGCTGCATCATGTCGGCCCACTGCGCCTCAGTGATGGTGGACGGATCCCAGTCGGGCTCGACGATCAGCATGATGAATTCTTCGGCCATGAGTTGCTCCTTCGTGCGGCGACTCGGCGCGGCCGGTCGCGGGTGAATGATTCACTCTCGCGACGAACGGTACTCCCGGATTTCGACATCCGTTCCGAATTCTTTCATCGAATGCCCTCTAACTGCGTGTGCGGATGCGCGCACATCCGCACTTATAGGGCATTCGATGAAGACACGGAGTGCTACTCGGTGATGTCTACCTCGCGCAGGAGTGTCGCGTCGATCGCGATGCGGACCTTCTCGAGAAGACCCTCGGGGACCGGCGAGTCGACTGTCAGGACGCTGAGCGCCTGGCCGCCGGCCTGGGTCCGGGCGATCTGCATGCCGGCGATGTTGATGGCCGCCTCGCCGAACTCCTTGCCGTAGATGGCAACGATGCCGGGGCGGTCCTTGTAGATCATCACGATCAGGTGCTCCGCGATCGGAACCTCGACGTCGTAACCGTTGATCTCGACGAGCTTCTCGGTCTGCTTGGTTCCGGTCAGCGTGCCAGACACCGAGAGCTGCGATCCGTCGCTGAGCGAGCCGCGGATGGTGAGCAGATTGCGGTATTCCTCGGTCTCGCTTTCGGTGATGAGCCGCACGGTCATCCCGCGCTGTTCGGCGAGGAGCGGCGCGTTCACGTAGCTGACGGTCTCGCTCACGATGTTCGAGAAGATGCCCTTGAGCGCCGCGAGCTTGAGCACGCTGACATCGAACTCGACGATCTCGCCGCGCACCTCGATGTCCACGCTCGTGATCGGGCTGTCGGCGAGGCCGGAGAACACCTGGCCGAGCTTTTCGATCAGCGGGATGCCGGGACGCACGGTCGGGTCGATGACACCGCCTGCGACGTTGACGGCATCCGGCACGAGTTCGCCGTCGAGGGCGAGCCGAACCGACTTCGCGACCGAGACGCCGGCCTTCTCCTGCGCCTCGTCCGTGGATGCTCCGAGATGCGGCGTGACGACGATGTTCTCGAGCTCCAGCAGGGGCGAATTCGTCGGCGGCTCGGTGACCCAGACGTCGATTCCTGCGCCGGCGATGCGGTTGCTCTTCAGCGCGGCGAAGAGCGCATCCTCGTCGATGAGCCCGCCACGGGCGACGTTCACGATGAACGCGGTCGGCTTCATCAGTGCCAGCTGCTCCGTGCTGATCATGCCCGTGGTCTCTGGCGTCTTCGGCATGTGAATGGTGATGAAGTCGGACTGCGCGAGCAGTTCATCCAGCGTCAGCAGGGTCACGCCGAGCTGCTGAGCGCGGGCGCTCGTGACATACGGGTCGTACGCGACCACGTTCATCCCGAACGCCTGGAGACGTGCCGAGATGAGCGCGCCGATGCGACCGAGGCCAATGATGCCGATGGTCTTCTCGTACAACTCGACGCCGGTGTACTTCGAGCGCTTCCAGGCCCCGTCGGAGAGGCTGGCATTCGCCTTCGGAATGTGGCGCGCGAGGCTCAGGATGTGGCCGACGGTGAGTTCGGCCGCCGAAATGATGTTGGAGGTCGGCGCGTTCACAACCATGACACCGGCCTCGGTGGCCGCCTTGATGTCGACGTTGTCCAGCCCGACGCCCGCGCGCGCGATGACCTTGAGCTGCTTCGCGGCGGCGATCGCCTCGGCATCGACGTGTGTCGCGGACCGGATCAGGATGGCGCTGGCGTCGACGAGGGAGGCGAGCAGAGCCGCGCGATCCGTCCCGTCGACCGTCTTCACGTCGAAGTCCGGCCCGAGGGCCTCGACGGTAGCTGGTGAAAGTTCTTCGGCGATGAGCACGATGGGCTTGGCCACGAAGGGGAGTCCTTACATCAGGGGGAAGGGTTCGCGAGTCTCAGCCGCGCAACCCGAGAAGTTTATCTGGTGCACACTGCTAGGTCACATCGAGTAGGTCACATCGAGTGGTGTCGGCGCCGCAACACGGGGACACGGATGCCTTTTCGCAGCCGATCAACTCGGCCAGTTCAGCTCACTCGATTGAGTTCGACCACGGGGATTTCGCGCTCGACGCCGGCCTGGTGCTCGAGGAAGAACGGGTTCGCCGCCGTGATCGACGCCCAGGCCGTTGCGCGCTCGTCGCCCTCGACCGTGGATGCGACGGCGTCATACTTCTCGTCGCCGACCTCGACCCCCACGCTCGCATCCTTCATGAGGTTTCGGTACCAGGACGGATCCTTCTTCGCCCCGTTGTCCGACGCGACAACGTAGAGATGGTCGCCATCTCGATGGAACATCATCGGGGTCGTCCGCGACTTGCCGCTGGATCTGCCGGTCGTGGTCAACAGGAGCAGTCGATCGCGATGCATGCCCGGGATGTCGCCCCCGGCGCGAAACTGCTCGACGACCCTGCGGTTGATTTCCTTCGCGTCCATGGCACGGATCCTTCGATCAGCGGCGGTCTGAACAAAACCAGAACGAAGTCAGTGGATTTGAACGAACGCTATCGAGCCTACGGTCGCGCAGGCGAGAAGGGCCAGCCCCACGAAGAACAGCAGGGCGCGACTGGGGATCGGGCGACGCCGGCCGAGCCAGAAGGCGGCCGCGTACACGACGACGGGCAGGGCGACATCCAGCACGAGCAGTCCCCACGGGGCTCCCGCGGCGTCGAGTTCCTTCGGAAGCTCGATCAGGTTGCCGATCGCGCTCCACAGGATGTACGCGTAAAGCAGCCCGAACACGACCGCGACGACGATGGATGGCCAGGTGTACTTCACGCGTTCGCGCGGTTGCGTGGCGGTGGATTCAGTCATCTCAGCTCCCGAAGATAAACGACCAGGGCACGAGCAGCACTGCGCCGACGACGAGCCAGACGAGCCGAGTCACCGGCGTGTGTTTGCGGGTGAAAAGTAGCGTCGCGAGGAACCACAGGAGTGGTGCGGCGATCGCGAGCAGTTGCTGGATGCGGAACGCGTCCTGGTCGAGGCTGTTGGCCGCGAAGTAGAGCATTCGTTGCAGGGACACGATCCAGCCCACCGTGTACAGCAGGTAGACGCCGGCGAGGACTCCGAGGCTCAGGAGCACGGCGGCGCTGGTGACAGGCGGAAGTTCGTCGAGTTCGGCCTTCTGGTCGACGTCAGTGTCATCCTCAGTGTCATCGCCGAGTTCGGGAAGCTCAGACTCGGGAAGCACGGGCCCGGGAACAGCACTCCTCCGGACCCTCGCGACCTTTTTCTTGCGCAACGGATTGACGGGTTCTGGCGTCTCGACATAGCTCGGGTCGCG
>JAODMY010000106.1 GCA_025465535.1 Glaciihabitans sp.
ATCGTCTGCTCCGAGTCGATCCACTGGGTGTTCACCAGCGCGAGGCTGCCCTTGGGCTGCACCACGGACAGCTCACGACGCTCGTGGTAGGTGGCGTAGAGCTGCTCTGCGGTCGGTGTGGTCGTGGCGGTGTCGGTCATGCGTTCCATCCTCGTTGAGATCACTGACACCAACGACAAGGGACACGAAAATATTGCCGTCGAGTCGGCGAGATTCCTAGCCAGGTTGCCCCGAACGAGCGCAGCTCGCGCCTTAGAGGTTCTCCCGAAGCAGCGGAGTCGTGGTGCCGGTCAGCCGAATCTCCACGCTCCGGATGTCCGCGGTCGGGATCGCAGTGGATGCGGCAAGTCCCGAGGCGTGCTCGCCCGCCGTGCTCCAGGTGGCCACCGTGCTCTCCCGGCCAGACTTCGTCACGACTACGAGGTCGTAGGAGACCGGTCTCCCCGTCCAGATTCCGTCGTGATAGCTGCAGGACCAGCTAAAGCTGGTGCCCCAGCCCTTCTTCGTGACCTGCAGGCTCGCCGTGATGACATTCTGGTTCACCGGCGCCATGGCGACCACCGCTGGAGTGGGCGCCTGGCTCGACACGATGGCGATGCCACCGACCGTGAACAGGGCGACGACGGCAACCGCCGCGGCCAGCATCCCGAGCCTAATGCGACGCTTGCGACGCTGGGCCGCGACGGCGAGGCGCTGGACGAGACCGGGAGCGTGATCCCGGTCGCGCAGGTGATCGTCGACGGCGAAATCTTCCGGTGGGGCCAGAACCGCAACCGCATCCTCCGACGAAAGCTTGCTCAGGATGCCGGGGAGTCCAGCAAGTTCGGCGAGGGATGCGGAGCACTCCTGGCAGGTTGCGAGGTGGCGCTCAAAGACCCGGCGGTCATCCGTGCTGAGCGCACCGAGGATGTAGGCAGCATCCCAATCGCGAAAACGATCGATCGTGTTGTTGTCACTCACTGGGTCACCCCTCTTTCCTGCAGCGCAATTCTCATCGCGCGAAGCGCGTAGTGCAGGCGCGACTTCACGGTGCCCTCCGGGACGTCATCCCGCCGTGCGATTTCGGCGACAGTCTGACCGAGATAGTAGGCGCTCACCACCGCCGTGCGGTGTTCGACCGAGAGGGAGGCCAGGGCGTCGGAGAGGATCCAGGAGTCGAGGACCGCGTCGGAGGCATCCGGCGTTGGCGACTCCGGCAGGTTGTCCGTGCTGATCTCGCGGGCGTGACGCGCGCTGCGTCGGTCGTCGATCACGATGTTGCGGGCGACCGTGAACAGCCACGCTCGAGCCGATTCGTCGCTCTGCTCGAGGATGGCGGGCTTCTTCCAGGCCCGAAGCAGCGTCTCCTGAACGACGTCCTGGGCGAAGGTGTAATCGCCCGTCAGCCGGACGACGAAGCGCAGCAGGGCGGGACCGTGGGCATCGTGGATCGCCGTCAGCAACTCCGATTGTTCGCTCGTCACGCCTGCACCTCCACCCTCACTTCATCCAGTACAACGAATCACGAGCTCGATCGGTTCAATCGTTGCTCGTTTTCGCCACGGGCGCGAAGCCAATGCACAATGGTGACCATGACCGATCTCGCGCCCGTCTCGACCCTCGATGGCTGGGCGAAGACCCCATTCACCGGCGCCGGCTTCACCTACGACTGTTTCGAGCGCGGCAGCGGGCCCGGTGTCGTGCTGATCCCGGAGGTTCCCGGGATGACACCGGAGGTGCTCGGACTCGCGCAGCATCTGGTCGACTCCGGATTCACCGTGGTCGTACCGTCGCCGTTCGGCATTCCGGGGCGTCCGCAGACGGTCGGCTACACGCTGCGCACGGTGCTCCGGCTCTGCGTCTCGGCGGAATTCCGCGCGTTCACCGCCAACGTCCATCGCCCGATCACCGACTTCCTCCGCGCGGTCGCCGCCGACCTCGCATCCAGAACACCCGGCACCGGTGTCGGCGTGATCGGGATGTGCTTCACCGGCGGATTCGCCCTCGCTACCGCCGTCGACTCGTCAGTTGCGGCCGCGGTCGCCAGCCAGCCGGGGGTGCCGTTCCCGCTCGGGGCCGCTCGACGTGCCGACCCCAGCATGTCTTCGGAGGAGTTCGACGCTCTCGCGCAGCGCGCCTCGGCCGGTGAGGTCTGCGCCATGGGTCTTCGGTTCAGCCAGGATGCGGGCGTTCCACGCGAGCGATTCGCGACGCTGAAGGCCCGGCTCGGCGACGCGTTCGAGGTCATCGAGCTCGACTCATCGGCGGGTAACCCCGGCGGCTTCACGAAGACAGCGCACTCGGTACTGACCGGGGAGGTTCGGGATGTTCCCGGCCATCCCGCGCTCGACGCCCGCGAAAAGGTGGTCGCCTTCCTCCACGCGCGCCTCGATCCGCGATAGGCGCTCGCACGCAGCGAGCTGCCGACCACCGCGCGACATCAGCCCAGCGGCGTAGGGCACTCTATCCACAGGGTTGATCCGTAGAAATCCTCATCACCTCTAGGCTGACCATCGTGGCCAAGACGTGGAGTACCCAAACCGCCGAATACCTGACCGAGTGGAGCATTTGCCCTCGCTGTGATGCCGCTCTCGCTCGGCGAGGTTCCTGCACGAACTGCGGGGCTGACCTCAGTTCGCCAATGGCCGGGCGGGTGACGGAGGCATCAAGGGCCGCGGCGGAGGCCATCCTTTCGCGACAGTCACTGATCGACCAGCTGCAGACCGTGACGGCGTCGGCTCCGGTACCGGCCGCGGCGTCGGCCTCCGTTCCTTCCGTCGCGACGGCATCCACGGCAGATGCGGCAGATGCGGCAGATGCGCAGGGCTCGCAGGTCAGCGTTCAATCTGTTCTCGCGGTCGTGGGCGCCGCTCTCCTGGCCGTCGCCGCCATCGTCTTCACGTTCCTGAATCCCGAGCTCAACTTCGGCACTCGCACCGCCATCGTCGGCGTGATCACCATCGTCTTCCTTGGCGGCGCGTGGCTGCTCGCTCGTGCAAAGCTGCGCTTCTCTGCCGAGGCTGTCGGCGCACTCGGCATGGTGTTCGTCGTGCTCGACATCTGGGCCTTCTCGACCACCGTCTGGCCAGGCGTCAGCGGCTGGGTGTTCGGCGGGATCGGAACCCTGGTGAGCTCTGTCGTCATGATCGCCGTTGCCGCGCTCGTACGGATCCGAACCTGGCTCTGGGGGGCGCTCGTCGGCCTGGCAATCACTCCGGCCTTCTTCGGATATGCGGTCGGGGGCAGCTGGGCGATAACGCTCGGGTTCCTCGCCGTCGTCTTCGCGACGCTCGGCGTGCATGAGATCATCCGAATCCTTCGTCATCGACTCGACAGCCCGCTTGCAGTGGATCGCGCCACTGCGACCACCCTGCAAATCGCGTTCGGAGTCGTCGTCCTCGAGCAGTTGACCGTGAGCCCTGGCATCCCGCAGTCGGCCGCCGTCATCGGCGCACTCGCCGTCGCCGCAGCGCTCGGCACCCGGAATCAGTTTGCGGCGTTTTGGAGTCTCGCCGCCGGCGCCCTGTTCGCGGCGGCCGCGGGGATCCTGCCGCTCGCACTCGATCTTGGCGACACCTCTTGGGCGATCGCGCTTGCCCCGCTCTCGGCGGCCGCGGCCCTCGCCACCCTCGGAGGGATTGCCATTCTCGACTCGCGGCGACCGACGACATCCATCCGGCGAACGCTCCTGCTGATCGGCGGATGGGGCATCGCGCTCCTTGCCGCCACACCAGCAGCCCTGGCCGCCCTGGCGCAGGTGCTGTCCGCACGGTACCCGTTGGTGCGGGCCGAATACGGGATCACCGCCATCGTCGGGCTGACGGCTGCCTGTGCGGGAATCGTCACCCTGGCCGTCATTCTGCGCCGGCTTGCCGTGGTCGACGGGTCGGATGCCCCGCTCGCGCGCGGCGCACTCGCCGTCGCCGCCTGGATCGCGCTCCTTGCCGTCCTCGCGACCGCCAGCTGGACCGGACTCCCCGAGGCCGCCCGCGTCGCGATCGGCCTGGTCGTTGCCCTTGTCCTCAGCATCCTGGTCTCGAACACCGATCGCGTTGGCAATCTCCGACTGCTCTACCGGGCCCCGATCATCGCCGGAGCGCACCTCATACTCGTGCTGGCCGCCGTGATCGCGTGGAGCTCGCCGACACTCAGCATCGCTGGCGGTGCCGGGGTCGTCCTGATTATGGTCGCTGTTGCCCAGACTCTTCCCGCACAGCTTCGCCCGGCGCACACGGCTATCGGATTCGGATATGCGCTGATCGTTATCGCGCACGCCCTGGCGCTCGCGCAGCTCGACACCGTCGCGGTGCTGTGCCTGACGACCGCCATCGCGTCGCTGTTCGCGCTGGCCGTGACGCTCGTTCGCCGCCTCAGCGCGGGATTCTGGTACGCGATCCTCGCCGTGACGCTCGTGCCGTTCCTGATCGGAATCGTCTCCGTTCTCTTTGTCCGCAGCGGATGGACGGCGCTGTCGACCGGCGTCACGTTCGCGCTCGCCCTCACCCTCGTGATCACCCGTCGCACCGGGCTCAGCCGCTACCTCCGCGCGTTCGCCGCGGCGCTGCTCGTGCCGGCGCTCGCGGTCGTCGTCGTCTGCCTCGGGGCACAGGTCATCCTGGTCAGCGCCTCGCCGATCACCCTGCCGATCATCGCCGTGATCGTCGCCTGCACCCTGCCGAGCACGGGTCTCATCGGCGCCGCACTCCTCCGCCTCGGACTGCCAACTGTGGATGTCCGGCTCGTCACCCTGTGGATCGAGATTTCCGCGCTCGTCACCGCCGCCCTCGCCGTGGTGCTCGCGCTGGTGCGCGCCGCGGCTGGGCTCGACACGTCCTTCATCGTTCTGCTCATCATCGGACTCGGCGCGGCCGTCACCGGCCTCACGACCAAGCGTCGATACGCCTGGGCCGTCGCTGGTGCGAGCTGGACGGGAGCGCTCTGGAGCGTCTGGGCGATCGTTGGCGTCTCTGTTCTCGAGCCGTACATCCTTCCGCCCGCGCTGGCCGCGGCCATCGTCGGCGCGATCTCGGTGGCGCGCAAGCTCCCTGGAACGGCGCTCTACTCGATCGGGCTCGCCTGCGCCGTCCTGCCGTCGCTCGTGGTGCTCGCGGTCGCCGGGAACGGATCACCCGACGTCGCCTGGCGGGCCTATGGACTCCTCGTCGGGGCCATCGTCCTGCTGGTCGTCGGCGCACTTCTGGCTCAACCGTCGAAGCGCCCGCCTGTGCACAGGCTGAAGTCCCTGCAGGTTCCCACCCTGGTCGTCGCCATGTTCGCCGCCGCGGCCGGAACCATCGAGGCCGTTCGCCTGGGCTGGTCGTTCGATCCGACCCGTTCCCTGCCCGTGATGCTGCCGGCGCTCGCGTTCAGCTTCGCTGCCTTCGTTCTCGCGGCAAACGGCGGAAGGCTCCTCCATATCGCCGCCCGGGTGAGAGCGAAGGAGACTGGAGCCACGGGGCCGACCCGCCTCGGAATCTCCCGGTGGATCTACGCACCGGCAATCGCCTGTCTGGCCCTTGGCCCGATCGCCGCCGTGCGGGATGACTGGTTCTCCATCTGGACACTCTGGATTCTCAGCGCGGCGCTCCTCGCGCTCATGCTCGTCGCCGTTGCGCGCGGCCGAACGCGGCCGGTGACGCTCCCGCCGGTCTGGTTCACGTTCACACTCGCCTGGTGCACGGCGGTCGCGGGCTGGAGCGAGCGCCAGTTGCGCGTCGAGGCATTCTCGCTGCTGCTCGGGTTTGCGCTGCTTGCCGCGGGCATCCTCGCGATGCGGGCACAATCGACAACGAAGGCCACCGACAAGAACCTGAACTCGTGGCCGATCGGGTACGCGAGCTCGTGGCGACTGCTCACGCCGGGCATCGTCGTGATCTTCCTGCCCTCGGTGCTCGCAACCGGGACCGACCCGCAGACCCTCCGTGCCATCCTCGTGATCGCGCTCGCCCTCGTCGCGATCCTGATCGGGTCGCTGCGAAAACTCGGGGCACCTTTCGTCCTCGGAATCATCGTCTTGCCGCTCGAGAACATCACGGTGTTCGCGGTGCAGGTCGGGCACTCGATCGGCGCGGCGCCCTGGTGGATCACGCTCGCCACCGCCGGCGCCGTATTGCTCGTCGTCGCCGTCACCTACGAGCGCCGGGATTCCGGCAACCGTGGAGTCGGCGCCCGGTTGCGCGATCTGCGCTAGCGCAACCGGGCGATGACGCTACTCCGTCGCGGCCTTCTTCGCGAGCGCCACGTTGATCGCATTAATCTGCGCAACGGTGAGGGGTGCCCAGGGAGAACTGTCCGGATTGGCTGATGCCGCCGCCGGGCTCTGGCCCTGGGTCCACCACTTGGCCTGGAACGGAATGCCCTCGAATATCACCCGCTCGCCGACGTTGTACGCGGTGGTGCCGTTCCACTTACCGTAGGTGCCGGCGGGAACGGTCGGCTGGACGATGGGTTTTTCACCCTTCAGAACCGGACCGATGAGTTGCCACGGCGTCTGCCACGAGTTGAGGACCGGGTTGTCGGGGATGTCGCCCTGCGTCCACCATTTGGCCTCGTAGACGTTGTGGTGCCAGACGATCTTCGTGCCCTGAAGATACGAGTTGTCCGTCGCCCAAATCGGGTAGGGACTGGTCTTCGGGTTGTCTTTCAGGCTTTTCTGGCTTACGACCTCGGATTTGGTTACCGATGACGCGTTCGCGCTCATGGTGGCCTTGAAACCCGCCGCCAAAGTCGTCGAGTAGTGACTGGATCCCTGGGCGACACCGCTGCAGGAATTGGAGACCACGGTCAGCGTCGTGTAGTTGGATCCACAGCTGATGTCGCGATTCAGCGACCACATCGAGACCCGACCCACTCCGTGCGAGTGCGCGAAGGTGTTGAGTTTCGCAGCGTCGGCAAGCGTGAACACCTCGCCCTTGTCGTCGTTCTGTCCGATCATCGGAGTCGCACCGATCTTTGACCAGAGGGTGCTCTGGTTCAGCGTGATGTGCGCAGCGGTGTACAGGATTCCGAGCTGGCGCTCGGTCGCGGACAGCGCATCCTCCGACGCGGTCAGCATGCTCGACCCCTTGGTGAGTGAGGCGCCATAGTCCATCGTCATTGCGTTGACGCCGGCTATGTCAACTTTTCCAGCGAGGGTCGCGCGCAGAGTGTCCTGTCCGTTGACCGCGAGACCCGCCTGCGTGACCGGAAGTGTCAGCCAGATCGCGAGCGACTTGCCCGCGGCTCTCTGCTCCTTCTGCACAAGGGCGAGTGCCTCTGCCCTGCGAACATTGGCCGCAGAGTTGTCGAGCGCAGTGCCCTCGAGATCGAGATCGATCGTCGAAAGGTGATATCGAGTGATGACCGCGGAGTACGCGGCCGCGAGCTGCGTCACGCTGGTGCAGTTCACCGCCAGCTCGTCATTGTCCAGTCCTCCGAACGACACCGAGACATCGCCACCCTGCTGTTGCAGACGCGCGATGCGGCGATCGAGATCGAGGGATGACGATGCCTCATCCATCGTGTACGCGGCGCCCCAGGTCGGCGTGCAGGCGCTGCTTGGAGAAGAGACGATAAATGAGAGCACGACCTGCTTGCCCGCTGCTGTCGCGGGAGTCTCGAACGCGAAGGTCGGCGTGGCGGTCACGTCGACATAGCCGGCGAACCACGCACCCTTCGTCGTTCGATCCGCCGACGCGGAGTACGCCTGCCAGCCGACGAACCCGCCCACGACCAAAGCAGCTGTCACGAGGATCGCGATGAAGAGCCGCAGGATGGACAGGCGACGAACAGGATTGGGCGACTCGGGAGAGTGTGCCGGATTGATGATGCTCATGTCCTAGGCCGCAATCTCTTCGATGTCCGGGGTGCGCACTGCCGCGCTGCGTTGTGCCAACCCGCCGTCGACTTCGTGTCCGTGGTAGAGCACCGATCGCCAATCGAGGTTCACGACGGCCGGAGCAACCGGCCCCCTGGCTCCACGGCGCGTCTTCTCAACGAACAGCCATCCTGTCGCGGAAATCCAGATATCGACGATTGAATTGATAACGCCGATGTAGGAGAGGATCGCCCAGCTCGCGAGGACGGTGTTGAACGCCGCGAACGCCTCGTTGCCCCAATTTCCCGCGAGGTAGTCGCGGTAGAGCGTCAGGAGCGAAAACGCGACGATCGCGTACGGCGCGACCACATAGAGAAGGGGGGCCGCCGTGCGGTTCTTGACCTTCGGTGTGCGCGCGAACGGAATCTTCTTGCCCGTGATCGCCTGCTGCAGTGACTTGAGAACCCCGGCGAGGTTCACCGGAAGCAGGATCAGGTTGAAGCCGTAGATCCGCAAGACATCGGAGCGCCGGTAGCCAAGCGACCTAAGATCGCTCGCCATTGCAAAGAAATACGGAAGGGCGGCAAGAAGCACCAGCGGGCTGAGGAGCCTCGAGTCGTAGGGAAACGCGAGAAGCAGGACAAGCCCGAAGCTCGCCCAGGCAATAGAGCTCATGTAGTTCATGCGCAGTGCGAGCTCGATGCCGGGCATGCGATTACCGGCTCGCCGACGCTCGACGACCTGGCGCCAGAGCTTCGGCAGGATCAGGAGCCCGCCGTTGGCCCAACGACGACGCTGAACGATCAGGGAGCCGAAGTCCGGAGGCGTCGCGCTGTAGCTGAGGCGCTCGGGATAGTTTCGCAGCGTCCACCCGTGCGTACCGAGGTCGATGCTCGACTCGGTGTCCTCGATGACCGTGCGGTCCTGGACGAAGCGCTTGATCTCGAACCCGCCCACGACCTCCGTCTCGACGATGTCTTCGAGCGCGACCTTGCGGATGACCGCGTTCGCGCCGACCCAGAACGTCGCCCCGAAGTGCGACATCCCCTGGTGCAGGATGTGCTGCAGATCGGTCGTGGCTCCGGCAAGACGCTCGATGCGAGAACCAGCGCCGCGGAACGACGAGTACGGGGTCTGGGTGACGGCAACTCGCGTGTTCTCCGGCTGCTCGAGCAGGTACACCAGCCGAAGGCAGTAGTCGCGCAGGAGCAGCGAGTCGGCGTCGAGGGTCAGCAGGTACTCGGTGTCCGGGATAACGAGATCGGCCTGCTGCGGGTCATCCGTTTGGCGAAGGATCGTGCCGTTTGCGGCCGACTCTTTGCGGTAGTTGCCACCCATGAGCCCGATGTACGAGTTCAGGTTCATTGCCTTGTTCGCTTCGTGCGATAGCGACATGTAGAGCTTGCGCTCGAAAACGGAGACCTCGGCATCGAAAGTCCAGGCCAGCCTGCGGTAAAGCTCGCGCATCCGCTCGAGTGTCGGGGCGGCCTGCTCTCGTTCCGCAGCTTCCAGCGCGTTCGCGGTCAGGCGCAGCTCATCCGCGAGGCCGCGCAGGACCTGCTCCTTGAAGAACTCGTCGACGTGGTCGGTTTGAGGCTCTCTCGACGACATCTCGTACAGCCAGGCCGCCGCCCATCCGTATTGGAAGGACAGCTCGCCCACGGCGGATGGCAGGATTTCTTCGCCCTCACGAATCGAGAACTCGAAGTTCGCCTGCGCCTGCCGGAAACGTTCGCGCGGCGCCTTGAGCGCATCGCCGATCTCACGGGCGAGCGAGCGAGTGCTCTCCAGGCGCGCACTGATGGCGTCCTTCGTCGGGAAGGGCGGGTCATCAAGGAGAAGGACCACGCGAAGCGAGGGGTATTCCTGCAGCGCGGCCGACCACAGCGTCTGGCGTACGACCTGCGGCTCTTCCGCGTAGGACGGCACGAGCACGGTCATCGACGACTCGCTACCGCCGAAATGACGGTCGAGCTCGGCGCGCGGCACGCGGACATGCCGCGCGAACTCCTGCATCGCACCCTGTCGGGCGACCAGGTACATCACCGCAGAGAAGCACAGGAACGTGACGATGATGAGGTAGGAAACCGCCTGCATCGTGAAGTCGTAGTTGACAGTGCGATCGAGAAACTGACGCAACACTGTGGAGACGACGTATGCGACCCAAAACAGGATGGTCAGGATGATCGCGATCCGTCCTGCGGCGATCTTACGATCGCTCGGACGGTCATGGATTGTCGGAAGGGGCTGAGTGCGACGCTCGGCGCCCCACTGTCGTTTTTGGGCGCGAAAAACAGGCTTTTGGGTAAGCATTCGGGTGTCCTCGGGAAAGGGGTGCACAATTTCGGGTTGTGCGGTCGGGGGTCCTCGGGAAAGGTTGCACAATTTCGGGTTGTGCGTTCGGGTTGTGCCTTTGCGCTCCCCACTCAAAGAAGTAGAAGGAGCTGTCTTACTCTAGTGTCCACACAAAGGTGGACACAACTATTACTTCGGTGTGGCCGAAAAAGCCCCCCAAGAAAGACTGCTGGACACCGTTCCGCGCCGACCTGAAAACGGCTCTACACCAAACCTGGAATTCGGTAGGGCGGATGGGACTTGAACCCATGACCGACGGATTATGAGTCCGCTGCTCTAACCAGCTGAGCTACCGCCCCGTACCGTCCACGGGCAAACCCGTTTCGGCATCCTTACGATACAGCCCGTCGCCGACTGGTATCGGTTCATCGACCTGACACGCGTTGTCGCCCGACCGGCCGTGGGACGACAACGAGTGTCAATTCGACGGATGCGGCCGGCCAGATCGGCTGGCCCCTGGCCTGGGCGGATCAGCTGGCTGGCGACCGATCGCGGCGGGCACGGGCGAGGGACGCGCTACTCGCCGCGCGCACCTTCGCGATGCGCTCGCGGATCCGGTCGCGGATCGGTAGCGACGGCTCGATGAGCGGCTCAACGACCTTCTCGCCGCGGTAGAGCGCCTCGAAAGTCGAAATCGTTCGGTTGATGTCGTGCGCCTCGACGATCTTGAGGCTCTCGCGCTTGAATTCGTGAAGCTGGTCTTCCGGCAGTGTCAGGACATCCGTCAGCCTTGCCGCGAACTCGTCGACGTTGCCGGGCTCGAACAGGTAACCATTCTGGCCATCGTGCACGAGGTGCGGAAGCGCCATCGCGTTCGCACCGACGACGGGGAGAGCGGATGCGAGGGCCTCCATGGTCGCAATGCTCTGCAGCTCGGCGATCGAGGGCATCGCGAACACTGTCGCGCGGGTCAGCGCGTGGCGAAGGAACTCCGTCGTCACGTAACCGTCGAACTTGACGCGATCGGCGACCCCGAGATGTACGGCGAGCTTCTTGAGTTCATCCTCTAGTTCGCCACCTCCGACGATCTCGAGACGCGCATCCAGCGCCGGATCCAGCAGGGCGAATGCCCTGATGAGCTTGTCGATCTGTTTCTCGCCAGTGACACGCCCGACGAACATGATCAGGTTGTCTTCGCGCGGCTCGAAATTCGGCGTGTACACGCTCGCATCGAGCCCGCAGGAGATCGCGAGCACGCCCCTGATCTGCGTATTCGCCTCGAGGTAGTCGGCTGCGCGACGAGTCGGCGTGGTCATCGCCTCGGCGCGACCGTAGACACGATTCGCGTCCCACCAGGACCACTTGACGACGAGCACCTGCATGAACTTCGGCACGAGGCTGAACTCGAGCAGGTTCTCGGGCATGACGTGGTTGGTCGCGATCAGCCGGATACCGCGCTTGAGCGCCTGTTTGGAGAGCCCGCGGCCGACGACGATGTTCGACTGGAAGTGCACGACATCCGGCTTGAACTCGTCGAGCACGCGCGCGCTGTTGGCCTGGATGCGCCACGGGAGGGCAAAACGCAGCCACGGGTGCGGGCGATAGCGCCAGCTCCACAGCCGATAGACCTCAATCGGTTCACCGCCGTGTTCCTCAATGAACGTCCCATTGCCGTGACGATGGCCGGCTGGTGCCATGATCCGCACCTCGTGCCCGCGCCGGACCAGACCACCGGCAAGACTCGCCGAAAACGTGGCTGAGCCATTGATTTCGGGGGCGAACGTGTCCGCTCCGATGAGGATCTTCAGCGGCCTTGTGTGTTCGTCGGCGCTCTGGCGGGCGTCAGTCAAGTTGTGGGTTCCCTCGTCTGTGTCGTGCCGGGTCGAGATCCGCGGCTACGAAGTGCAGTGGAAAGCTTAAGACTCCAACGTACCCTAGCGTCGAATCTGCGGGTGGTATTTCGACAGCTGGAGAACGCCATAAATGGCGAGGGCACCGGCGAGCACGAAGACGACAGAAGCCCAGACCGGAGCGCCGGAGGCTTCGCCGAGAACGACGATGCCGATCGTCACGCCGACCAGCGGATCGATCACCGTGAGCCCGGCCACGACCAGGTCGGGCGGACCGGACGAGTAGGCGGTCTGCACGAAGTACGAGCCGAGCAGTGCCGCGAGGATGAGACCGACGAAGCAGACGACCGTCAGGATGTCGCCTGTCTGCAACTCGCGATGCTCAAGCACGATCGTTTCAATGCGATCGATGTCGGATTTCGCCAGTGTCGCAACGAACCCGAACAGGACCCCGGCGGCGACGATGTAGAAGATGGTCGTGAATTTCTTGCGGAACAACGCGAACACCAGGGCACACACCACGAGCACCACGGCGAAGATGATCAGCACCGTCCGCAGTTGCGCGTCGTGGATGGTCGGCACCGTCGGTGTCGTGATGGCCGCGATCGTCACGAAGATTCCGACGCCGACGACGCAGAACGCGATCGATCGAATCGATGCCGCGCCCAACGGAGTCTTGCCGACCCTCGCGTTGACGAGGGAGGTAATCACGAGCGCGACGACACCGAGAGGTTGCACTACCGTCAGTGGCGCGACGCTCAGGCTCCACAGTTGAAACACGATCGCGAGGCCGAGGAGAAGCGTTCCGATCAGCCAGGAGGGACGCTGGGCGAGCCGGAACAACTGCCGGACGTTGAGCCCGGCCTTGTCTTCCGGAGCCGTTCCGGCATCCACTTTGCTGACTCCGCGATGCTGAAATTGCGCACCGAGGGCCAGGAATACCGAACCGACCAACGCGATCGGGATGCCAATTGCGCCACCCGGGGTCAGCGAGACAATTTCGATGGACAGGTGCACCCGACGAATCTACCTGCCACGGTGGCGATAACCTGTCTGAATGGCCGTCCTCCCTATTCGAATTACGGGCGACCCGGTGCTCCACCAAATCGCATCGGAAGTCACCGTTTTCGACAGCACCCTTGAGACACTGGTCGCCGACATGTTCGACACCATGGAAGCGGCTCCCGGCGTTGGCCTTGCGGCTCCGCAGGTCGGCATCCCGCTTCGACTCTTCGTCTACAACTGGACCGATGAAGAGGACACGCTCTGGCACGGAACCGCAATCAATCCGGAGCTGTTGATCACACCGACCCCGACGGGCGAACCCGACGAGGACAACGAGTCGGAGGGATGCCTCTCCATCCCGGGAGAGCGCGCTCCGCTGCGTCGCTCCGAACGCGCCATCCTTCGGGCAACCGACCTTGATGGCACCCGCTACGAAATCGACGCGAGCGGCTGGCTCGCTCGCATCTTCCAACACGAGTTCGATCACCTGGACGGCACGCTGTACGCCGATCGCCTGGAGAATTCGTACGCCAAGATCATCGCGAAAGTCGTTCGGAAGAGTGGCTGGGGAGTTCCAGGACAAAGTTGGACACCAGGCGTCGACCACCTCGAGGACTAGGCGTACTGCCTGACGAGCTGCGCTAAAAGCCTCCCGCAACGCCCCGTCGGGCGCGGAGGGAGGCCTCTAGTCGATTCGACTACGCGGTGGGCTGCTGCGGGCCGTTGTTCGCCCGCAGGACCTCGAGGCGAGCGCGGTACTCCTTCTCATCGATGTCGCCCTGGGCAAACCGCTCAGCGAGCGTGGACTCCGCACTCTTCGCGGCCGGGCTGCCCCATGCTCCGTAGCCCCACGGACCACCGTGGCCCCAGGCACCCGGCTGGCCGCCCATCGCGGCCCAGCGGGCCATCCGGCGACGACGCCCGGTCACGGCGAAGATGATGATCAAAACGATGATGACGAACCAGAACACGTGCCCAACGATGAACAGCGTCAGGAGGGCCGCTCCTCCGGGGAACGCGGGTACGACTGCGGCGAGCGATGAAAACACGATGGATTCCTTTTGTCAGGAGGTCCTGTCTGAACCTCATGACACCAGCCTCCCCGGCGGCAGTCGCGGGCGAATCTGCCCTGTGGATGCCGGGGCCTACTCCCCCGAGAGCATCTTCCGCTGGCGTCGTACTACTACTGCCAGCCGGCCTTCACGAGCCCGGTCTCGTAGGCGACGACCACGAGTTGGACGCGATCCCGAGCCGCGAGCTTCGACATGATTCGGCTCACGTGCGTCTTGGCTGTCAGGGGGCTGAGGAAGAGCTCACGACCGATCTCGTCGTTGGTGAGGCCCTGGCCGACCAGACCGAGAACCTCACGCTCGCGCTCGGTGAGGACACGCAGCTGGGCGGTGTCCGGCGCATCCTTCCACTGCACCGCGACGCGCTCGAGCAGCCGGCGCGTAACGCTCGGGCTCAGCAGGGCGTCCCCGCCCGCCACCACCCGAACGGCGCGAATGAGTTCGACCGGCTCGGTGTCTTTGACGAGAAAACCGCTCGCACCGGCCCGGATCGCGTGACCGACGTACTCGTCGAGCTCGAACGTCGTGACGATGACGATGTGCGTGCCGGCCAGCTTTGGATCGGCCACGATCTGCTCGGTAGCCCAGAGTCCGTCGCCGTCCGGCATCCGGATGTCCATGAGCACGACGTCCGGTCGCTGTGCCTTCGCGAGCGCGACGATCTCGCTTCCGCTGCCGGCCTCGCCCACGATTTCGATGTCGGGTTCGGCCTCCAGCAGGCTCCGGAATCCGGCACGGATCAGGCCCTGGTCGTCTGCTATCGCTACGCGGATCATGATGCGTCCACGGTATTGCGGATCGGGATCGGGATGCGCGCACTCACGCGGAATCCGCCCTCGGGGCGCGGACCCGATTCGAGCGTGCCGCCGAGGAGCTCCGCGCGCTCCCGCATTCCGAGCAGTCCCCTGCCCTCGGACTCGCCGACCGGCGGCGGCGAAGTCCCGTTGTCGGTGACGATCACAGTGTAGAAACCGGCGTCTTCGCCAAGCTCGACGTCGGCGTGGGTCGCCCTGGCATGACGAACGATGTTGGTGAGCGACTCCTGCACGATACGGAAGACGGCGAGCTGGGTCGCCTGGGGAACGTGGTGCGGCATCCCCGTCACCGTCACCTCGACGCCTTGCGTGCTGACGGATGCGGCCAGCCAGTCGATCCTGGAGAGGTCCGGCTCGGGGACGAGCGGCGCATCCTCCTCGGTGGCACCCTCGGAGCGAAGGATCCCGAGCACGGAACGAACCTCGTCGAGCGCGGACTTGCTCGACTCCTTGATGCTGGCGAGGGCATCCCGCGCCTTATCCGGCTGGGTGTCCATGAGGTGCAGGCCGACGCCCGCCTGCACGTTGATCTGGCTGAGCGAGTGAGCGAGGACGTCGTGAAGCTCACGCGCGATGCGCACACGCTCGGCCTGGACTTCGCTTTGGCGCCGCTGCGCGCGGATCCGGGCGATCTGCGCGAACCGATCCCTGCGGGTTCGCGCGGCCTCGCCGATTCCGAAGACGATGAGGATGCCGAGCGTCGTCAGCGCGATGCGCGGGGGCGACCACGATGTGCCGATGAATATGGACACCGTCAGCGTCAGCAGCCAGACGGAGCCAACCGAAATCCACGCCCACACTCGCGCCCCGCGGGAGACTGCTCCGACGATTGCAAACGCGAGAGAGATGTAGACCGGCGCCTGGTCCGGCTGGACGACGAACAGGTCGATGCCCGCTGCAAGCGAGACGAACACAACAACGGGGCCCGGGAATCGCCTGCCGGCCAGGAGAGCGAGCGGACCGATTACGGCGAAGATCAGGGCCAGCCAGAACTGTTCGGGGGCGAGATGAAGCAGCACCGGGCGGCGGTCGGGCCCGAATGTGAGGAAGACGGACGGCACCTGGACGATCAGCGAGAAGACGACACGGAACAGGAGGCGTCCGCGGCGCGCGGCTGGCGTGTGATGCCGCTCCATCCACGGCCCCTGCCAGTGCGCGTCGGCCCGGGGTGGGCCGGCGCGATACGACCCGGGCTGCTGCATGGGTAGATGCTACGCGGGCGGCGGGTTCTGCGGCATCCGCTGGCCGGATCGAGGTGACTACTCCCGTGGGAGTACGGCGTGCGCGCCTGCCAGTACGGCGTTCGCGCCTGCCCAACGAAAAAGCCCCCAGCCGTGGAGGGCTGGGGGCTTCGCTCCCCGACTTGGACTCGAACCAAGAACCGCCGCATTAACAGTGCGATGCTCTGCCAATTGAGCTATCGAGGATTGCTGAAACAGCTTGTTTACTTTACCAAAGACTGAGCCTCCGCAAAACCGGCGCGCGCACTCGCGTGCCGCCACGCCGCTTCTGTAGCCCGCGCCGCCACTCTCCTGCCTCCGCTGCCTCCGCTGCCTTCGGCTGTCTTCGCTGCCTTCGGAAATTCAGGAGAGTGGTCATCTCCCGCTAGCGACTTCCCACTATCTGCGCCGACGCGCCTAAAAGGCCGTGACGAATCTCCTGAATTTCCGAAGCTACTAGCCCGGCGTGCGGCTGGCGTTCGGCTGGCGTGCGGCTGGCGTTCGGCCAATCGCGACGACTAGTCGAGCAGGAGGTAGGTCGGCGAGGCCGTTTCCAGCGAACTCACCTTGCTGGGGATGCCGTCGGCGCCGATCGCAAAGGTGTCGACACTGTTCGAGAGCTGGTTCGCCACGCGCAGGAGGTCACCGTCGACGACGAGGTGACGCGGCCACTCTCCGCCGCAACTGACGGAGCCGACTGGAGTGAGGGTTCCGCCGTCCGTGCTCACCGCGAGGATGGCGATGAGGTTGGAGCCGCGGAGCCCCGAGTACGCGAATCGCCCGTCGCTGCTGAGGGCGAGGGCAGCGGCGTGGTCCCCGACTTCGGCACCGGGGAGCGCTACCCGACCGACGATCGAGAAATCCGTCTCGTCGCGCCGCAGCACGAAGATTTCTGAACTGAGTTCGCCGAGCACCCAGATCACGCCGGATGGATGCAGCAGCAGGTCGCGAGGGCCGGTACCGGTCGGCAGCTTCACCGCTCCGATCCGCGTCAGGACTTCCCCGTCGAACACGTGAATGTACACGTCGTCGGACCCGAGGTCGGTCGTCAGAACCGTCGACTCGTCGACCGACAGCACGTCGTGCGCGTGCGGACCATTCTGGTCGCTGTGCGAACCGCTGCCCGTACCGTGAAGCGACTGGCCGGTCTTCAAAATGGCACCGTCGGGCGCGAGCGGATGCACGTCGACAGTTCCATCGCCGTAACAGGCGGCCACCAGGAGCGAGCGCTCACCGAGGATCGCGATCGCGCAGGGGGACGTGCCTGCGGCATCCTGAGTTCCCTGAAGATGAAGCTTGTCACCATCGACGCGGAACGCCGAAACACTCGGTACGCCCTCGCCCACCCCGTAGATAACGTCCCCGGAACGCGCAAGGAACGACGGCGATTCCGCGGCAGCCGCGAGGCCGTGATCTTCGAGTGAACCGTCGGCGGCAACCTTGAGCAGAGTGATTCCTTCGGCGGACCCGTGCAGGTCCGCTGTGTACGCGCCCACCCAAATACGCTCAGCCGACACGGACGCTGTCCGTTGCCTTGAGATCTTCGATCGCCTTCGCGAGGCCCTGCACGTATTCGTGGTTCGGCGACTCGAGGACATCGTCGACGCCCCCCATGCCCACGATCACCCCGCGATGCATGATCGCGACGCGGTCGCTGAACTTGCGCACCTCGCTCATGGTGTGGCTGACAATCAGCGCGGAAAAAGCGCGATCCTTGTGGAGGTCGTGGATGATCTCCAATACCGTACCGCGCACGGTCACGTCGATACCCGCTGTCGGGTCGTCTGCCACAAGCAGCGTCGGCTCGAGGATGAGCGCGCGCGCGATCGCCACACGCTGGCGCTGACCGCGGCTCAGTTCGTGTGGGTACTTGTTCATGGTGGTGAGCGGAAGTCGCACGGCATCGATTACGGTCGCGACGGCGATCCCCGCCTCGAGCTGGTTGAAGTGCCGGTCGCGGGAAAAGATCGGTTCGGCGACGTTCTCGCCCACGGTCAGGCGCGGGTCGAGGTCGGCCCCGGAATCCTGTGGAACGTAGCCGACCCGAAGCGAGAGCCGATTGCGCTTGCGCGGGGTCATCGTGCGCACGGACATCCCGAGGACGGAAAGCGCTCCCCCGCTGATTATCGGATTCGACCCGCCCGAACCCGCAAGGCCCGCGACGGCCTTGGCAAGGGTGCTCTTCCCGGATCCGGATTCGCCGATCACCGCGAGGATCTCGCCCTCGGGAATCGTAAAGGTGACGCCCTTGACCGCCTCGAACCGCTCGCCGCTCGTCCGCGACGGATATCGCACGGAGAGGTCATCGGCTGCGACGGCAATCGGCCGGGGCGTCACTGCATCGTTTGCAGCTGATGCGGCGGTGCTCACGTGTTCTGTCCTAACCTGCGGGCCATAACGCGCGAAGTCCCGCGTCTTGTGACTTACAAATGTACTGCCCAATTCCTAGAATTCGGCCAGAACGAAAAAGAGCTTTCACTCGTCGCGCAATCGCCGCCGTTCAGTCTCGATTTCCAGCGATTCCCGTTGCAGTTCCCGGTATTTTTCGGGCGCCGCCACAATGTCGGTTCGCTGGAGTGCCCCAAGAACTTCCGCCTTGCGCTGCAGCAGATCCCGGTCGATCAGGTCGCTGGCAAGGCGAACACAGTAGAGCGGGATGCGGTCTGGTCGCGAGGGGATCGGCGCGACCGCGAGCTGCTGCATCAGGGTACGGAAGGACTCGGGGACTTCGCTTGCGACGGTCGCCATCCACTCCGGCGTCTCCAGCGCATCAATGCTGGTCGCGACGGCGTCACGGATGACCGCGAGCGTCGAGTTGGTAAACCGCACCCGCGCGACTCGCGACACCAGGTCCCGGCCGACGTCGCTCGGATACTGCAGGATCGCCATCAGCGCATCCCGTTCCTGGCGAGTGGGCTGATCGACGGGAAGGTCCGTGATCGAGAGTTCGACGACCTGCGGTTCCGGCGTCGGCTCCGAGAATTCGCGGCGCGGCTGCTCCGGCGCCGGCCTCGACGACGCACTGCGGGCGCTCGAGACGGCGCGCGCCACCTCGGACGGATCCATCCCGAGCCATTTTCCGAGGTTGCGCGTGTACCCGACGCTGAGCGACTGGTCACGGATGCCCGCGACAACCGGTGCCGCCGCCCGAAGGGCCGCGACCCGGCCCTCGACGGTCTCGAGGTCGTGCGAATCCAGGGTGCGGCGGATCATGAACTCGAACATCGGCTGGCGCGTTTTGATCAGCCTTCGCACGGCATCGTCGCCGCGATTGAGTCGGAGGTCGCACGGGTCGAGCCCCTCGGGCGCGACCGCAACGAAGGTCTGGGCCGCGAAGCGCTGTTCTTCGCTGAACGCACGGCTTGCCGCCTTCTGTCCAGCTTCGTCGGGATCGAAAGTGAAAATCACCTCACCCGTGCCGGTGGTGTCGGCGTTGTCGACGTCCCCGATCACCCGTCGGACGATCTTGATGTGATCGACCCCGAACGCTGTGCCACAGGTGGCGACGGCGGTCGTGACTCCCGCGAGATGACAGGCCATGACGTCCGTGTATCCCTCGACGACGACGACCTGGCGCCCGCGCGAGATGTCCTTGCGTGCAAGGTCGAGTCCGTAGAGCACCTGGCTCTTGTGGTAAACCGGCGTCTCCGGGGTGTTGAGATATTTCGGACCCTGGTCATCATCCAACAGCTTGCGAGCACCGAACCCGAGCGTCTGGCCGGTGATGTCGCGGATGGGCCAGACCAGCCTGCCGCGGAACCGATCGTAGACGTCCCCGCGGTCGCCGCGTCCGAGAAGGCCGGCCGTCACGAGTTCCTCGTCGGTGTAGCCGAGGGTCTTGAGGTGTTTGCCGAGTGCCCCGCCGCGGGGAGCGAATCCAATGCCGAAGCGTTCGGCCGCCGCGACATCGAACCCGCGCTCGCCCAGGAACTTGCGGCCCGGTTCTGCGTCCTTCGTCTTCAGCTGGGCGATGAAGTAATCTTCGGCAGCCTTGTTGGCCGAGAGGATGCGCGCGCGGTTGCTGTGGTCGGTCGCCTGGCCGCCGTCTTCGTAGTGCAGCTCGTACCCGATGCGTGCAGCCATGCGCTCGACCGCCTCGGAGAACGACACGTGGTCCAATTTCTGGAGGAACGTGAAGACATCGCCACCCTCCCCGCATCCGAAGCAGTGGTAAAAGCCGACCTGGGGCCGAACGTGAAAGCTTGGGGAGCGCTCCTCGTGGAACGGACACAGTCCCTTCATGGAGCCGACGCCGGCGTTCTTCAGGGTGACGTAGTCGCCCACGATGTCCGCAATGTTGATGCGCGCCCGAACCTCGTCGATATCGTTTCGTCGGATGAGGCCTGCCACGGGATGATTCTACTTTCGCCGCTCGCCCCGGCGCAGACCGTCACCCGGACTTGTGGATGCGCGTGGCCTGCTTTCGGAAATTCAGGAGATCAGTCGGGCGCACTTCGGCGCAGGGCAGCGATCACGCGGAACCGCTCTCGCGCCAGTCGCAGAACTCCTGAATTTCCGAAAGCAGCCGCGCGCGAAGCAAAAGCAGCACCAGCACCAGCACCAGCACCAGCACCAGCAGGGGGGCCTAGCGCACCAAGCGCTCGTGCCAGGCGGTCGCGGACTGGTCGGTGAGCGAGGCGACCTGGTCAACGATGGCGCGCTGCCTGCCCGCGTCGGTGGATGCGGCCACCCAGTCCGCGGCGAAACCGGCGTCGAGGTTGACGGGCCCCGTCGCCAGCAGCACGTCGGCGAGCTCGGTCAGAGTCGATCGCTGGTCGATGTATATCGGCTGGCGCGAATTGGTCGACATCACGTTGGCCGCGACGATCCCCTTCAGCACCGCGATCTCGGCCTGGATTTCACGCGGGACCACGACATCGGCAGAAAATCGGATGAGCGACTCCTGCGGGAACGCCGCCCGCGTCGCCGACACCGCCGCCGCCGCAAAGCGCCCGATCAGCTGGCTCGTGAGGTTCTTGAGGCGTCCCTGCGCCGCGCGGCTGCCGTCCCAGCCCTCGAGCCAAACGTCGAGACTGTCGAGGCGGTCGAATGCCGCGATGAGCTCGTCATGATCAAGTTCTCCGCCGATCCAGACGAACATCGACTCGACCAGTTCGTCGTGGTCGACGCGAGCACCGAGGGAGGCGACGTTGATGTACCCGCCGAACACGGCATCCTCGAAATCGTGCACGGAATAGGCGATATCGTCGCTGAGGTCCATGACCTGGGCCTCGATGCAGCGCTTGCGATCCGGGGCACCAGCACGCAACCACTCGAACGCGGCGAGGTCATCCTCGTAGAAGCCGAACTTGCTCCGGCCGCTCGGATCCGGAATTCCCTGCGCCTCGGGCCACGGATACTTGCAGCTCGCGTCGAGACTCGCCCGCGTGAGGTTGAGCCCGTAGCTGCGGCCGTCCGGACCGAAGACCTTCGGCTCGATGCGAGTCAGCAAACGAAGCGTCTGTGCGTTGCCCTCGAAGCCGCCGATGGCCGCCGACCACTCGCTGAGCGCGCGCTCACCATTGTGACCGAAGGGTGGATGCCCGAGGTCGTGCGCGAGGCATGCCGTGTCGACCACATCCGGGTCGAGTCCGAGACTCTCGGCCAGTTCACGACCGACTTGCGCGACCTCAAGCGAGTGAGTCAGCCGGTTGCGGGCAAAATCGAGCCCGACGCTGGGACTCAGGACCTGCGTCTTGGCCGCGAGCCGACGCAGCGCACTCGAGTGCAGGAGCCGAGCACGATCGCGGGCGAAGTCACTGCGGCGACACGAGTGCTCCTCGGGGAACCAGCGTTCGGAGTCCGCCGAGGAGTATCCGACGGGCACAGTTTCGACGGGCACGGTTTTGACAGGCACGGTACTGACAGGCACAGTACTTGCAGGCACCGTACTCGCAGGCACCGGGCCCGTGCGCCTTGTCTCGGCCGACACCGGCTCAGCCGCCACTGTGGTGGAGTTCCGCTCCGACCAGCTCGGCGCGGTGGGTCTCCTGCAGCTCGCGGCTGTCGAGCCAGTTCTGCGGAAGCGACGGATTCTTCGGTGTTCCGGCCCGACCGCGCTGACCCTCGGCATCGGCACCGGGATACGGCTGTGTCCAGTCGAGTGTGGCGAGCAGGTCATCCAGCATCGAAAGCGTCAGCACGGTCGCCAGCGCCGCGCGGAGCTCGCCACCGACCGCGTAGCCCTTGAAATACCAGGCGACGTGCTTACGGATATCGCGGCAGGCTCGATCCTCGTCGCCGTCGAAGAACTCGACCAGCAGCTCAGCGTGCCGCTTGAACGCCGCGGCGACCTCGCCCAGCGTCGGCTCAGCCTTCCGCCTCTCCCCGCGGAACGCCGCGCTCAGGTCGCCGAACAGCCACGGTCGACCGAGGCAGCCGCGACCGACGACGACGCCGTCTGCGCCGGTTTCGCGCACCATCCGGAGGGCGTCATCCGCGCTCCAGATATCGCCGTTGCCCAGCACGGGAACGTCGGTGATCGCGTTCTTGAGCGTCTCGATCGCGGACCAGTCGGCCGTCCCGGAGTAGAACTCGGCCGCGGTGCGCGCGTGCAGCGCGATGCTCGAGACTCCGACGCCCTGCGCAATGCGCCCGGCCTCGAGGTAAGTAAGGTGATCGGCGTCGATGCCCTTGCGCATCTTGATCGTGAGCGGGATGTCGCCGGCCGCCCGCACAGCGCCCTCGACGATCTGGCGGAACAGCGTGGTCTTCCACGGCAGCGCCGCTCCCCCGCCCTTCTTGGTCACCTTGGGCACCGGGCATCCAAAATTCAGGTCGATGTGGTCGGCGCGATCCTCGGCGACCAGCATCGTCACGGCTTCCGAGACCGTCTTCGGGTCGACCCCATAGAGCTGGATGCTGCGCGTCGTCTCCGACTCGTGGTGGCGGATCAGCCGCATGCTCTCCGGAGTGCGCTCGACAAGGGCGCGACTGGTGATCATCTCGCTCACATAGAGACCGGCACCGTATTCGCGGCAGAGGCGCCGAAACGCGGTGTTCGTGATGCCTGCCATCGGCGCGAGAACGACCGGAACATCAAGCTGGAGAGGGCCGATCTTCAGTGGCGCCACAGCATCCGCTATCGTCACATCAACGTCGCGCACGCCGGAGCGCGGGGCGTGTGATGGCGCGGCCAGAATAGACATCTTCCCAATTGTCCCAGAAAGCGAGCGAAAGCATGGCCGACAGTGCCCGACTGGATGTGTTGCGCTTCGTCGACCTGCCTGTCGAGCGCAAGTCTGCGTGGGGGCCGGGTGAGTTTGGCAGCCGCCAAATTGAGATCGACGGGCAGCTGATCGGCG
This sequence comes from Glaciihabitans sp., assembly GCA_025465535.1. GTDB lineage: Bacteria > Actinomycetota > Actinomycetes > Actinomycetales > Microbacteriaceae > Galbitalea. The sequence continues at coordinate 23,334 of JAODMY010000106.1, forward strand.
ACTACCTGGCGGCTCGCACGAGCAGGATCATCGAACAGTCCACTCCCCTGGTGACCGGGCACAGCGGGGCCATCACGCAGGCCGCCTACCTGCGAGCACTGCTCGGCGGTCCGAAGGACGATCCGCTCCGCGACGGACGGATCGCGATCGGATACTGCGACGCGTGTCTCGACGCGAGCTGCGGAGTCCTGCTCGCGGCGAACCTTGGCATCGACGGCGACACCGTGCTGTGGTCATCCATCGGGTTCGACCAGTACGACGAGGGGCCCGCGCCGAAGCTCACTCCGTTTTGGAAGAAATCCGCGGATCCGACGCCCTCGGTTGCGCCCGACCACGAGGTCTGGGCGTTCACGCCCTTTGTACCTGAAATCACACTGCGCTTCCATCGCGACCAATACCTCGAGGCGATCCAGGCCGAGCGCCGGCGGCTGGCGGCACACCAGTGACGGAGACGAGCGGGCGCGAACGCGTGCGGGCGGACGCGGCCGCGCGCGGCATCACGATCGATTTCGAGGAGCGTGGACCGGCAACGTCGCTCGAGGAGGCCGCGGTCGCTCTCGGCATTCCCGCGTCCAGCATCGTCAAGACTCTCGTGGTGAAGAAGCACGACGGAACCTTCCTGTTCGCGCTGGTCCCCGGCGATCGACAGATCTCATGGGCGAAACTTCGCGCCGTGGTCGGAGTCAACCGACTGCGAATGCCCGAGGCATCCGTCGCCCTCGATGCGACCGGTTATGAGCGTGGCACCATCGTGCCGCTCGGCAGCAGCACGGCCTGGCCGGTCTTCGCCGACGAGCGCATCTCCGGGCGCATCGCCCTCGGCGCCGGGGAACCGGGCGTGAGCGCCTTCGTGGACGCCGCGCAATTCTTCGCCGGACTCGACGCCACCATCGCGGACATCACCGACGAGTTGCCGCCGTTCGCGGGATGAGACTCGTGCGACCGGCTACCCGAATGAGTTAGATTTCGTCCGCATCCAGGCGGCGATTGACGATCGAGACCTCGTAGTGGTCCGGGATCTCGCAGACGTCGCCAACGCACACACCCACGGCCGCATCACCGACCAATGTCAGTGGTTTGATTGCGGCATCCGTCATGACACGGCCTCTCGATCGCTCAACACCTGTTCGAGCACGTTAACAAATGTTCCTGAATCCTGAGCTCCAGACACCCCGTACTTCTGATCGAACACGAAGAATGGCACACCCTGGATGCCGTATTCGGTCGCGAGCGCCACGTCGGCTTTGACGGCGGCGAGGTAGGTCTCCTCGGTCAGGACCTTCACCACCTCGTCGCGATCGAGTCCGATCTCGGCGGCTAGATCCGCGAGATCCGCGATGTGACCCACGTGGCGGCCATCAACGAAGTACGCCTTCAGCAGGCGCTCCTTCATGTCGATTTGGCGACCCTGCGACTTGGCGTAGTGCAGAAGCTCGTGCGCCTTGACCGTGTTGGTCTGGTGCACGTGGTCGTAGTCATAATCGAGGCCGACGCTCGCCGCGATTCCGGTCACGCGCTCAAGCATCTGGTCTACCTGCTCGAGCGGCAGGCCCTTCCGGTCGGCGAGGTACTGCTTTGGGCTGCCCTCGAAGTCGACCGGAGTGTCCGGAGCCAGCTCGAACGAGTGGTACTCGATCTCGACCTCTCCGTCGAAGTCGTTGACCGCAGTCTCGAACTTGCGTTTGCCGATGTAGCACCACGGGCACTGCACATCGGACCAGATATCAACCTTCACTGCATCACTCACGCAACACCTAACCCGTCGAGCCCGCTGGTATATTCCCGTGCCCCTTCGGAAATTCAGGAGTTCTACGACGAGGTCTCCCCCTCCACGCCGTCATTCCGCGGGAGACGAAGGGATGCCGCGTCTGGTTTCCTGAATTTCCGTTACCACCGACGGCGGAACGTCGATCCTCGAGGGCGATCTCGACTGCACAGGCAAAGCGGTCCCAGTCGTTGAACACCATCCCCGCGGTCGGGCGCAGGGAATGGAAGTGTTCAATGGTGATGTCGACGTCCTTGACTCGGTCCCTCACGAAATGAGCGCGATGGAACTCGTCGCTATCGACCTCGATCGCGACGATTTCGTCCACCACGAGGTCGATCCGTTTGGCATTGCCCAGGCGAACCTGCGACCGAATCTCGTGCCCGCTCAGCCTCAACCGAGTGCGCGCGAGGCTTTCAGGAAGCGACTCACAGTCGGGGTCGACCCAGTCTCGAATGCCGCGCCGCTCGAGTGGCAACCGCAGGACGAGCGTCTCGAGATCGATGAGATCAAGCACACCCGTGTGGAGCGCCCAGTCCATCGCGGCCACCGCAGTCTCAAACTCCTCGTCGAGAACGACGCGGACGAGAGCATCGACGAGCCCGACGGACACGGCGGTTCCCCATTCGCCTACCTCTGGGTCATCCCAGTGGAGCGCGACGCCACGGGGCGCGCGCACGTCGAGACGTTTGCGCCGATTCTGTTGGGTCCGAAGCCGCGAGGCGTTTTCGTGCACGGAGACGTGAAGCGGATGCGCACCGAGAACCCAACCGCCGCGCGCTATCACCGCCGAGATACCCGTCAGTCGCCCGCCAACTCGCACAGCACGAACTTCTGCAGAGCGGTCATCCATGGTCGTGTACCAGCCGTTTCGAACCCGAGCCACCTCGCCGCTTCGAACAGCACGAGTCAGGTCGAAGTCGCGGGCTCCCCTTCGCACAAGCTGCCGCTTTTGGCACATGCCACCACACGAGCGGACAATCTCAGCAATATCGGGCATGGGATCATCATCGAGATCTCTCGGCTCGACCGACGCGAACGCACGCGAATTGGGGATGAGCCCGCGGTCGAAACGGCTGTGAGCGACGGGCTGGTCGGGTCCCGCTTTCGGAAATTCAGGAGATTGGTTCCCCGCCCACAACGCGATCCGCGACAACCCGCCACGCGCGCGCCGGCGGTGTGACGAAACTCCTGAATTTCCGAAGGTACTGCACGACGGGGAGAGCGCGTGCGGAGTTCGGTGCTGCGCGCCGGCGGGCTGCCCAGGCGAGCTGCGCGCCGGCGGGGGCTGCCCGGGCGAGCTACGCCCCGACGAGCCGCTCGGCGAGGTAGCCCGTCAGCCGGTCGAGAGAAACACGCTCCTGGCCCATGGTGTCGCGCTCGCGGATCGTCACGGCGTTGTCCTCGAGCGAATCGAAGTCGATGGTGACACAGAACGGCGTTCCGATCTCGTCCTGCCTGCGGTATCGACGGCCGATCGCCCCTGCGTCATCGAAGTCGATGTTCCAGTATTTGCGCAGGTCTGCGGCGACCGACTTGGCCAGCGGCGTTAGCTGCTCGTTGCGCGATAGCGGCAGGATGGCGACCTTGACCGGCGCGAGCCGTGGATCGAGCCGCAGCACCGTCCGCTTGTCGACGCCGCCCTTGGTGTTGGGCGCCTCATCCTCGCTGTAGGCATCGATCAGGAAGGCCATCAGCGCGCGCGTCAGCCCGAATGCCGGCTCGATCACGTACGGGATCCAGCGCTCGTTCTTGGCCTGGTCGAAGTAGGAGAGGTCGACGCCCGAGCCCTCCGAATGAGTCTTAAGGTCGAAGTCGGTGCGGTTCGCGACGCCCATGAGTTCCCCCCACTCGCTGCCCGCGAAACGGAAACGGTACTCGAGGTCGACCGTGCGCTTTGAGTAGTGCGACAGCTTCTCCTTGGGGTGCTCGAACCGACGGATGCTCGCCGGGTCGATCCCGAGGTCGAGGAACCACGCCTCGCTCGCGTCGATCCAGTACTCGAACCATTCGTCGTCGGACCCAGGCTCGACGAAGAATTCCATCTCCATCTGTTCGAACTCGCGCGTGCGAAAGATGAAGTTTCCCGGTGTGATCTCGTTGCGAAAACTCTTGCCGACCTGGGCGATGCCAAACGGCGGCTTCATGCGCGACGAGCCGAGCACGTTTGCGAAGTTGGTGAAGATCCCCTGCGCAGTCTCGGGGCGAAGGTAGTGCATCCCCTCCTCGTTGTCGACGGGACCGAGGAATGTCTTGAGCAGCCCGGAGAAGTTCTGCGGCGCGGTCCAGGATCCGGCCTGGCCGGTGTCCGGATCCTTGATGTCGGCAAGTCCATTGACCGGCGGATGCCCGTGCTTCTCCTCGTACTGCTCGAGCAGGTGATCAGCCCGGTAACGCTTATGCGTGTGCAGCGATTCGACCAGCGGATCGCTGAAAACCTCGACGTGGCCGGAGACCTCCCAGACGCGCCGCGGCAGGATGACCGCCGAGTCGAGTCCGACGATGTCGTCGCGACCCTGCACCATGAGCTGCCACCACTGGCGCTTGATGTTCTCTTTGAGAGCGACGCCGAGCGGGCCGTAGTCCCAGGCCGAGCGCGATCCGCCGTAGATTTCCCCCGACTGGAACACGAAGCCCCGACGTTTGGCGAGGGCGATGACGGCGTCGAGCGGATTGGGCGTTGCCACGAGTAACTCCAGTGTGGTCAGCCGAGCTGGATGCCCGGTCGAGTGAAAGCCTCAGCCTACCGGCAGCCCGAGTGCCCGACGGTCGACTCCCACGCCTGCCCCCAGCTCTCGCGCCCCCGGCAGCCGGGACCGCGACGTGTCAGTCAGTCATCGTCGACGGGCGAGGCATCCTCGAAGGGTACGGCCTCACGAAGCTCCCACGGAATCTCGCCCTCGAGCGTCACCGGCTCCGGCGGCGGACTGCCGAAGGCGATCGGCGTCGCGTAGGGCGCGCTGAGCAGCGATCCGCCGAAGGGTGGGGGTTCCGGTTCGTCCTCGTCCCGCTCGCGCACATCGGCCATGCCCGAAGCCTACGCGCGGAGCGCCGCCATGACCGCGGTGACATCCGATTCCGTGTTCCAGAGGTGGAAGGATGCCCGCAGCCGTCCCGCACGCCCCGACGCCCGGATGCCCGCCGCAGTGAGCCGGCCGAGGTCGCCGCCATCCGGATCGGCCCAGGTGACGATCGCCTGGTGCTGTTGCGCGATCCCCAGCTCGTCGCACAGCCGGTCGCCAAGCCCAGTGGTGAGCTCCCAGATGGATGCGATGTCGAGCCCAGCAAACAGGGCGAGCGAGTGCTCCGCGCCGACCCACGCCTGCCAGGCCGGGGAGACGTCGAACCTGCGCGCGTCCGGGGCCAGGTTCATTGCCGGCCCGTAGCACGACTGCCAGACCTCGTCGCCCGCATACCAGCCGGCCTGAATCGGCGTGAGCAGGTTCTGGAACGCGGTCGAGACAGTGAGAAACGCGACACCGCGCGGAGCGCACAACCACTTGTAGGTGTGGCAGACGGTCGCGTCGAACTGGGTCGCATCCACGGGGAGCACGCCTGCCGCCTGCGTCACATCGCAATACGTGAACGCTCCGTGCCTGGCCGCCGCCTCCGTGATCGCGGGCGTATCCGCCACGACACCGGTCGCCGACTGCACGAGCGAGAACGACACCAGCCAGGTTTCGTCCGTGATCGCGTCGGCGAGCTCGGCCAGCGGGACACAGCGGACCCGGATGTCCGCTCGCTGCAGGAATGGAAACACGATCGACGAGAAGTCGCCGTCCACGCACAGCACCTCGGCGCCAACTGGAACGGATGCCGCGACCATCGACGTCAGGACGGATGTCTGCGACCCGGCGGCAACGCGATCGGACGCAACTCCGACGAGGCGCGCGTAGTGCGCGCGGCTGCGTTCGATGATGGCGTCGTATCCCTGTGGGTCGCGGTCGGCGTTGAACCACGAGTCAAGATCGGCCTTCAGCGCATCGACGGCGGAGCGTGGCGGCAGCCCGATGGATGCGGCGGCGAGGTAACCGGTCGCGTCTCCAAACTGGGCGATGGCGGCGTCGAGCTTGGAGGACGTAGCGATTGGCATGTTATTAGCATCGGGGCGATCCAAGTATCGAACAAGCCCATGTTTCTGATGCAAAAGATAACTGCGCATTATGATTGCAAAATGGACGCCGAGCTCGACCTGCACTCCATCCGCATCGTGCGCGCAATCGCCGAGACAGGCACGATCACGGGCGCCGCACGCCAGCTCGGCTTCAGCCAACCCGCCATCAGCCAGCACCTGCAGCGCACCGAAGCGCGGCTCGGCGTGCCCCTCATCATGCGGGTCGGGCGTGGCATCCGCCTCACCGAGGCCGGGCAACTCCTCGCACACCACGCGGTCGCCATCTCCGGGGCCCTGGATGCCGCGGCGGGTGACCTCGCCGAGCTGGCCGGGATGCGCACAGGAACCGCGCGGATCGCCGCATTCCCGACCGCGTCATCCACAATCATCCCGCGCCTGTTGCGCACCATGGTCGAGAAGCACCCAGGGATCGTCGTGACCTACGTCGAGGCCGAGCCGCCCGAGGCGCTCGCGATGCTCCGCGAGGGTTCGATCGACCTGGCGATCACGTTCAGCTACCCGGGAGATCGCGCCGACCCGCATCGCGACATCGCGTCCGGGCTCGCGCTCACGCCACTCTTCACCGAGGAGATGGTTCTGGCCCTCCCCGAGTCGCACCCGCAGTCATCCTTCGAGAGTGTCGACGTGCGCGAGCTGCTGGCCGATCGCTGGATCGCCGGATGCCCACTCTGCCGCGGACACCTCCTCGCGGTCTGCGAGGCGGCCGGCTTCGATCCCGTGGTCGACTACGAGACGGACAACGCGGTTGCGGTGCTCAATCTGGTCGCGAGCAGCCTGGGAGTCGCCCTGCTTCCCCGCCTGGCGCTCGCGACAGCCAGTGTGCCGAAGGGCGCCACGATTCGCGCGACGGCGCCCGTGAGCATGCGCAGCATCCAACTCGTCCGTCACGCCGATGCGACCCGCGTTCCGAGCCTTGCCGCGACCATAGCCGCGGTGCGCGCACTGGCCGGGGGCGACTGGGGACTCATCCGCGTGACGTGAGCGTCAGCCCCGGGTCACCGACCAGCGATAGCCCGCCCAAGTGACGGGGATCGCGGTGAGGGCGTTCTTCGTGACATCGCTGCGGTAAAACGTCAGCGTGTACCTGTCGGGATTCCCGATCCCGGGCACGGCGGAGAGCAGGTAGCTCGCCTGGTAGCCCGCCTGGCTCTTCAGAAGCGCCTGCGCATCGGCAACGGTTGCGTCATTGCCCATGACGACGGCGAGCTTCGCGGGGTTTTTTTCCTTCAACGCCGCACGCAACAGGGCGACATAGGAGTTGATCGAAGTGCTCTCCACCGCTGGATCCGGAGCAAGGATGCTGGTCGGCAGCGTCGAGGACCGTGCCGCGACGTTGGTACCGGAGAACGACTTCTCAAAGGTGAAACCCAAGGGACCGGAGAACGTCACCGTAAAAGTCGTGAACGACGCGATGTGCCCCTGGACCGGCATTACGGCGAAGCCGAGATAGCGCAGGCTCCCGCCCACAAGTTCGTAGGGTGGCCGGGCGGCCTCCTTGGTCCAGGCGGGAGCGGTATCCGGCTTGATCGCGGCGCTCCCGTGCTTCTGCTCGATGTAGACAACCGCGGGAGCCGTGCTGTGCGCGACGTTGGTCGTGATGCTCTTGATGGTGACGGGCCACGGCGCAGTGTTGCGGATCCAGCCAACCTGCGCGTAATACGGCAGCGTCTTCGTTGCGCCGCCGAGAGCGGTGACCGTGCCATTCGAGACGAGTCCCGTGGAGGTGCCGAAATACAGCACGGCCAACCCACAAGCGGCCAAGACGCCAACAAACAACAGCGTCGCAATAGTTCGGACGGTTCTACGCATATCTACTTCCGCTTGATCGAGGGGGTATCAATCGCACCACCAAACCGACGATTCCTCGACGCGTAAAGAGTAACCGCTTCCCAGAGGTCGACTCGAGTGAAATCGGGCCACAACTGGTCAAGAAACACCATTTCCGCGTACGCACTCTGCCACAGCATGAAGTTACTTGTGCGCTGTTCACCGGAGCTTCTTATAAACAGATCGACGTCGGGCAGGTCGGGCTCGTAGAGCGCGCGCTGGATCGTCTTCTCTGTGATGCCAGAGGGTTTCAACCTGCCCGCGGCCACATCTTCCGCAAGAACGCGCACGGCGTCCGTGATTTCGTTGCGGCCACCGTAGTTGACGCACATCGTCAAAGTGAGCACCGAGTTGCCTGCCGTGAGCTGTTCCGCGAATTGCAACTCTTTGATAACGGATGCCCACAGCCTGGGTTTGCGGCCAGCCCAACGGACGCGCACGCCCCAGTCGTTGAGCTGGTCACGGCGGCGGTGCAGGACGTCGCGGTTGAATCCCATGAGGAAACGCACCTCGTCCGGCGACCGCTTCCAGTTCTCGGTCGAGAACGCGTAGACGCTCAGATGCTTCACGCCAATCTGGATCGCGCCAGCGACAACGTCGAGCAGGGAAGCCTCGCCAGCCCGATGCCCCTCGATGCGCGTGAGGCCCTTGCCGTTGGCCCATCGGCCGTTGCCATCCATGACGATCGCGACGTGCTCCGGGACGGCGCCCGCCGCCAGCGTCGGCGGATAAATGCCGGTCCAGTCGATCGGCTTGAAATCGACCGCATCGCGATGGGTCTTGCGGACCGGGCTCATCGGCGGTCCACGTGCTGGAGCGAGCGCAACCCACGCTCGAGGTGGAACTGCGTGTATGCGGCGACGATTCCGCTCGCCTGGCCGCGTTCGCGCTCCGTCGCGTTCTCAACTGTTGCCCAGTCGCCGGCGAGAAGAGCCGCGAGGACCCCGAGCGTGCCGGCGTCGAGGCGCGGGGCTCCGGGTGGGGCCACGGCATCCGCCACGACTCCCCCGAGTTGAACGACGAACGCCGAGTGCGGACCGGGCGCTCCGGTGACCGCGCAGTCGACGAAGCTCGGCGCCCATCCCGCGATGGAAAGCGAGCGCAGGAGATAAGAGTCGAGGATGTGCCCGGCCGCGTGCTCGCGCCGCGAGAGCGATCGCAGGCCGCCGACCAGCAGGAGATACTGCTGCAGGCTGCCGCTGTCATCCGTGATCTTGTCGGCGGTCTCGACCATGACATTTGCCGAGGTGTAGCTGGCGTAATCCGAAGCGATATCTGCACCGTACGAGCCGAGGGACTCGGCCTGCGTCACGATGTCGAGCGTGCGTCCCTCGAAGAGTTGAACATCGACAACCATGAAAGGCTCGAGCCGCGAACCGAACTTGGATGCCGTGCGCCGCACCCCCTTGGCGACCGCGCGGATCTTGCCGTGCTGCCTGCTCAGCATCGTGACGATGCGATCTGCTTCACCCAGTTTGTGGGTGCGCAGCACAACAGCTTCGTCACGGTAGAGGGGCACTTCACAAGTATCACCCGAGCATCCTTTATGTCTCCTGCGCCGAGCGGGACTGGTCCAGAATGGAGCCGTGCAAATCGCTTTCACGATCCCGCTGTGGGCCGATATTTCCGCTGTCGCGATTGGCGGGGTCCAGGGCGCGGTCTACGCTGCACAGTTTCGCGACCGGCGACTCGACCTTCTTGGAGTGGCGATCATCGGGATCGCATCCGGACTCGGTGGCGGACTCGTGCGCGACATCCTGCTCGGCCAGCTGCCGATTTCGCTGTCGAGCAACTGGTACGTTCCCGCCGCGATTCTCGCCGCACTCATCGGGATGCTGCTCGAGCGGGTGTTCACACGACTCGCGACGGCTGTGACGATTCTCGATGCACTCACGATCGGCCTGTTCTGCGCGATCGGCACCACGAAGGCGCTGTCGATAGGGCTCCCGGAGGTTCCCGCCGTGTTCGTCGGCACGATCTCGGCCGTCGGCGGCACGATTCTTCGCGACGTGCTGCTCAACGTTCCGATCGCCTTCATGCACGTCGGATCTCTCTACGCGGTCGCCGCCGCCGTCGGCTCGATGACGCTGGTCGCGCTGAACCTCGTCGGGGTGCCCATACTTCTTGCCGCGATCATCTGCGTGGCCGTGACGTTCGGCCTGCGCGTGCTCGCGGTCTTCTTCAACTGGACGGTGCCGGAGCAGCGCAGGCTCGAACGCCTCCCGCGACTGCCGCGTCTCCGCCGCTAGTTACGGCCCCGACCGCCATCGATCCGACCTCCGGCCCTTTCGGAAATTCAGGAGATTGGTCGCGCCCAGTTTTGCGCTGCCCCGCGGGCTCGCGGAAACGGATAGCGCGCTGTGAGCGATCTCCTGAATTTCCGAAAGTACGAGACCGGCACCAGCATCGGCACCGGGTGCGGGCGGTTGCGCACCCGCACCCGGGCGGGAGTGATCGCGGTTAGACGATCGCGATTAGACGCTCGCGAGCTCGCGGTTGCCTGCCTCGGCGCGAACGGCGCGGTTGACCGCGGAGACGACAGCCTTGAGGGATGCCGTCGAGATGTCCGCGTCGATCCCGACACCCCAGAGGGTCTTGCCGTTCACCCGCAGCTCGACGTACGCGGCAGCAACCGCATCGCCACTGGCACTCATCGTGTGCTCGACATAGTCGAACAGCTCAACATCGATGCCGCGATCGGCCATGACCGAAAGGAACGCGGCGATCGGACCGTTGCCGGTGGCCACCGTCTCCTCGACCTCGTCACCGGAGCGCAGCTTAACCGTGAGACTCGTCGAACCGGTCATGTCACTTGAGGTGCGCGTGGAGAGGAGTTCGTAGCGACCCCACTTGTCATCCGGTTGGGATTGCGGCGCCGGCAGGTATTCGTCCTGGAAGATCCCCCAGATTTGATCGCTGGTGACCTCGCCGCCCTCGGCATCCGTCTTGGCCTGCACGACACCGCTGAACTCGATCTGGAGCTTGCGCGGCAGGTCGAGCGCGTGATCCGTCTTCAGAAGGTAGGCGACGCCGCCCTTCCCGGACTGCGAGTTGACACGCACCACGGCCTCGTAACCGCGGCCGACGTCCTTGGGGTCGATCGGCAGGTACGGCACGGCCCACTGGAGATCGTTGACCGAAACGCCCTTCGCAGCGGCGTCGGCCTCCATGGCCTCGAAGCCCTTCTTGATGGCGTCCTGGTGGGATCCGCTGAACGCCGTGTAGACCAGGTCTCCGGCCCACGGGCTGCGCTCGTGCACCTTCAACTGGTTGCAGTATTCGGCCGTGCGACGGATGCCATCGAGGTCGCTGAAGTCGATCTGCGGGTCGATCCCCTGCGTGAACAGGTTGAGCCCGAGCGCGACGAGATCGACGTTGCCTGTGCGCTCCCCGTTGCCGAACAGGCATCCCTCGATGCGGTCCGCTCCGGCCTGGTAGCCGAGCTCAGCGGCGGCGACCGCTGTGCCCCTGTCGTTGTGTGGATGCAGCGACAGGATGACGTTCTCGCGGTGGTTGAGGTGGCGCGACATCCACTCGATCGAGTCCGCGTACACATTCGGCGTCGCCATCTCGACGGTCGAAGGAAGGTTGATGATGACCTTGTGATCCGGGGTCGGCTCGAAGACTTCGAGAACCTGATTGCAGATGTCGACCGCGAACTCGAGCTCGGTCCCCGTATAGCTCTCGGGCGAGTATTCGTAGAAGATGTCGGTGCCCGGCGCCAGCTTCTCGGCCGCCTTGCAGAGTCGTGCGCCCTGGAGCGCGATGTCGACGATGCCCTGCTTGTCGGTGCGGAAGACGACATCCCGCTGCAGGATGCTCGTCGAGTTGTACAGGTGCACGATGGCCTGCTTCGCGCCCTTGATCGATTCGTACGTGCGGTTGATCAGGGTCTCGCGCGCCTGCGTCAGGACCTGGATGGTGACGTCGTCCGGGATGAGGTCCTCATCGATGAGGGAACGCACGAAGTCGAAATCGGTCTGGCTCGCACTCGGGAAGCCGACCTCGATCTGCTTGTAGCCCATCTTCACGAGCAGGTCGAACATGATGCGCTTGCGCTCTGGGCTCATCGGATCGATGAGCGCCTGGTTGCCGTCGCGCAGATCGACCGCGCACCACATGGGTGCGGCGGTGATGTACTTCGACGGCCAGGTGCGATCCGGCAGGTCGATCGCGAACTGCTCGCGATACGGGCGATACTTGTGCGTCGGCATTGCCGATGCCTTCTGGGTGTTCTTCATCAGGTCGTTCTTCCTTCAAGTCTGTGGATGGTCAGCCAATGGCAAACTCCGCGACGAGGAAGGCCTGGACTAGGACTCGTCGCGGCAGCTAAGAAGGAGCAGACCGGTGAACACCTCTTGAGGTTACCACTCTGTCGCTGATTTTCCAGCCCCGGCAAGCGCTGACAGCCGCTGAAAGCGGCGCGACAGAACCCGCGGGGCAGACTCCTTCACAACCCAAGTAGCACCCATGACAGCAGCAAGCCAGGCCCACGACCTCACGGAAATTCAGGAGATTGGTCACCGCCGTCGCCCCGCGGCGAGCAACTACGGCGGTGGGCATGACCAATCTCCTGAATTTCCGAAAGAGCTGCTCGCCGCGAGGGGTCGGAGCTGGCCGCGGCAGCTCGGGGTCAGAGCTGCCGCGGCTGCTCAGGGTCGGCAGTTCAGGGTCGACAGTTCGGGGTCGGCTGCTCAGGGTCAGCTGCTCGGGGTGGGCAGCTCGGGGATGGCTACTCCACCGCGAGCGCTGTGACCGGCGCGACGCGGGTCGCTCGGCGGGACGGCGCGACCGAGGCGACGATCGTGAGAATGATCGCGGCGACGACGATGATCGCGATCACCAACCACGGAAACACTGGCACGACGAGCCCCGAGGATCCGTCGATGGAGCCGAGGAGCGATTGCGCGCCCGCCCACCCGTAGAACGCCCCGAGGATGAGCCCGAGTACCACCGCGGCCGTGGTCAACTGGGCGCTTTCGGCGAGGATCATTGCCCGAACCTGACGTCCGGTGAACCCGAGCGCCCGGAGGAGACCGAGCTCGCGGGTGCGCTGCAACACGCTCAGCGACAGGTTGTTGACCATGCCGACCGCTGCAATGAGCGCACTGAATCCGGTGAGCACCGAGAAGACCGTGACCGTGATGTTGAGCTGGGTCTGGATGCCCTGGTACCTCGTGGGGTCGGCCGCCTGCGCCGCGTTGAGCATCTGCTCGTAACCACCGATCGCGACGGCAAACATGGTCACGAGCGTGACGCCAATCACGAGTCCGATTGTCGAGCGAGAACTCCGCTCCGGGTTGCGCACGGCGTTCTCCGCCGCGAGCCGGGATGCGGCACTGCGACCGAATGCGCGGCCGACCACTCGCAGCGCGACCGGCATCACCAGGTGCGCGCCGAGCACGAGCCCCGAGAAGGACACGATCCCACCGACAAGACCGATGAGGACCCCGAATGGCGTGATGAGGCCAACGATCACGCCGAGCACGAGAAGCGCGATGCCAACAGCAAAGAGCACGATCGCGGCGGCGTTACGTCCGCGACGGGCCATCGTCTCATCCCGGCTGAGCTCGCCCGCTGCACCGATCGCCTGCATGGGCGACACCGTGAGGACGCGGCGCGATCCAATCCAGGACGCAAGCCAGGTCGTCAGCACCACGCCGACGATGGGGACGAGGAGCACCGGGGTGGCGTACTGGTAGGCGAGCTTCGGGAGCGCCCCGGTCGCTTCCCCGATGGAGACCAGCGCCCAGGCCAGCACGGTGCCCAGCACCGCGCCGAGCACCCCTCCGATCACTCCGACGAGCAGACCCTCGCGAGCCACAGACCTGCGCTGCGCTGCGGCGCTCGATCCGATGAGTCGCAGGAGCGCGATGGTCCTCGTCCGCCCGGCGATGATGGTTGCGAACGTGTTCGAGGTGACCACGGCCCCAACGTAGACGGCGATCGCGATGAACACGAAGGCAAGGACGAAGAGCAAGAGCGCAACGGTGTGACTCCTGCCGGTGACGCTGTCTGCGTCGATTGAGACCGTGAGGGCCGCGGTCGTCTGCAAAAGCGCGACCCCGAAGGCGGCACTCAGGCCAGCGACGAGGATGCTCGGGACGTGCTCCCGGAAGCTGAAGCGATTCACGGCTGGCGCTCCATTCCGAGCATGAGGCGGCTGATGTCCTCTGGCGTCGATCGCGGAAGATCCTCGACGACACGACCGTCGGCGAGGAAGACGACGCGATCCGCATAGCTTGCCGCGATCGGGTCGTGCGTGACCATCGCGATGCTCTGGCCGAAGTCGGTGCTCGCAGCCGCCAGCAGGGACAGGACTTCCCGGCCGGTGCGAGAGTCGAGGTTTCCGGTCGGTTCGTCGGCGAAGACGAGGTCGGGACGCGTGCCGAGCGCGCGGGCGATCGCGACGCGCTGCTGCTGGCCTCCGGAGAGTTCGTGCGGTCGATGCGCCAGTCGCGCACGGAGCCCGAGGGAGTCAATCAGTTGATCGATCCACGCGCGCTCGTTCGCGGTCGGCTGGCGGCCATCCAACTCGAACGGAAGCAGGATGTTGCCACGGATGTCGAGGGTCGGCACGAGGTTGAACGACTGGAACACGAAGCCGACGCGACGGCGCCGCAGGAGGGTGAGCTCGGTGTCATCGAGGTCGGTGATCTCGGTGTCGCCGAGCCAGGCACGGCCCGAGGTCGGCGAGTCGAGGCCAGCCATGACGTGCATGAGAGTCGACTTGCCCGAACCGCTCGGACCCATGATCGCGGTGAAGCGGCCCCGCTCGATTCCGATGGTGAGGCCGAGGAGTGCGTCGATGCGATTCGCACCGGATCCGTAAGACTTTGTGAGGGTTTCGACCCTGGCGACGAGGGCCTGGGAGGGTGGCGTTGTTTCCATTTGTCCCACGCTAGGTTGCGCAGCGGTCCAGCAAATCAGCCGGTCGGTGTCGCCGCGTCAGTCTCGGGAATGAGGTTTCAGTCGACGATCCGATGCTCGAACGCAAACACCACGAGCTGCACCCGATCGCGGAGCCCGAGCTTGGAGAGGATCCGGCTGATATGTGTCTTGACTGTCGCCTCACTGAGAAATTCGCCGCGAGCTATCTCGGAGTTGCTGAGACCGCGAGCCGCGAGCATGAAAATGTCCCGTTCGCGCGCCGTCAGGCTCTCGAATGACTCCGGTGTGGCCGGCACGACGGCCTGCGAGTCGAAGTGCTCGAACAGCTCGCGCGTCGCGGCGGCGGCGATGACCGACGTGCCGGAGTGTACGGTGCGGATGGCCGCCAGCAGAAACTCCGGTTCGGCATCCTTGAGCAGAAACCCGCTCGCTCCCCCGCGGATCGCCCGGGTCGCCGCCTCATCCAGGTCGAACGTTGTCAGGACGATGATGCGCGGTTTGGTACCGCCACGGGCATCCGCGGCTCGCAGGATGGCCTCGGTCGCCTCGATGCCGTCCATGACCGGCATCCGGATATCCATGAGGATGACGTCGGGACGGGCTGAGGCCGCGATCGCGATCGCCTCGACGCCATTGGCCGCCTCACCGACGAACTCGAGGTCCGCCTGCGAGGAGACGAGCATCCTGATGCCGGTGCGAAACAGGGCCTGGTCGTCGACGAGGGCAACCTTGATCGGGTCACTCATGCGAGGACTCCCGTCGCGGGAATGACGGCGCGCACGACGAACCGCCGATCGTCAGCCTCGGCCCAGAGCTGACCACCGACGAGGGCCGCGCGTTCCTTCATGCCGGCAAGGCCGTGACCGACCCGCAGCTCGGCGGTCGCGGGTTGGGATGAGAGAGAGCTTGTGATGGTGACCTCCAGATTGGTTGGTTCCCACTCGAAGTGGACGATGACTTTGCGCGCAACATCCCCGTGCCGCAGCGCGTTGGTGAGCGCCTCCTGCACGATGCGGTAGACGGCGAGCTGCTGTCCGACGCCGAAGGCGAGCGGCTGCCCCTCGGACTCAAACCCGATCGTGAGCCCGGATGCGCGCAGCTGGTCGAGAAGCCGGTCGAGGTCTGCGAGCGCGGGCTGGGGGCCCTCGGTTTGAGCGTGCCGAAGTTGGCCGAGCAGCAACCGAACGTCGCCGAGAGCCTGCCGTGCGGTGGTCGAGATGGCGTTGAGTGCCTCGTCGACCGCGGCGGGATCGGACTTGGCCGCGTAGCGCGCCCCATCCGCCTGGGCGATGACAACCGCGAGCGAGTGCGCGACGACATCGTGCATGTCGCGAGCGATGCGGTTGCGCTCCTGTTCGACGATGACGCCCTCTTCGGCGCGAGCGGCCTCGAACTGCGCCGCCTGTTCGGCCTCACGACTGTTCCGCGCCACCCCGCGCGTTCTGACCAGGTTTCCGGCCGTCCACGGCAGGCCGAGAAGAACAACGAGGAGCAGGAAATTGAACGCGAGTTTGATGAGGATGCCCGCGGCCTCCGCGAGGGAGCGCACGTTGATGCTGACGCCGATCGCCGGCGTACCCGCCCCGTACTCGAGATAGATCCCGCCGAGCACGGCGGCAACGAAGATGGACCCGAACCCGAGCCAGCGCGTGGTCCGATCGCCGTAGGCAGCCGTCGTGTACACGACGGCGAGGATCGCGAGGTCCGGCCAGCGCGGGTTGATCTGCGCGAAATACATCTGGAACAGCGCCGCAGCCCACGCCACAGCAAGCGCGATAATCGGCGAGAAACGACGAAACGCGAGGGCGATCGCGAGGGCAGCGACAAGGACAACCTGAGAAAAAGAATCCGAGCCGTTGAGCGCGAAACCCACCACGAAAAAGACAACCGCGACACCGACGTCGATGAGGACGCGCGTCGACGTCATCCGGTTGAACATGACTCAACGGTAGAGCGCGCTGGCGTCAATCCCGTGCTCGGTAGGCCGAAATCATCCTGCCGATGTACCGGATCTAGAAACCGAGCCGCCCCAGCTGCTTGGGGTCGCGCTGCCAGTCCTTCGCCACCTTGACCCGCAGCGAAAGGAACACCTGTTTGCCGACGAGAGCCTCGATCTGTGCGCGGGCACGGGCACCGACATCCTGGAGTCGTTCGCCACCGTGCCCGATGATGATGCCCTTCTGGCTATCACGCTCGACGAAGAGGTTGGCGAAGATGTCGAGCATGTCGCGGTCCTCGCGCTCGCTCATCTGGTCGATCGTCACGGCGATCGAGTGCGGCAGTTCGTCCTCGACCCCCTCGAGTACCGCCTCGCGGATGAGCTCGGAGACCCGCGCCTCGAGCCCCTCATCGGTGACGGCATCCGCCGGATACAGCGCCTGCGACACCGGCATGAGCGCAATCAGCTCGGTCGCCAGGATGTCGAGCTGGATGCCCGTGAGGGACGAGATCGGGATGATCGCATCCCACTCCCGCAGCTGGCTCACTGCCTGCAGCTGCTCAGCGACCGTCGGCCGTGACGTCGAGTCGATCTTGGTGACGATCGCGACCTTCTTCGCGCGCGGAAAACGCTCGAGCTGCTCGTTGATGTATTTGTCGCCGGGGCCGATCTTCTCGTTCGCTGGCACGCAGAGGCCGATGACGTCGACCTCGGCAAGCGTGTCCTGGACGATCGTGTTCAGCCGCTCCCCGAGCAGCGTGCGCGGCCGGTGCATCCCCGGGGTGTCGACGATGATGAGCTGGCCGGTCGGCTGGTGCACGATCCCGCGAATGGCGCGCCGCGTCGTCTGCGGCTTCGACGAGGTGATCGCCACCTTCTCCCCCACCAGTGCGTTGGTCAGCGTCGACTTGCCGACGTTGGGGCGCCCGACGAAGCTCACGAAGCCGGCGCGGTAGGGGGTTGGATCGGTCATTCGTCGTCCTTTGTTTCAGCGAACGCGGCCTGCGCATCCATCAGGGTCTGGTTGCGCTCAACGAGCACGGTGCTCACACGCTTGCGACGTCCCTCGGTCCGTTCGGCCGTGAGGATGAGGCCGGAGGTCTCGGCGCGCGACCCCGCCACGGGAAGCCGACCGACCACCTTGGTGAGCAGGCCGCCGACCGAGTCGACATCGGCATCCTCGAGCTCGAGGCCGAACAGGTCGCCGAGTTCGTCGACGGGCATGCGGGCGGCGACGCGGTATTTGCCGTCGCCGAGGTCTTCGAAGTCCGGCACCTCGCGGTCGTACTCGTCCGCGATGTCGCCGACGAGCTCCTCGATCAAATCCTCGAGGGTCACGAGTCCGGCGATTCCGCCATACTCATCGATGACCATCGCGAGATGGTTGGATTCGAGCTGCATCTGGCGAAGCGTGTCATCCGCTTTCTTCGACTCGGGAACGAACAGCGCCGGTCGCGCCAGTTGCGCGGCCTTCGTCGACTTCGAGCTTGTGGACCGTTCATACTCGAGCCGCGCGACATCCCGCAGGTACAGGATGCCCACCACCTCGTCGATGTCGTCCCCGAGCACGGGAATTCGAGACACGCCACTGCTCAGGAACAGGCCCATCGCGGTGCCGAGGTTGGCGTCGCCGTCGATCGTGATCATGTCGGTGCGGGGCACCATGACCTCGCGGACGACAGTGTCGTTGAACTCGAACACGGAGTGGATGAGCTCGCGGTCATCCTCATCGAGGACGTCGAGCTCCGTCGCCTCGTCGACCATGCTGAGCAGCTGTTCCTCGCTCGAGAAAGTCGCATTCTTCGGGCGACCGGGAGTCACCCGGTTTCCAATCGCGACGAGCGCGTTGGCGATCGGCCCGAGAATGACCCGGATCGCACGGATGACCGGTGCTGAGAACCGCATGACCCCGTGCGAGTGCGCCCGGCCCACGCTTCGTGGGCTCGATCCGACCAGCACGAATGACACCGCCGTCATGATGAGCGCGCTCGCGAGAAGCGCCCACCACCAGTCGTTGAACGAGAAAGCGAACGCCAGTGACACGAGCACGGCGGCGGTCGTCTCGGAGACAACCCGCGTGAAGTTCAGCGAGTTGACATGTGCACCGATGTCGGCCGCGATCGCCAGCAGCGATCGGCGCGACCGGCTGTGGGATGCGAGATCGACCAGATCCGTTCGGCTCAGCACCATCAGCGCAGCGTCGGCGGCGGCAAGCAACCCACCGAAGACCACGAGCACGACGGCGGCAATGACGAAGATCGCGATCATGGCGATGCGCTACTTTCGACGCTCGCTCACGGCAAAACCGATCAGAAGGTCGCGCTGCAGCGCAAACATCTCCTTCTCCTCGTCGGGCTCTGCGTGATCGAAGCCAAGGAGATGGAGCAGCCCGTGAGTCGTCAGAAGGAGCATCTCGTCCAGCGGACTGTGTCCGGCGGCCTCGGCCTGCGCGATCGCGACCTGCGGACAGAGCACGATGTCACCGAGCAGTCCGGCCGGCGTCGGCTGGTCCTCCGTGCCGGGGCGCAACTCGTCCATGGGGAAACTCAGGACATCCGTCGGGCCTGGCTCATCCATCCACTGCACGTGCAGCTGCTCCATCGCCGACTCGTCGACCAGCAGGATCGCGAGCTCGGCATCCGGATGCACGTGCAGCTGGTCCAGGTCGTAGCTGACCAGGCGCTGCAGTACGGACTCGTCGATGTCGATCGTCGACTCGTTGTTGACCTCGATTGACATCAGCGGCCTCGCCAGCGGTCGGGGCGCGCGGACGGCGCCTGGCGATCCCGAGGCGCGGAGCCGCGACGCTCGGCGCGGTTCACACCGTCTGGGTTGGGCTCGTGGGTCTCGCGCTCGAACTTCGCGGCCTGCCGCTCGGCGTCGAACTTCGTGTACGCATCCACGATCCGGCCGACGAGCGTGTGCCGGACGACATCCGCACTAGTCAGGCGCGCGAAGTGGATGTCGTCGATCTCGTTCAGAACGCGCGTGACCAGCTGCAGCCCGCTCGCTCCCATCGGCAGGTCGACCTGGGTGACGTCGCCCGTGACGACCATCTTCGAACCGAATCCGAGACGGGTCAGGAACATCTTCATTTGCTCTGGCGTCGTGTTCTGCGCCTCGTCGAGCACGATGAACGCGTTGTTGAGGGTGCGGCCGCGCATGTAGGCGAGCGGGGCGACCTCGACGGTTCCGGCCGCCAGCAGCTTCGGGACGATCTCCGGATCCATCATCTCGTTGAGCGCGTCATAAAGGGGACGAAGGTACGGGTCGATCTTGTCGGTGAGGGTCCCGGGCAGGAAGCCGAGCCGCTCCCCGGCCTCGACGGCCGGACGCGTCAGGATGATGCGCTCGACCTCCTTGCGCTGCAGCGCCTGCACGGCCTTAGCCATGGCGAGGTAGGTCTTGCCCGTGCCTGCCGGACCGATTCCGAACACGATCGTGTTCTGGTCGATGGCGTCGACGTAGTCCTTCTGTCCAAGCGTCTTCGGCCGGATGCTCTTGCCACGGCTGGTCAGGATCGCCTGGCTCAACAGCTCGGCAGGGGAACCCGCATTCGTCTCAAGGATGTGCGCGGATGTCGTGACATCGCTCTGCCCAAGATCGGCACCGTTTCGTACCAGTTGAATCAACTCCTCAACCAGGCGTTTGGCCGCCTGGACCTGTGCTGCCGGTCCGGTCAGCGTAATTTCATTGCCACGCACCAGTACGTCCACCTCGGGGTACTGGCGCTCGATTGTCTTGAGCAGGCGATCCTGCGGGCCGAGCAGTCTCACCATCGCGAGTCCGTCGACAGTCAGCTGCGCCCGGTCGAGTCCGTCTGGCGACGGTGTGTCGTTAGCCAGCAAGGGAACTCTCGTCGAGGTTGCCGCTCAGAACGTGTGCGTGAACGTGGAAGACGGTCTGCCCCGCGCTCGAACCGCTGTTGAAAACCAGACGGTATTCGCCGTTCGAGTGCTCCGCGGCGAGATCGGCGGCCGTGGTCACCATTTCGGCCATCAGGTACGGATCGCCCTCAGCCAGCTCGGCGATATTCGTGTACTCGGATGTCTTCGGAACGATCAGAAGGTGCACGGGGGCCTTTGGCGCGATATCCCGGAACGCGATGAGCCGCTCGTTTTCGAACACGACATCGGCCGGAATTTCGCGCGCGACAATTCGCTCGAAGATCGTCGGTTCAGTCGTTGACATGCACCAAGCGTAACGGCTGAGCCGCTACCAGCGTCCGAGTTTCGCGCTCAGCACAGCGATGGCCGCCGGCCCGGCGGTCGAGGTCCGGAGGATGCCGTCGCCGAGCCTTGCGCCCGTCGCGCCCGCGCCGTACATCAGGTCGAGCTCCGCGGGGGCGATGCCGCCCTCCGGACCCACGACGAGCACGATGTCGCGGCTGTCGAAGACCACCGCTGACAAGGAGGTTTCGGCCAGCGGATCCAGCACCACAACGTGCGTCGTCTGCCCGAGTGCCGCGAGTTGCTTCGTCGTGGTGAGCGGCCCAACTTCTGGCAACCAGGCTCGCGCGGACTGCTTGGTCGCCTCGCGCACAATCGCCGCCCAGCGCTCGTGGCCCTTGGCGACCTTGGCGCCCTCCCAGCGGGAGATGCTGCGTGTCGCCGACCACGGAATGACGCCATCCACACCCAGTTCGGTCGCGGCCTGGATCGCGAGTTCGTCGCGATCTCCCTTGGCAAGGGCCTGGGCGAGCCAGACTGCGGGCGAGTGGCGCTCGGTGCGCTCCACGGCATCCACCTCGAACTGGAACTCGGCCGGAGCAACCGACCGGACCACTCCACTGGCGATCGTGCCGAGCCCGCTGCCGACTGTCACCCGTTCGCCGACCGCAAGGCGGCTGACGGTAACGGCGTGCCGCGCGTCCGGCCCGGTAACGACGGCGACATCCCCGACCGATGGCTCGCC
>JAODMY010000018.1 GCA_025465535.1 Glaciihabitans sp.
ACATCTGCACGGCGCAGGTTCTCCTCGCCGTCATGGCGTCGATGTACGCGGTCTACCACGGGCCGGACGGGCTCGCGCGGATCGCCCGCCGGGTTCACGCCCACACAGACCTGCTCGCCAGGCACCTGACGGCCGCGGGATTCGAACTCGGTTCTGACGTCTTTTTCGACACCCTCGTCGTCCGGGTGCCCGAGACTGGTCGGGGGGCACAGGGAGTTCGGGGGGCACAGGGGCGCGACGAGATCGTGCTCCGCGCGCGAGCTGCCGGCATGAATCTCCTGAGCATTTCCGACGATCAGATCGGCATCTCCCTCGACGAAACGAAGGAGATAGCCGACGTTCGCGACGTTTTGACGTCGTTCGGCATCGAATCGCTGCAGGACTCCTTCGTTTTGGGCGGGACGGGCGTTTTGGGTCGGGCGGGGGAACCTGATTACGGCGACCTGCGACGCACGAGCGAGTACCTCACGCACCCGGTCTTCAACACGCATCGCAGTGAAACCTCGATGATGCGATACCTGAAATACCTCGCGGACAAGGACTACGCGCTCGACCGCGGCATGATCCCGCTCGGTTCGTGCACCATGAAGCTCAACGCGGCGACCGAGATGGAGGCCGTGACCTGGCCCGAGTTTGCGAACATCCATCCCTTCGCCCCTGAGGCGGATGTCGAGGGCTACCTCGAGGTCATCGAGCAGCTGCAGGGCTGGCTCGCCGAGGTCACCGGATATGACGAGGTTTCCCTGCAGCCGAACGCCGGCAGCCAGGGCGAACTCGCGGGCCTGCTCGCGATCCGTGGATATCACCACTCCCGCGGCGATCTGGGTCGCACCACCTGCCTGATTCCGGCCAGCGCACACGGTACCAATGCCGCCAGCGCCGTACTTGCGGGCATGAGGGTCGTCGTGGTCGCGACGAACGAGCTTGGCAACGTCGACCTCGATGACCTGCGCGCGAAGATCGCCGAGCATGCCGACGACCTTGCCGCGCTCATGATCACGTACCCGTCGACGCACGGCGTCTACGAGCACGAGATCCGGGACATTACGGATGCCGTGCACGCGGCAGGCGGACAGGTCTATGTCGACGGCGCCAACCTCAACGCGCTGCTCGGTTATGCGCGCTTCGGCGACTTCGGGGGAGACGTCTCGCACCTGAATCTTCACAAGACGTTCTGCATCCCGCACGGCGGTGGCGGACCCGGAGTCGGACCGGTCGCCGCGAAGGCGCATCTCGCGCCCTTCCTGCCGGGGCACCCGCTGGCCCAGCGCGACACGATCGGCAACCGCGGTTCGAGCGATCAGCCGTGGCACCGCAACATCGTGAGTGCCGCGCCGTACGGAAGCCCGAGCATCCTCCCGATCAGCTGGGCGTACGTTCGGATGATGGGCGCCGACGGCCTCAAGGCCGCGACCGGTGCCGCGGTACTGGCCGCCAATTACGTTGCGGCGAAGCTCCGCGATCACTACCCGGTTCTCTACGCGGGCGACAACGGACTCGTCGCGCACGAGTGCATCCTCGACCTGCGCCCCCTGACGGCCGCGACCGGCGTGACGGTGGATGATGTGGCCAAGCGACTGATCGACTACGGCTTCCACTCGCCGACGATGTCGTTCCCGGTCGCCGGCACCCTCATGGTTGAGCCGACCGAATCCGAGGACCTCGTCGAGATCGACCGCTTCATCGCGGCAATGATCGCGATCAGGGCCGAGGCGGATGCCGTCGCCGCCGGTCGCTGGCCAGCTGACGACAACCCGCTGGTTCACGCACCGCACACAGCCCAGGCAGTCATTGTGGGGGAGTGGGAGCATGCGTACTCGCGTGAGGATGCGGTCTACCCGGTCAAGGCGCTCATCCGATCCAAGTACTGGCCGCCCGTTCGTCGGATCGACCAGGCCTACGGCGACCGCAATCTCGTCTGCTCCTGCCCACCGATCGAGGCCTTCGCCGAGTAGTCGAACGGCCGCGTATCTGGCGGCGTGATACCGTCCCCGAATGCGTGAGCGAACCCAGACCGTCATGACTTCGGTGCCCCGAGCGGGCTCGTCGCTGGCTGCGTTCTGGGTGCTTACGGGGTTTGGTGCACTGCTACTGGGTGACGCTGTCGTGCGGGGCGACTGGGGAATCTTCGGCCTCTCGCTCGCGCCCGCCTGCTTGGTTGCCTGGCTCGGATGGACACTCTTGTATCGGCCCGAGATCAGGTTTGATGTGACGCACGTCGTGGTAGTGAATCCGGGTCGGATTCACTGCATTCCGTGGGAGCGGGTCTCGGAGGTGGGGCAGCGGCTTCAGATCACTTTCGAAACGGATGACGGTAAGCGAACCACGTGCTGGGGGTCGCCGTTTCCCGAGAAGCCGGGTCTGCGCCGAAGAACCCCAAGCGAGAAGCGCTTCCGAGAGCCGGGAAGCGCCCTCATCGGTGCGCTCGATGCTTCCCGAAGGAACAGCAGTTCTGCTGGCTCGTCGGGTGCGCCGGTCGAGCGTCGTTGGGACGTGATTCCGCTCGGGGTCGGAGCCGCGCTTGCCGTTGTGTGCATTGTGGAATTCCTCATCACGCGCTGAATCTCTCAGACGCAATAATTCCCCGTCGTCTTGCCGGAACTCGCACAATATTGCGCGAAGCGGCGGACTTTGGCTGTGTTTTGTTAACTCTGTGAAACGGATCTGTCTACTTTGCGTTGCGATGCGAAGTCGAATGCTAGTTTTGGGCCGACTCGCGAATGGCGCGTAATCCTCAAGAAGGCCAGAGGTCCAATGGCGTTGTACCTCATCCGCCGTGTGATCAATTACTTGATCCTCACTGCGGTCGCGACATCATTGGCATATCTGCTCGCCAGCGTCGGCCTCAACCCCGCCCAGCCCGAACAACAGCGGCATCCCCGTCCCCCGCAGATCGTGATCGATCATCTCCTCGATCGATGGGGTGCAAACCCGCATGTGCCCCTGATCGAGCGCGTCTGGGTGTGGTTTTCGAACATCCTCTTCCACGGTGACTTCGGGATCTCGGTCCAGAACCAGCCGGTCGTCACCCTGCTGACGACTCGTGCCGGGGTGAGCCTCCAACTCCTCCTGATCGGATCGATAATCGGCGCGATTCTCGGCGTCGTGCTCGGCGTCTGGGGTGCGGTGCGGCAGTACAAACCCAGCGACCAGATCGTCACGTACGCCTCTTTCGTGATCTACGCGACTCCAGTCATCGTCATGGCAATCCTGCTGATGGTTCTCGCAACAGGCTTCAACCAGGCGGTGGGGACGCAGATCATCACCTTCAGCGGGCAATATTCGGCGGACGCGCCCGCGGCTTTTTGGCCGCAGCTCGGTGATCGACTCGTCCATCTCCTGCTCCCGACAACCGTCCTGATCCTTACGTCGGCCGCGTCGTACAGCCGGTATCAGCGGAACGCGATGCTCGACGTGCTGGGTGCGGACTACATTCGCACCGCCCGAGCGAAGGGCCGTACCCGCAATTCCGCGCTGATTCGCCATGGGGTTCGGGTGGCCCTCATTCCGATGTCGACGTTCTTCGCATACAGTTTCGGAACGCTGGTGACGGGATCTACCCTGCTGGAGATCATCTTCAGCTGGCACGGAATGGGCGAGCAGGCGATCCAATCGATCCAGCAGAACGACATCAACGGCGTGGCTGGCGCGACCTTCTTCGTGGCCATTCTGATCCTGTGTTCATCGACACTGTCGGAAGTGCTCTACGCCGCGCTCGACCCGAGGGTGAGGCGCTGACATGACATTCGAAGCGGTGGAGATTCTCGAGGAAGAAAACCGCGAAACCGCGCCCGCGGAAGAACCGGAGGCGGCGCGTGTGCACCGCAAGGGACTGTCGCGAGGCGGGCTTGTCTGGCGGCGGCTTCGTGCGAAGCCGCGTTTTTGGATCGGTGGCATCGCCATCGTCCTGCTGGTCCTCTGGGCGGTACTCGGGCCCCTTTTCACGCCATGGACAATCAGTTTCGAGGATGTCAATTACTTCAACTATCCGCCGACCTCGTTGCACTGGTTCGGCACAGACCTTCTCGGGCACGACATCTACGCCGACACAATGGCGGGCTTGCAGAAGTCGCTGATCATCGGTTTTGTCGCCGGCCCGCTCTCGACGATCCTTTCGGCCATCGTCGGCTCGATCGCGGGCTACATCGGCGGGAAGCTCGACAGCGCTCTGTCCTGGTTCATCAACCTCATGCTGGTGCTGCCGTCGTTCTTCATCCTGGTCCTGCTTTTCCCGTTCACCCACGGCAGCTGGGTCATCATGATGCTCTTCCTCGCGATCACCGACTGGATGATCATGGCGCAGGTCATCCGGTCGCAGACAAGATCACTCAAAGAGCGAGAGTTCGTCAAAGCGGCCCGTTACATGGGCTTCAACGCGTGGACTGTCGTAACGCGTCACATCATCCCCAACGTTGCCTCGCTTCTCATCATCGACGCGGCCCTCGGTGTTGGCGGCATGATCCTTGCGGAGACGACGCTGAGCTTCCTCGGCTTCGGCGTTCAGGCACCGGATGTCTCGATCGGAACCCTGCTGTCGAACGCTGAAGCTGCTGCGGTGACGCGCCCATGGCTGTTCTTCTATCCGGCGGTCATCCTCGTCGTCCTTCTTTTCGCAATCAACCTCGTCGGAGACGCCCTGCGCGACGCCGTCGACCCGACCTCGGGGGTGAATCGTTCCTAGTTCAGGCAGCATTGCGTCAGTGCGTGAGAATGCCGGCGTCGCGTCGGTTTCGCGCGTCAGGGGCCGTCCGCTCCTCGAGGTAAGAGACCTCTCCGTGACCTTTCCGCAGCGAAAGGGCGGGGATGTCCGCGCGGTGCGGAACATCAGCTACACGATCGCCGAGGGCGAACTTCTCGGAATAGTGGGGGAGTCCGGGTCCGGCAAGTCGGTTTCTTCGCTCGCTGTGATGGGCCTGTTGCCCACCAACGCGAAGATCGAGGGCGAGATCCTTTTCGACGGCAAGTCGCTCCTGACGATGAACGACCGCCAGCTCTCCGACATCCGCGGAAAAGACATTGCGATCGTCTTCCAGGACCCGCTTTCCGCGCTCACCCCGGTTTATACGATCGGCGACCAGATCAGCGAAGCGCTGCGCCTTCACGACACCGCGCTCACCAGGCGCGCCGCCGAGGTTCGAGCAGTCGAGCTGCTCAAGGTCGTCGGAATCCCCGACTCGGAGCGAAGGGTCAAGGCGTTCCCGCACGAATTCTCTGGCGGAATGCGGCAGCGGGCAATGATCGCCATGGCCATCGCCAATAACCCTCGCCTGATCATCGCGGACGAACCCACGACCGCGCTCGACGTGACGATCCAGGCCCAGATTCTCGAGGTGCTCGAAGAGGCCAAGCAGATCACCGGTGCAGCTGTCTCGCTTATTACCCACGACCTCGGCGTGGTAGCAGGCCACGCGGACCGGGTCATGGTCATGTACGCGGGCAAGATGGTCGAAATGGGTACGGCAGAAGAGGTGTTCTACGAGCCGACCATGCCATACACGGTGGGGCTTCTGCGGTCTGTTCCCAACGTCCGGACCGCCAGCACCGAACGGCTCGTGCCGCTCGAGGGCCGACCGCCGTCGCTCTCGGACCTGCCAGTGGGCTGCCCCTTTGCGGTTCGCTGCCCGGCCGCCATCGCCGAATGCCTTGAGGTGGAGCCCGAGCTGCTTGCCCATGGCCAGGCACAGGATCATCTGTCCGCCTGCCATCGCGCGGGCGCCATCGCGAACGGCGAGCTCGCGCGAACCGACATCTTTCCGCGCCCCGAGGCGCACATCGATTCGGCAGTCAGCCACGGAAAGGGGGAGACAATCCTCGAGGTCACCGACCTCAAAAAGTCATTCCCGTTATTCACGGGCGCGGTGGTGCGACGCAAGGCCGGCGCCGTGCACGCCGTCGATGGGGTGTCATTTTCGATCGCCCAAGGTCGGACCCTCGCCCTTGTCGGTGAATCGGGCTGTGGCAAGACCACGACCATCCTCGAACTTATGGAACTGACGAAGCCCGAAGGTGGGCGGATCGTGCTGGAGGGCACGGATGTCGCGACGCTGAACAAGAACAGCCGAAACGCGTTGCGTGCCGACATCCAGATCGTGTTCCAGGACCCCGCGGCCGCGGTTGACCCGCGCTTGCCGGTCGGCGACGTGATCGCCGAACCGCTTCTCGCGCAAGGGGTGTCAAAGCACGATCGCGATGACAGGGTCACCGAACTGCTGGAACTCGTGGGTCTCGATCCCGCGATGGCGGATCGCTATCCGCACGAGTTCTCCGGGGGACAGCGGCAGCGCATCGGCATTGCGAGGGGACTCGCGACGAATCCGAAATTACTCGTGCTCGACGAACCGGTATCGGCGCTCGACGTCTCTATCCAGGCCGGCGTCATCAATCTTCTCCAGGATCTTCGCGAGAAGCTCGGGCTTTCGATGATCTTCGTGGCGCACGATCTCGCTGTGGTGCGCCAGATCGCCAACGATGTCGCAGTGATGTATCTCGGTCGAATCGTCGAGTACGGTCCCATTTCCGATGTGTTCGACAACCCTCGTCATCCCTATACGCAGGCTCTGATGTCGGCTGCACCGATTCCGGACCCGCGCGAAGAGCGGTCGCGGCACCGCGTTCTTCTCGACGGGGACCTGCCGAGCCCGAGCGAACAGATTGACGGATGTCGTTTCCGTACGCGCTGCCCGCTCTACAAAATGCTCGATCCGGTTCGGGATGCTGCCGCTCGCGCGAAGTGCGAACAGGACGACCCGAACCTTCGGCCGCACGATTTCGTCGAGGTCGCCTGCCACCACGTCGATCGCAACAAGCTTCTCGTCGACTGATCCACCCAGACTCCGTTCAGATGCGGACGGTCCCACCAAGAAGAGATGAGGAAGCCCATGAATCGCAAAACCACAGCCATTGCGACTGTTGCGGTGCTCGCTGCCGGCGCATTGGTACTCGCGGGTTGCGCCCCGCTGGCCAAGCCCAAGGCCGAAACCGCACCGCAACTTCCGACCGTCGGTTGGAAGGCGACGCCCGTCGCGGCCATCCAGGACGGAGG
The DNA here is from genome assembly GCA_025465535.1 of Glaciihabitans sp. Lineage (GTDB taxonomy): Bacteria > Actinomycetota > Actinomycetes > Actinomycetales > Microbacteriaceae > Galbitalea. The sequence continues at coordinate 7,043 of JAODMY010000018.1, forward strand.
CACCCTCAACCTGGCGGTTCTGCAGTCGGGCACTGACGGCGGAAACTGGAACCCCAACACGGCAGAGGGTAACGAGACGGACGTCATCGCGATCCTCGCTCCGATGACGGGTGCGCCGCTCAAGCCGACCTCGACCGGAGGTGTCGCGACGGACCTCAACTACGCGACGTCGGTAAAACTCACATCGAAGTCTCCCGAGACCGCGGACGTAAAGCTCAACCCCAAGGCGGTCTGGGAGGACGGAACTCCGATCACCGCCTCGGACTACGAGGCGACCTTCGCAGCGCTCTCGGGAAAGAACAGCGCCTTCGACGATGTGAGCACACAGGGCTTTGACCAGGTGTCGTCGTTCACCGTCGTGAGCCCGACCGAGTTCACCTTCTCGTTCAGCAAGCCCTACGCGGATTGGCAGAACTTGCTAGTCGGGGCGCCTGTCCAGAAGCAGATCGCGACTTCACCGGACCTCTGGAACAAGGGATTCGTAAAGAAGCCGCTCCCGTCGGTTGGGCCCTATCTCATGTCGAAGATCGACAACAGCGCCGACACATTCACCGAAACCCCGAACCCGAAGTGGTGGGGCGCGAAGCCCAAACTGGCCAAGATCACGTTCACGGTGATCGACCAGACCGCGCAGGGACAGGCCTTCGTCAATAACGAGATCAACGCTGTCGACGTTACTGACGTCGACACCTACGAAGCCGCGAAGAAGAAATCGGACATCCTCATCGAGAGTTCTGGCGGTCTCAGCTGGTCGCAGGTCACGTTCAACGCCACGACGGCCCCGCTCAACGACGTCAAGGTTCGCAAGGCGCTTGCGTATGCAATCAATAGGGACCTGATCTCGAAGGCGGCGAACGGTCCGCTCGGGGTCGCAACGACGCTGCAGGACAACTGGATCTTCATGCCCGGCCAGGCGGGATACACCGATGCCGCGGCCACGGCGTATCCCTTCAGCCCGACCAAGGCCAAGGCCATGCTGAAGTCCGCGGGCTACAAGCTTTCAAAGGGTGCTTGGACAAAGGGGGGCACCCAGCTCAAGCTGTCGATCATTTACCCCCAGGGCACTGCGTCAAATGAGCTGCGTGCCCAGCAGATCCAGTCGTCGTTGAAGGCTATCGACATCCCGGTGGCGATCCAGCAGGTGCCGAGCGCCAACTACTTCAACGACATCATCGCCGGCAAGTTCGAGATGACGACCTTCGGCTGGCAGGGCACGCTGTTCCCGATCTCGACCTCGAGGCCGCTGTTCTCTCCAGCGCAGAAGCCGGGCGACGAGGCTGGCCAGAACTACGCGTTCATCACCAACCCGAAGCTGAAGGCGCTGTTCGACAAGTCGGATCAGGATCTCAACCCGACAACCCGTCTCGCCACCGCGAAGCAGATCAACAAGGTAATCGCCAGCTACATGCCGATGTTGCCGTTCGCGCCGTACCCGAATATCTACATCATCGACAAGAAGCTCGCGAACTACGGTCCCGCGACGTTCCTTTTCACGGACTGGACGACGGTCGGCTTCAAAAAATAACACCGCGCCACAGGGAATAGCGTCCGGCCCGTGCGACCGAATGGTCGTGCGGGCCGTGCACCCTTTGCGCGTCCCTAGAAGAGGTGCGGGAAGGTGGATACCGCCCACGGGTACCCGACAAACACAGCGCCATCGATGATGAAATGGGCGATCACCAGCGGAAGAACGCGGCCGTAGCGGGTGTAAAGCCAGCCGAAGATGATGCCCATGATGAAGTTGCCGACGAAAGATCCGAAGCCCTGGTAGAGGTGGTAAGTGCCCCTCAGCACGGCGGCAGCAATGATGATCCACCACTTCGACCAACCGAGCTGCTTCAGGCGCTCGAAGAGATATCCGACGACGATTATTTCTTCCTGCAGCGCAGCCCGAAGGGCAGACAACAGCAGCACGGGAACGGTCCACCAGTAGGAATCGAGACCGTCGGCTGACACGTTTGCGGTGATGCCGATGGCCCGCCCGCCGAGGTAAACGCCGATGCCGCCCACGCCGATGACGATCGCAAGGGCCACCCCGAGTCCCGCATCCGACCACGGGCGCCGAAAGTCGAGTCCGAGACGCGAGAGGTGCGGACGAGTGGCACTCCACAGCAGAAATGCCACGAGCACGACGGGCACGAGATCGAAAGTAATCTGGAGCAGCTGGTAGATCAGGTCGAAGGTCGGCCGCGAACTCAGCGAGGTGTTGAGCGCCGCCGACTGATGACTCAGCGGGGTTTTTCTGGTCGTCAGGTCGACGATTTCGACGATCGAATAGACCGCAGACGCCCCAAGAGAGACCCCGAGAACGATCAGGATCTCGGCACGAATTCGCCCCTTCGACAACTCAGTGGGCAAGCGCGGTGACCAATCCATCGGCGATGCAGAGAGCCACAATCACAGAGCTGATAAGGATGACGGGTCGTTCGATTGTCGTCACGACCGACGGCTGCGCGGATGACATGTCGATTGGCAGCTCGTTCATGGCGTCCCTCAGAATCTCGACCGTGGCCGCACCGGTGGTGCGGCGCGATCGGCGGCCGCGGAGTCGGCTTGAGGCGTAACCTGCCGATGTCGTCAGGTCGTTGGGGATGCGGCGATCGAGACCCGTGGACGGTGCGCCCCAGCAGGATATCTTCTTGTCATCCCGCAGGAAGACGATGAGTTGGTATCGACCGCCGAATCTGTCGATCGCGGGCCACGCGATGTCGTGCCGGCGAAAAAGGTTGATGACGCGCAGGTGTTCGGGTGCGAGTACGACACACGGTCGCACCAAAAGCACATAGAGCACCCAAATGGCGAGAAGCTGCCAGGGGAGCGCGGTGAGCAGATAACCGAAATCAAGACGCACAAGGGCATCGATGCTGAAAAAGAGGACGATCGCGGTGAGCGTGCCATCCAACCAGTAACCGCTCGTCGGCCGGAGCACTTTTCGCACCGGCTTAGCGGAATCGTTGTTTTCGGCGGTCACCATCCCGACAGGATAAGCGACCTAGCCTCACAGTTTGCCGATGGCCATGCGCGACCACAGGTGGGATCGACTACCGTGTCTACAGTAGAGACGATGGCTTCCGATTCGCTGCGGCAAGAACGGGACGCTGGGCAGGTTAAGTTCGTGCCAGCGACACAAGTGCAATATTCTTGCGAAATTGGTCATTCACGCGCGGATAATCTCCACAGCAAACAACAATCCGTCAAGTCTGTTACTGGCGTGTAACTTTTTCATTCAACAATTTGGAACTCACTGCCGGAGTACTTAGAGTTCCATATATTGTTGCGGCAGTACGTCCGTGGCGATCAACGTCAAAAGTAGTACGAACGCCGTGTTACGCGTTGTGCCCGGCCCTGGGGTCGGTCGCACCTCCCGCACTAAACAAGAAATGAGTCACCATCGATGTCTCTGCCAAAGGGTGAACTCGAGGTGGTAGGGGAATCCGAGCAAGTCGCGCTCGATAGTTCCGAGCAGGGTCCGAGATCGATCGCCGGTCGTTCGCTGTGGGCCATTGCGTGGCGTCGACTCAGGCGCAATAAGGCTGCTCTTGTTTCCGGAGTGATCATCATCATCCTGGTTATCGTTGCTGTCTTCGCCGGAGTACTCACCAATCTCTACGGCCACAGCTATCTGACCCAGCACAACACTGCTCCCAACTCGCTGCTCGACCCGGCGACCAACATGCCTCTCGGTGCCTTCGGAGGCATCAGTTCGACACACTGGCTCGGCGTGACGCCGGTCCTCGGCCAGGACATCCTGTCGATGCTCATGTTCGGTGCGCGCTCGTCGCTCATCATTGCGAGCCTCTCGACGGCGCTGTCTCTGCTTCTCGGCGTCAGTCTCGGCCTGATTGCCGGCTATTTCCGCGGGTGGGCCGACACAGTGATCTCCCGCACGATGGACGTTCTGCTGTCATTCCCGACCCTCCTCCTGTCGATCTCACTCATCACGGTCGTCTCGTTCATCACCACGAGCTTGCTGGTGAGATTCTGCGTCATCATCTTCGTTCTCGGTTTCTTCGGGTTCCCATACATCGGGCGGATCGTGCGCGGCCAGGTGCTCTCGATTCGTGAGAAAGAATTCGTGGATGCGGCACGCAGCCTCGGAGCATCCAACGGCTGGATCATGGCCAAGGAGATCATCCCGAACGTCATCGGTCCGATCCTCGTGTACACGACCCTGACTATCCCGAACTACATGCTTGGTGAGGCGGGGCTGTCCTACCTCGGTGTCGGCCTCAATCCACCGACCGCATCCTGGGGCCAGATGCTCTCAGATGCCGGAAACTACTTCCAGATCGACCCGATGTACCTCTTCCTCCCAGGGCTTGCAATTTTCATCTCAGTGATGGCCTTCAACATTTTTGGTGATGGCTTGCGCGACGCCCTAGACCCGAAATCAACCCGATGATTTCCCAAGACGTTCGAACCCCTCGGCACGGCACCACGGCCGGAGACGCTCGGCGGAGCCGCAAGGCTTACTCCCTCGCAGCAGATGCTGCACTTCACAGCTAGAAAGGACTCTTTCCTTGAAGATCAAGATCAAGGGCATCGCTGTAATCAGCGTTGTCGTGGCGGGAGCATTGCTCCTCGCCGGGTGCGCCAGTGGCGGCACCTCGGGTGGTTCCTCGTCGAGCGGAAGCTCCACTTTTAACGAGGCAGTCGACGGAGTTGTCAACCCTTCTACCGTTCAGGGCGGGACGCTGAAACTCCTCTCTTCGACGGACTGTGACTCGTGGGATCCGGCGCGTACCTACTACGGATGGTGCTGGAACATGCAGCGCATCTTCACGCGTTCACTCATCGGCTACAAGACGGTCAACGGCACGACGCCGGTTCTGGCCCCAGACCTTGCTACCACGATGGGCACGCACAACGCCGACTTCACCAAGTGGACCTACACCCTCAAGTCGGGCCTGAAGTGGTCTGACGGCAAGCCGATCACGACGATGGACGTCAAGTACGGCATCGAGCGCCTCTTCGCGCAGGACGTCATCAACGGTGGCCCGTCGTCGTACTTCCTCGCGACGATCGCTCATCCTGCCAACTACGCCGGACCGTACAAGGATGGCGACCTGAGCAGCATCCAGACGACGAGCGACACCATCACGTTCAACCTGTCGACGCCGTACTCGGACTTCAACTACCTGATGGCCATGTCGGCAGCATCCCCAGTGCCGTACAAGACCGAGGGCGGCACCGGCTTTGTCGGCGCCAACTACACGAAGCACCCGATGGCGTCGGGCCCGTACGAGATCCAGTCGTACACCCCGAACCAGTCGATCACCTTCGTGCGCAACAAGTACTGGAAGCAGTCGACCGACACGATCCGACACCCGCTCGCTAGCAAGATCGTTCTGACGATCGACTCGAGCGCAGCCGACATCGACAGCAAGCTGAAGGCCGGAACGTACGATGCCCGCGCCGACAACTCGATTGGGACGACTCTGCAGCAGCAGATTCTCACCCAGCCGGCCCTCAAGAAGTACGCAGACAACCCCACAACGGCGTTCACGCGTTACTTCTCGATCGCACCGTCGGTGATCCCGAACGTGTACTGCCGCGAGGCGATCTTCTACGCGACCAACAAGGCGGCACTCGTGCAGGCCTTCGGTGGCACGACCGCTGGTACGGCCGCTGGTTCCATGACCCCGCCGACCATCGCTGGACACAGCGATACCGCGAACATGTACCCGGATGGTGCGAACAACACCGGTAATATCAAGGCGGCAAAGGCTGCTCTCGTAAAGTGTGGCAAGCCGACCGGATTCTCGACCAAGCTCGCGTACAACACACCGAGTGAGACCGGCCCCAAGGTGTTCTCGGCAATGCAGACCGCGCTCGCGCGTGTCGGCATCACGGTCACCGCGGCTCCCGCCGCGACGGCCAGCTACTACAGCACCTACATCGGTTCGCCTGCGAACATCAAGAACCAGGGTCTCGGCATTGCCGTTGCAGCCTGGGGCGCCGACTTCCCGACCGGTTACGGTTTCTGGAACTCGATCGCCAACGGTGCGTCCATCATCCCAACGGGTAACACGGACTACCCGAGCCTGAACGACCCGACCGTCAACAAGATCCTCGACGCGGCTCCTGCTGGCAAGGCGACGGATGCGGACTTCCGCACCCTCGACGACGCGGTCATGAAGCAGGCGGTGTACCTGCCGATTCTGTTCGGCAAGTCGCTGTACTACCGCAACCCTCGCCTGACGAACGTCACCTCGGACAACGCTCTCGCGTTCGGTCTGTATGACTTCGTCAACGTGGGTGTCGGCGGCAAGTAAACGCTCTAACCCAATCGGTGGTCGGCCGGGGGAAACCCCGGCCGGCCACCTCCATTACGAAAACAGGTCATGGTCCGATTTATTATCGTCCGAGTGCTGGGCGCCATCGTCGTGGTGTGGATCGTCAGCGTCGTCACATTCCTCATCTTCCAGCTCGGGCCGACGCTTACCCACACGTCGCCGGTGTACTACTACGTTGGCAAGATCCCGCCGACGGCAGAGGGCTTGAAGCTCCTCACGGACCGCTTTGGCTTTAATCTTCCGCTCTACGCGCAGTACTGGCACTTCCTTTCCGGGATCCTCTTCGGGCAGTCCATCACCGATGGCGTGAGTGCCCCGATTCCGTGTCCATCGCCGTGCTTCGGATATTCCTTCCGACAGAACGAACTCGTCGGGAACATGCTTTTGCAGGCCGCACCAGTGAGCATCAGCCTCGCTGCGGGTGCCGCAATCCTCTGGCTCATCGGCGGCGTCACCGTCGGCACCATCTCGGCGCTTCGTCCAGGTTCGGTCATCGACCGAATCGGCATGACCGGCTCGCTGGCCGCCGTCTCTCTTCCCATCTTCTTCACCGGCCCGATCCTGCTCCTGATCTTCGAATATCAGCTCGGCTGGCTGCCGGATGTGGCGTATGCGCCGATTAGCCAGGATCCACTTCAGTGGCTGAAGAGCATGATCCTGCCCTGGATTGCACTGGCATTCCTCTTCGCCGCCCTCTACGCGAGGCTCACCCGGTCGAACATGCTCGAAACCATGGGTGAGGATTACATCAGGACCGCTCGTGCGAAAGGCCTCAGCCAGCGAACGGTTGTACTCAAGCACGGCCTAAGGGCAGCGCTGACCCCGATCGTCACCATCTTCGGCATCGACGTCGGAACGCTCATCGGTACCACGGTGATTACCGAGACCGTGTTCAACCTGAGGGGGCTCGGCTTCCTGTCGATCCAGTCCATTCAGAACGAAGACCTGCCGGTCATCATGGGCGTGACGATTGTGGCCGCGGTCGCACTCGTCATCGCCAACCTCATCGTCGACATCCTCTACGCGGTCATCGACCCGCGTGTGACGGTCTAGGCGCGGAAAGGCATTACCTAGCATGTCCATAACCTCGGTTAGCACTTCCCCGGTCGCTTCGGAGACCGACGACCAGCCGTTCCTTCGGGTCAAAGACCTTCGGGTGCACTTCAAGACGGATGATGGAATCGTCAAGAGCGTCGACGGCTTGACCTTCGATCTCAAACGCGGAGAGATTCTCGGCATCGTCGGCGAATCCGGATCGGGCAAGTCGGTCACCAGCCAGGCCATCATGGGCCTCCACAAGAACTCGAACGCCCGGATCACCGGCGAGATCTGGCTCGACGGCAAAGAGCTCGTTGGCGCGAGCGAAGAAGAAGTCCGTCAGATGCGCGGCAGCGAGATGGGAATGATCTTCCAGGACCCGCTGTCGGCGCTGCACCCCTTCTACACGGTTGGCGCGCAGATCAGCGAAGCCTTCATGGTGCACAACAAGGTTTCCAAGAAGGAAGCCCGCGCGCAGACCGTCGAGATGCTCAAGAAGGTCGGCATCCCGAACGCGGCGGATCGCTACGGCGACTATCCGCACCAGTTCTCCGGCGGTATGCGCCAGCGCGCCATGATCGCGATGGCGCTGATCTGCCAGCCCAAACTCCTGATCGCTGACGAGCCGACAACGGCGCTTGATGTCACGGTCCAGGCGCAGATCCTTGAGCTGATCAAGTCGCTGCACGAGGAGCTCAACTCCGCGGTCATCCTCATCACGCACGATCTGGGTGTCGTGGCGGAGACCTGTGACAAGGTGCTCGTCATGTACGGCGGCCAGTGCGTTGAGAAGGGTCTCGTCGATGACCTGTTCTACGCGCCGGAGATGCCCTACACGTGGGGACTTCTGCGCTCGATGCCTCGCATGGACAGGGACAGGCAGTCAAGGCTCCTTCCAATCCCCGGCCAGCCGCCGTCGCTCATCAACATTCCCAAGGGCTGCGTGTTCAACACGCGCTGCCCGTTCTCGGATCGCGTCGAGGGAGGCCAGTGCTTCACCAAGCATCCCGAACTCCTTGACACCGCGCCGAATCACGAAGTGCGGTGCCACATTCCGTCCGAGGAACGCAGGGAAATTCTGCGCACCGAGATCCTGCCGACGCTGTAACGCGCGCAAGCCCAGAGAGAATCGTCAATATGAGTGAAAACGTGAGCCACGCAACGGCAGATAGGGCAGAATCACTGCTCACTGTCCACAACGTGACTAAGTATTTTCCGGGTGGTGGAGGCACCTTCGGTCGCCACGGCAGGCCCATCAGGGCGGTCGACGGCGTCTCGTTCGACCTCGCCCAGGGTGAGACCCTCGGCCTCGTTGGAGAATCCGGAAGTGGAAAGTCGACTCTCGGCCGGGTGATTAGCAAGCTGGTTGAGCCAACGGCCGGTGAGATCAGCTTCAACGGTCGTGACATCGCCGGGCTCAAGCCGCGCGAGATGAAGCAGTACCGGCGCGAGATCCAGATGATCTTCCAGGATCCGTTCTCGTCCCTCAATCCGCGACACACGATTGGGACGATCGTCGGTGCGCCTTTCCGCATCCAGAAGGTCAAGCCCAAGCTCGGTATCAAGGCCGAGGTGCAGTCGATGATGGAGCGCGTCGGGTTGAATCCCGAGCACTACAACCGCTACCCGCACGAATTCTCCGGTGGCCAGCGCCAGCGCATCGGGATTGCCCGTGCCCTCGCTTTGCGGCCAAAACTCATCGTCTGCGATGAGCCCGTGTCCGCTCTCGACGTTTCCGTGCAGGCGCAGGTAATCAACCTGCTGGAAGACCTGCAGACCGAGTTCGGTGTCGCATTCATGTTTATTGCGCACGATCTTTCCGTGGTGCGCCACATCGCCGACCGTGTTGCCGTGATGTACCTCGGCAAGCTCATGGAGGTCACCGACCGCGACACGCTGTACTCTGAGCCGCTGCATCCGTACACGCACGCGCTCATGTCTGCCGTGCCGGTTCCCGATCCGCACAAGGAGCAGCGTCGCGAGCGCATCCTTCTTACCGGCGATCTGCCGAGCCCGAGCAATCCGCCATCGGGATGCGTTTTCCACACGCGCTGCCCCAAGTATCGTCTTGAGCTCACCGACGATCAGAAGACGCTCTGCCGTACCGAGGCGCCGGTGCTCGAGGAAAAGGTGCCAGGCCACGAGGTCTACTGCCACTTCCCGGCGCCGCGTTCGGGCCTGACCGCCGTTCTGAAGACCGGCGCCGCGGCCTGAGTGCGGGGCGGTTCCCTACGGCTCGCGCTGAGTCGTAGTACGCTGCCCGGGAAATGAAAGCCGGTCGAGCTGCAGCAGTGGCCGTCCTTGCGATCCTTGCGATGACGGTGACAGCGTGCACGACGGCGCCTCGGGTCGTCAAGCACTCGGCGGTCGCGGTTGCGGTCACGGAACCGTTCACCTCATATAACGCGGAGACCTCGTTTGGTGCGACGACCACCAACGAGGAAATCGCCTACGCGACCAACTCCAACTTCGTGTACTACGACGACAACTCGAAGCTGCGCGCGGATACCTCGTTCGGTACGGTGCGCCAGGTGGACAGCTCGCCTCTGCGGGTCACCTATGCGGTTGCTCAGGGCGTGAAATGGTCCGACGGAGTTCGAGTCAGCAACGCCGACCTGCTGCTTGCCTGGGCCGCAGGTTCCGGCGCGCTGAACACCGCGGGGTTTGATCCGAGGAAATTCGTCGCGGCGAACGGAAGCATCACGAAGAGTTTCCCGAAGGATGTCGTCTGGTTCGACGACCGGACACCCGGCGGCCTGCAGTACGCGAAGGCGCCACCAACTCTCGGCGCGAACCATCGTTCGATGACCCTGAACTACGACTCGTTCTACATCGGCTGGAAGTCGGCACTCGAGATCGGACTTCCCGCCCACATCGTTGCGGAAAAGGCTTTCGGTCTCACCTCGGCGTCAGCGGCGGATGCCGCCCTCATTGCCGCCATCACGACGAACAACACGGCAAAACTCGCGCTGGTCTCGCGGGTCTGGAACTCCGCCTTCACCGTGTCGGCAGGCAAACTCGATCCGGCACTGCTGGTCGGTGACGGACCGTACAAGATCTCGGCAGTCGATCCGGACGGTTCGGTGACCCTCGTCGCCAACACGAGGTACAGCGGAACACATCGGCCGAGGATCGCGACCATCACGACCCGGGTGCTCGCGAACGCGAAGAAGCAGGTCGCCGCGCTGAACGCGGGAACCGTTGACGTGATCACGCCGACCGCCACAGCGGCAACCGTGAAATCCCTCATCAATCTGAAGAAGATCACGATCGCGAGTGGCTACGACGCGAGCTTCGAGCATCTCGACCTGCAGTTCTCCCACAGCAAGAATGGCACGTTCGATAATCCGGTGCTTCGAGCGGCGTTCCTCAAGGCGGTTCCGCGAGCGCAGATCGTCAGCCAGATCGCCGGATCCATCCAGGAGGAGACGTCGCCGCGGGCATCCTTCATGCTGTTTCCGGGGACAGCCGATTATCAGGCCGCGATTGCGGACAACGGATCTCAGGCCTACTCTTCCGTGGACATCCCGGCCGCGGCCGCCCTCCTGAAGTCGGTCAAGGCGCAGCACCCCACCGTGTGCATCCTCTTCGATTCGGCCAACCCGACCCGCGCGGCCGAGTTCGCCCTGATCAAGGCGTCGGAGGAGAAAGCCGGATTCAGCGTCACCGACTGTTCGAGTCCGACGTGGCTTTCACAGCTCGGCAAACCCGGCGCATACGATGCCTCGATCTTCGCCTGGCGGTCGACGAGTTCTGCCGTGACCATGGCGACGCCACGCCTGCACTCCGGTGGCCTCGGCCAGAACTACAACTTCTACGCGAGCTCGGTGACGGACAAACTGCTCGACACGCTCGCGCAGACGACCGAATCCGCCCAACAGAACGAAATCATGACCGAGATCGACCATCAGTTGTACTCGGATGGGTACGGACTTCCGCTGTTCCAGTTGCCGTCACTGACCGCGTTTCGCACCACCGTCGCCGGGATCAAGCGCTCCCCATTCGCCCCGGGCGTCTTCTGGAATATCTGGGATTGGCGTCCAACCGCGTAGATCCGGGACTATCCGTTAGACTGGCACGGCAGGAATCCACTGATGCGATCCTGCGCGCCCAGACTTCTCATCGCAGCGATCGTTCGCTGCCGTGCCGCTGATGATCATTCATCGCGAGCTGCGAGACGCGCTATCCACGAATTCAAGGACAAAATCTGATGGCTATCGCCACTCGTAACGACCTGCGCAATGTCGCTATCGTCGCACACGTCGACCACGGCAAGACCACGCTCGTCGACGCCATGCTGCGCCAGACCAACTCGTTTGCTGCGCACGCGCATCTCGAAGAGCGCGCGATGGACTCCAACGACCTGGAGCGCGAGAAGGGCATCACGATTCTCGCGAAGAACACCGCGGTCTCGTACGAGGGCATTCACGCAAGCGGTGGCCCGGTCACGATCAACGTGATCGACACCCCGGGCCACGCCGACTTCGGTGGCGAAGTCGAGCGCGGGCTGTCCATGGTGGATGGCGTTGTGCTCCTGGTCGACGCCTCGGAGGGCCCGCTGCCGCAGACGCGCTTCGTGCTGCGCAAGGCGCTCGAGGCCAAGCTTCCGGTCATCCTGCTCGTCAACAAGACGGACCGTCCGGATGCCCGCATCGATGAGGTCGTCTCCGAGTCGCAGGATCTGCTGCTCGGACTCGCCTCCGACATGGTGGACGACGTCCCCGACCTCGATATCGACGCGATTCTCGACGTTCCCGTGGTCTACGCATCCGGCCGTAACGGTGCCGCGAGCTGGAACAAGCCGGAGAACGGCGAGCTGCCGGACAACGACGATCTCGAGCCGCTGTTCGACGCCATCCTCAAGCACATTCCGGCGCCGACCTACGACGACGAGCACCCGCTTCAGGCTCACGTCACCAACCTCGACGCGTCTCCGTTCCTCGGCCGTCTTGCGCTCCTGCGTGTCTTCAATGGAACAATCAAGAAGGGCCAGACGGTCGCCTGGGTCAAGCACGACGGCAGCGTTGCCAACGTGCGCGTGACCGAGCTGCTGATCACGAAGGCGCTCGATCGCTTCCCGACCGACTCCGCGGGTCCCGGTGACATCGTCGCCGTCGCCGGTTTCGAAGACATCACGATCGGTGAGACCCTCGCCGACCCCAACGACGTTCGCCCGCTGCCGACCATCACGGTCGACGACCCGGCCATCTCGATGACGATCGGCACCAACACGAGCCCGATGATCGGCAAGATCAAGGGCCACAAGCTCACCGCCCGCATGGTCAAGGATCGCCTCGACCGCGAGCTCATCGGTAACGTCTCGATCAAGCTCGTCGACATCGGCCGTCCGGATGCCTGGGAGATCCAGGGCCGTGGAGAGCTCGCCCTCGCCATCCTCGTCGAGCAGATGCGTCGCGAAGGCTTCGAGCTCACGGTCGGCAAGCCGCAGGTGGTCACCAAGCACGTCAACGGCAAGGTGCACGAGCCGTTCGAGCACCTGACGATCGATGCTCCGGACGATTACCTCGGCGCCATCACGCAGCTTCTTGCCGCTCGCAAGGGCCGCATGGAGAGCATGAGCAACCACGGCACCGGTTGGGTCCGCATGGAGTTCATCGTCCCGTCGCGTGGCCTCATCGGCTTCCGCACGGAGTTCCTCACGATCACGCGCGGCGCCGGCATCGCGAACGCCGTCTCGCACGGCTACGAGCCCTGGGCGGGCGAGATCACCACGCGCGTCAACGGATCCATCGTTGCCGACCGTTCAGGCGTTGCCACCCCGTTCGCCATGACGGCACTGCAGGAACGCATGTCGTTCTTCGTCGAGCCGACCCAGGAGGTCTACGAGGGCATGGTCGTCGGCGAGAACTCGCGTGCGGACGACATGGACGTCAACATCACGAAGGAGAAGCAGCTGACCAACATGCGCCAGTCGACCTCCGACGTGTTCGAGCGGATGACGCCATCTCGTCGCCTGACGCTCGAGGAATGCCTCGAGTTCGCCCGCGAAGACGAGTGTGTCGAAGTGACGCCCGAGTTCGTGCGCATCCGCAAGGTCGAGTTGGATGCCAACTCGCGTGCACGTGCGACCTCGCGTCTCAAGAAGCAGAACGCGTAACTTCAGCTGCCTCAGAGCTCGGCAAAGCTGAGTCTGGCGAAATGGCCCTTCCCGACGTCCGGGAAGTGCCATTTCTCCAGACTCGACCGAGTTTCGAACAGCGCAGAGCCGATGTGCCTGGTGTACTCGTTCAGCCGATCGACCGAACCGAGCCTGGTCTGCAGCGTCACGAAGTTGGTCGGGTCGTTCAGGAAGGCCACGAAGAGCAGCCCGGCGTCAGCTCGATTTCGGTGATGGCGGTCGAACTGACGTTCGTGACCGTGAAGGTCACGGGTCCCGCCTTGGCCGAGGCGCTGCCCAGGATGCAGACATCGTCGCCGCCCTTGTTGGCCAGCCTCACCGTGACCCGGGACGCCCCGGCGGCGACCTTCGCGACGCCTCTGGTGCTGTCGGCCGTAGAGCAGGCGCTGAGCAGGCGTGAGCGCGACGGCGGCCACGGCCAGCCCCGCGACGGCGATTGCCGTCCGCTTGGCGCGGGACGTTCTGATGGGCTGCGTGTGGGGTTCTCCGGTGCTGCTTTCGGGCAGGTGGTGGCGAGGCGGAGGATGCTTGCACGCGCGCGGCGTCTCAGGCGCGCGCTGACGCCGGCTTGGTCCGTGATTGCGCCTTGTTCGCCGCGGTCGTGCGCGTGCCACTGTCAATGCCTCGCAGTCGAGCGCGCAGGGCGTACGCGCACAGCACGAGTGCGGCGATCGCCAGCGCGAGCGGCAACCAGAGCTTCCACAGCAGCACCTCGGAGTGCGCCGATGCCGCCTCGGCGATGCCTCTGATGACCGTGGTCGGGTAACTCGAGGCGACCCGCCAGCCCTGCCCGGTGCCGGCGACTCCTGCGGTGGCAGGCGGCGCGGCGACGGTGAGCGTTCGTGACGAGGTGAGCCCGCCGCCGGTGAGCGTGAGGATGGTTCGGGTGCTGCGCTGCGCATCCAGGAGAGTGTCGCCGATCGTCCAGACGGATGTCGTCGCGGTCGACGCCCAGTCGGCCGTGAAGGGACCGGGGTTCTGTCTCGCGTTGACTCCGATCGGCAGTCGTCCGCCACTCAGGCTGATCAGCTGCGACAGCGACACCGAGGCGGGGGAGTCGGCCTGCGGAGTCGTCTCGGTCGATATCCACCGCCGCGCGGATGCGCCGTCGCGAACGGTTGCGGTCGTTGCGGAGCGGTCGAAGCTGACGGCGACGGGGCTGCCGCCGTGGTCGGTGGTGAGCGTGAAGCGGGAACCGGATGTGGCAAGCGTTGCGTGCCCGCCGCTATCGAGTGCCGCTCGCGCCGGCAAGTATGAACCCGGCAGCGGCACGGAAATGGCCAGGATGATCGCGGCGAGCCCGAGCCCGGCGCCGAGACCGAACCGCAGACGGGGCAGGGCGGCGACGGACGGCCGCTTCGTTGCGGGCCAGAGCAGGTACGCGAGCGTCGGCAGGAGATAGGCGAACCAGCCGAGGACCTCGATCAGGCGGGGATCTGCTGGAATGCCGAGCACGCCGGTCAAGAGCGCCGCCTGTACCGATCCTGCGGGAGCGAGCCAGGTCAAGTCGAGCGTCCTCTGCTGCCCGATCTGAATCCAGCCGGCCTCGTGAGCCGTTCGCAGTGAACTGAGGACGAGACCCGCGGCGACGAAGACGAGGAAGAGCCCGGTGATCCTGAAGAAACGGCTGAGGTTGAGTTTGACCCCACCGCGGAAGATTCCGATTCCGATGGCGACGGCGGCGGCGATTCCGATGAGCGCACCCACTCCGGCAGTGAGCGCGCTCGTGGATGATTGGAAGGCGGCAAGCAGGAATACCGAGGTCTCGAATCCCTCCTTCAAAACCGCGAGGAATGCCATCGCGACGAGCGCCCACGCCGTCCCGTCGCGCAGTGCGGATGCCGCGTGGGCCTCGAGATCTGCCTTCATGCTCCGGGCGTGCGTGTTCATCCAGCCGATCATCCCGGTGACCACGGCGACCGCGATCAGGCCGATGATCGACTCCATGCCCTCCTGCTGGGCCTGCGGCAGGTCGGCGGAGACGACCTCGAGGATGAGCCCGACGGTGATGCTCAGGGCGATGGCGATGCCAACCCCGATCCACATCGGCCGAAGCGGCTTGCCGGTGCGCCGCAGGAAGGCGGCAATGATGCCGACGATGAGCGACGCTTCGAGGCCTTCACGGAGACCGATGACGAGGGTTGCGAGCATGAGGATTTCCGGTTGTGGCGAACGAGTCCGCCGAGGAGAAAGATTGGTAAGGCTATCCTTACTCGACCGACTCTAGCCGCAGCACCGGCTGCTGTCCAACATCGGTCGAATATCCTTGGGGAATGACTCAGCCGGAACGCGTGCTCTTCGTCCACGCGCATCCCGACGACGAAACGATCGCAACGGGGGGCACGCTCGCAACCCTCGTGGACAGCGGCGCCGTCGTGACACTCGTGACCTGCACCCGCGGTGAGCGCGGTGAGGTAATCCCCGCCGACCTGCAGGATGCGCTGGCCTCGCACGAGGCCCTCGCCACCCTGCGCGAGGCCGAACTTCGCAAGGCCGTCGGCATCCTCGGCGTCACGGACCATCGATTCCTCGGCGAGGAAAACGCGCGCTGGAGCGATCGCCGTCCCCGCCGGTACGTGGACTCCGGGATGCAGTGGGGCAGGTCCGGAGCCGAAGCCTCCGGCGAGTTCGACCCGGCCTCATTGACGGCTGCGGACTTTGGCGAGGTCGCGGCGGATCTCGCCGCGGTCATCCTCGAGGTGAAGCCGGATGCGGTGGTGAGCTACAACGACTGGGGTGGGTACGGGCATCCCGACCACATTCGCGCGCACCAGGCCGCTCGCCGGGCTGCCGACGTCTACGGCGTGCCATTCTTCGCCGTTGAGCCGAGTGAGTCGGCCACGGCCGGTGATATCGACGTGGATGTGTCTGCCGTGATCGATCGCAAGCGCGATGCGCTGGAGGCATACCGGAGCCAGGTGACCGTCTCGGGCGACGAGTTCACGCTCTCGAACGGAACGGCGCATCCGATCGAGCGGGTTGAGCGCTTTCGCCGAATCAGTGTCGAGGCGACGGGGGAGGTGCCATTCCGGGAGCAGAGCTGGTCATCGAAGGTCGCGGTGTCGATCCTTGGCGCACTCGTCGGAGGTGCGGCCGGTGCGCTGATCTCCGTCTACAACCAGTCGCCGGCAAAGGTTTTCGGGACCGAGATCTGGTTGGGTGCGATCGTCGGGGTCCTCGTGGTCGCCGCGCTCCTGATCGGGCTCCGCCTGGCCTTTGCGACCAGGGTTGTCGCGTTCTGGGCCGCCATCGGGATGATCGTCATCGTCGGCCTTTTCACGCAGATGAGCGCCGGTGGGACGCTTCTCATCCCGACCTTCGGACCGGATGGCGCGCTCGACGGTGCGGGAATCCTCTGGTCGCTCACGCCGACCGTTGTCGCGTTCATCGTGCTGGTCTGGCCGCAACTTCACAGGCGTCCGCCGGTTAGGATTAGAGGGCAAGAAACGAAAGTGAAAGGACCACAGCAGCCGTGACATATGTCATCGCCCTCCCGTGCGTCGACCTCAAAGACCGGGCCTGTATCGACGAGTGTCCCGTCGACTGCATCTACGAGGGCGACCGGATGTTGTACATCCACCCTGACGAGTGCGTCGACTGTGGTGCCTGCGAACCGGTTTGCCCGGTCGAGGCCATCTACTACGAGGACGACGTCCCGGATCAGTGGGCCGACTACTACAAGGCCAACGTCGAGTTCTTCGACGACATCGGATCCCCGGGTGGGGCCGCCAAGGTCGGCGTCATCCACAAGGACCACCCACTCATCGTGGCGCTACCGCTTCAGCCCGTCGGCTGATCGGCAGGCCTACCCAGTGGCGCTCGAGCTCCCGGACTTTCCGTGGGACACCCTCATTCCCTTTGGCGATCGTGCGCGCGCGCATCCGGACGGCCTGATCGACCTGTCGGTCGGCTCTCCCGTCGACGCCACCCCCGCGTTCATTCGTGAGGCGCTCGCCGCGGCAACCGATGCGCACGCCTATCCGCAGACAGCGGGCAGCGTGCCGCTGCGCGAAGCAATCGTCGGCTGGTACGCGCGTCGTCGTGGCGTCGAACTCTCGGTCGCGAACGTCATGCCGTCGATCGGCTCGAAAGAACTGATCGCGCTCATGCCAACGCTTCTCGGGCTTGGCGAATCGGATGTGGTGGTGCAGCCAACGCTCGCCTACCCGACCTATGCGATCGGCGCAGCCATCGTCGGCGCCTCCGTGGTCTCCTCCGATGACCCGGCCGAGTGGCCGTCCAACACGAAGCTCGTCTGGGTGAACTCACCGGCGAATCCGGATGGTCGGGTGCACGGCATCGACTTCCTGCGCTCCGCCGTTGTGCGAGCGCGTGAGCTGGGCGCCGTGATCGTCAACGACGAGTGCTACGCCGAACTCAACTGGGATGGTGCGGACCCAACACCGTCGATTCTCGACCCCGCGGTGATCGGTGGATCGCGCGACCACGTCCTCTCGGTCTATTCGCTGAGCAAGCAGTCGAACCTCGCGGGATATCGCGCCGGGTTCGTTGCCGGATGCGGTGACCTGATCACGGAGCTTCTCGCCGTCCGCAAACACATCGGGCTCATTCCTCCGGCACCCGTGCAGGCCGCGATGGTTGCCGCGCTCGGCAACGACGCTCACGTGCAGGCGCAGCGGGAGTTGTACCGCTCTCGCCGTGCACGCCTCTCGGCTGGGCTGACGGCCGCGGGATTCCGGATCGACGCGAGCGTCGCCGGGCTATACCTGTGGGTCACAAGGGGAGAGGATGCCTGGCAGACCGTCGGTTCGCTCGCCGATCTCGGCATCCTGGCCGTCCCCGGTTCGTTCTATGGCGAAGAGTCGGCGACCCACGTGCGCGTGGCTCTGACGGCAACGGACGAAGATATCGACCGCGCGGTCGACCGGCTGGCGTCATCGCGCTAGCGGCTTAGCTGCTACCTACAACGAACCGCGCGTCCCTTTGGCGGATGCAACGGTACCTCTCGCGCACCTTTAGGCTGTAAGGGTGACCGACGCTGCCAGTGAAAACGCCGAGAAGGCGACCCTTCAGTATCCAGGAGGCACGGCCGAGTTCCCTGTCGTGAAGGCGGTGGACGGTCGCAGTGCGATCGACATCTCCAGCCTGAGCAGGCAGACCGGCCTGAACACCCTGGACAACGGTTTCGTGAATACCGCGTCCACCGCGAGCACGATCACCTACATCGACGGGGATGCGGGCATCCTGCGCTACCGCGGGTATGCGATCGAGGATGTGGCGGCGAATTCGACCTACCTCGAGGTCGCCTGGCTGCTGATCTACGGCAATCTTCCGACCGCGGACGAGCTTGCCGGTTTCGACGAGAAGGTCCGGCGCCACACCCTGCTGCACGAAGACATGCGTCACCTCTTCGACGCGCTGCCTCACAACGCGCATCCGATGTCGGTGCTCTCGAGCGCCGTGTCGGCGCTGTCCACCTACTACCAGGATTCGCTCAACGTGCACGACCCGGAGCAGGTCGAGATTTCGACCATCCGCCTGCTGGCGAAGCTGCCGGTGATCGCGGCGTACGCGCACAAGAAGAGCCTCGGCCAGGCGTTCCTCTACCCGGACAACTCCCTGAGCTTCGTCGACAACTTCCTCAAGCTGAACTTCGGCACCATGGCCGAGCCGTACGAGGTCAATCCCGTGCTGAGCAAGGCGCTCGACCGGCTGCTGATCCTGCACGAGGATCACGAGCAGAACGCCTCGACGGCCACCGTTCGGTTGGTCGGATCGACCGAGGCCAACCTGTTCGCCTCGGTTTCCGCGGGAATCAACGCCCTCTACGGGCCGCTGCACGGCGGCGCGAACGAGGCCGTGCTGAAGATGCTCGGCGAGATCAAGGACTCCGGCGAGAGCGTCGACAAGTTCGTCACGCGAGTCAAGAACAAAGAGGCCGGCGTGCGACTGATGGGCTTCGGCCACCGGGTGTACAAGAACTTCGATCCTCGCGCCAGGCTCGTCAAGGAGAGCGCCGATGAGGTGCTCGAGGCGCTCGGCGTTCAGGATGACCTGCTCGATATCGCGAAGGAACTCGAGGCTGTCGCGCTCGCGGACGACTACTTCATCGAGCGCAAGCTCTACCCGAACGTCGACTTCTACACCGGTGTCATCTACAAGGCCATGGGCTTCCCGCCGCGCATGTTCACGCCCCTCTTCGCCATCGGCCGCCTGCCGGGCTGGATCGCGCACTGGCGCGAGATGAACCAGGATCCGACCACCAAGATCGGTCGCCCGCAGCAGCTCTACATCGGTGAGCCGCACCGCGAGTGGCCCGCGAGCTAGCTGAACCCCGAGCACTGTCTGCCCCCGGGTGATGCGTCTGCCCCCGTACGTACGGGGGCACACGCATCACCCGGGGGCAGACGTCGCTCCGGTGTGGGCACAACGTGCCCGACTGTGCTTAGGCGTGCTGTGCTTAGGCGTGCAGCGTTAGGCGTGCAGCGCCGAGTTCAGTGTGATGCCCTGGCCGGTTCGCGCGAGGACCTCGACCGCGCCGCTGAGCGAGTTGCGCCGGAACAGGAGCCCGGGCGTTCCGCTCAGTTCGACGGCCTTCACGGTGCGCACCGTTGCATCATCCGCCGTGCCCGGGCGCGGAACGATCGTGACCTTGGTGCCCGCGGTCACGTAGAGCCCCGCTTCGACGACACTGTCGTCGCCGATCGAAATGCCGATGCCGGAGTTCGCCCCGAGCAGCGCCCTCTTGCCGATCGCGACGCGTTCGGTGCCGCCTCCCGACAGCGTGCCCATGATGGATGCGCCGCCACCGATGTCGGAGCCATCATCGACGACGACACCCTGCGAGATTCGTCCCTCGACCATGGAGTTGCCGAGGGTACCCGCGTTGAAGTTCACGAAGCCCTCGTGCATGACGGTCGTTCCGGGCGCGAGGTGCGCGCCGAGTCGCACGCGCGATGCATCGGCGATTCGAACGCGATCGGGCGTGACGTAGTCGAGGAGCCGCGGGAACTTGTCGATGCCGTGCGCGGAGATCCCGGCGCGCTGCAGGGACGCCCGCAGTCGAGCGAAGTCGGCCGGATGCACGGGGCCGGCGGTCGTCCACGCAACAATCGGGAGGTGCGCGAAGAGCCCGTCGAGGTTGATGGTGTTGGGCCGGACCAGAAGGTGAGACAGCAGGTGCAGGCGGAGGTAGGCGTCCGAGGTGGAGGCCGGGGCGGCATCCAGGTCGTCAATCTCGACCGTGACGAAGTCGATCCGAACGTTGCGTCGCGGATCTGCGCCGATCTGGTCCTCGAATTCGACCGGGGCGATGTGGCGATCGGTGCCAGCGGGCAACGTGCCGAGCTTCGGCTCTGGAAACCAGGTGTCGAGTACGGTGCCGTCGCCGGCGATCGTCGCGAGGCCGTAGCCCCAGGCAGCGCGAGAAGTCATGTTCCCAGCGTACCGATGCCGGCATGTGCCGATGGCGCCGCGGTCCCGGTGTCCGAACCGCGCTTACTGCTCCCCGATAGGATTTTGGGATGCCAGCCACTCCCGTCCTCGACCTGACGGCATCCTCCACCGAACTGACCAGGCAGCTGTGCGACATCGAGTCGGTCTCCGGTAACGAGACTCCGCTGGCGGATGCGATCGAGAACGCCCTGCGCGGGATGGCTCACCTCGAGCTCATTCGCGAGGGGAATAACGTGGTCGCGAGGACCAGCCTCGGACGCGATCGACGCGTCGTGATTGCCGGTCATATCGACACCGTCCCGATCAAGGACAACGTGCCGACCCGCCCCGAGAGGGGCCCGTCGCCTATTTCGGGCGTGGAGACCGACTTCCTCTGGGGCCGCGGAACGGTCGACATGAAAAGCGGCGTCGCGGTGCAACTGAAACTCGCCGCCGAGTTGACGAACCCGGTCGTCGACGTCACCTGGATCTGGTACGACAACGAGGAGGTGTCGGATGCGCAGAATGGCCTCGGCCGCCTGTCGCGGTCCCGGCCCGAACTGTTGGACGGCGACTTCGCCATCCTCGGCGAACCCACGAACTCGATGATCGAGGGCGGCTGCAACGGCACCCTTCGCGTGGAGGTTCGCGCGTTCGGCAAGCGCGCACACTCCGCGCGAGCGTGGGTCGGGCACAACGCCATCCACGATCTCGCGCCCGTCCTCGACACTCTCGTCGCCTACGAGCCGCGCGAGGTCGAAGTCGACGGCCTGGTTTACCGGGAGGGGCTGAACGCGGTCGGGATCAGTGGGGGAGTCACGGGCAACGTCATCCCCGACGAAGCCATGGTGCACATCAACTACCGATTTGCGCCGAGCCGGTCGGGCGAGGAGGCCGTGCAGCACCTGCGCGAGCTGTTCGCGGGATTCGATCTGACCGTCGTCGACCTCGCCGAGGGAGCACGCCCAGGGCTCGATGCACCGCTCGCGCTGGAGTTCGTCGCCGCTGTGGGCGGCACCCCCAAACCGAAGTACGGCTGGACCGATGTCGCTCGATTCTCGGCCCTTGGAGTCCCGGCCGTGAACTACGGCCCCGGTGATCCCCTTCTCGCGCACGCGGATGATGAACGCGTAGCGCTCGAGCAGATCACCTCCTGCGAACACGGGCTGCGCAATTGGCTCACCCGCGGCGTGCCGAACGATGGCAATGACTGACACCATCGAGGTGCACGCGGCGCCATCCCGCCCCAGCCTGACCGTCCTGTACCGTCTGACGCCGTGGTGGGTCAAGGTGCTCGTGATCTTCGCGGCGTCGCGCGTGGTGACGACCGTCATCATGCTCATATTCGCGGCGATCCAGCCGGCGAACCCGTGGACTCTTGCGCATCCGGACTATTTTTCGTTCGCCGGGATCTGGGACGGCGCCTGGTACCACATCGTCAGTGTCTCGGGGTATCCGAAGACCCTGCCACTCATCGATGGCCACATCAACCAGAACACGTGGGCATTCCTCCCGGCGTACCCGTTTCTCGTCGGCGGCCTCGTCGCCGTCACGACCCTGCCGTTCACGGTCGTCGGAGTCTTCGTCTCGGTCGGATTCGCGGCCGGGGCAGCGCTCGTCTTCTACAAGATCCTGCTGCTGAAGCTGGGATCGAACACGGCGATGTTTTCCGTCGTGCTGTTCTGCGTCGCGCCGCTGTCGCCGATTTTCCAGGTGGATTACGCGGAGTCGATGCAGCTGTTCTTCCTGGCCTGCGCGCTGTATTTCCTGCAGCAGCGCCGTTACTGGGCGATGCTGCCGTTCGTGGCAATCGCCTCCTTCACCCGCCCGGGGATGCTCGCCTTCGCACTCGCGATGGGACTGCACGTCATCTATCGCTGGGTGGTGCGCAGGAGGGAGCCGTTCCGCGCGGGGGAACAGATCGCGGCGGTGTCGGCGACCATTGCGAGCGCGCTGCTCGGCTACGCCTGGCCCGCGATTGCGGGATGGGTGACCGGTGTTCCGGACGCCTACACGGCGACGGAGCTGTCGTGGCGTGCGCCGTACGTCGGGTGGGCCCCGCTCATCCCCTTCGAGCCGTGGATTGCGGGCGCGAACTGGTGGATAGCGCGAGCCGGAATCCCGGGCACCCTCGTGCCTGGCCTCCTGCTGGTTGCCGCGATCATCCTGTTCGGCGCGCTGCTGTTCACTCCGGCCGTCAAGCGGCTCGGCGTCGATCTCCGGTTCTGGGTCGCCAGCTACGTCCTCTACCTCCTCGCGGTGTTCTTCCCGCAGTCGAGCGTCTTCCGGATCTTCGTTCCGGCCTTTCCCCTGCTCGGCGCGATCGCCCAGCCGAGGTCGCGGCTCTACCGTGTCATCGTCGTACTGCTGTTCATCGCCGGGCAGGTTGCCTGGGTCTACATGACGTGGTGGTTTAGCGATGCGGACGACTTCACGCCCCCGTAACTCGGCCGTGACGCCCCCTCTCGACGCCCCCCGTTTTCAGCCTCACCGATAAATAAGGGATAATAGATGGGTATCCATTCGAAAGGGGACTACTCATGGCAGCCATGAAGCCGAGGACCGGAGACGGGCCAATGGAGGCTGTCAAAGAGGGTCGACTCATCATCGTGCGGGTTCCGCTCGAGGGTGGGGGCCGTCTTGTCGTCTCCGTGAACGATGCCGAAGCGAAAGAGCTTCACGACGCGCTCGCCGGGGTTGTCGCCGGTTAGAGGTCTGCGTTCACCCGCTCGGGTGTTCTCAACGTCGCGGGTACGAACGCGGCGATCCGCTAGCGCTATACCGGGTGTTCGCGCGCGACTAGGTGTTCATTCGTGTCAGCTGGAGGAGTCCGTCTCCGGCTAGCGAGAGAGCGGCCAGGACCGCGGTCGACGCCGCGATCTCGGTGAGCAGGGTGCGGAAGTCGGCGACGGTTTCGTCGCGCTGTGCGGGATCGGCGACTCGCCCACGCCAGAGCGCATGGGGAACGAGCACGGTTCCGCCGACGCGCACGAGACGCAGCCCGTGCTCGACGTACTCGATCACGGATGCCGCATCCGCGTCGACGAGCACGAGGTCGTAGCTCGCCTCGTTCATGCGCGGAAGCACATCGAGCGCGCGGCCGGCGATCAGTCGTGCGCGGTTGGCCGGGATGCCCGCTTCGGTGAACGCGCGCCGAGCAGACTGCTGGAAGTCGAGTTCGATGTCGATGGATGTCAGGGTCGCGTCGGGCGCACCGGCGAACATCCAGAGACCACTCACGCCCATGCCTGTGCCGACCTCGATGATGGATCCGGCGTTGGTGGCGGCGGCGATCACGGCGATCTGAGCGCCGACCGCGGGGGAGATCGGCTCAATACCGTTCTCGAGCGAGTGCGCTCGGGCGGCGGCGATCGGCGCGCTCTCGACGATGAAGTCCTCGGCGAACTTCCAACTCAAATCTTTTTCGGACATCGTTACTCCTTGTGCGCTAACAGCCTAGGGTGAGGAATCGGGTGATCGAGCTATTGTGGGCAGGTGATATTCGGTCTCACGTTCGACAAGCTGCTGATCATCGGGGTCATTGCGGTCGTCATTGTTGGCCCGCAACGGTTGCCCCAGGCGGCAGCCAGGCTCGCCCAGCTCATTAAGTCGCTGCGCCAGCTCGCCAACGGGGCCAAAGACCGGATGCGCGAGGAGATGGGGCCTGAGTTCGACGAGGTCGATTGGAAGAAGCTCGACCCGCGCCAGTACGATCCGCGCCGCATCATCCGAGAGGCGCTCCTGGAGGACGACGACGACGACGAGTCGCAGCCCGTCGTCAAACCGGTCAGCGTCAAACCGGCGGCAAAACGTGCCGAGCCGGGCGCTGCCGCCCCGTACGACAGCGAGGCGACCTGAGCCACGGGCTTCCGCGGTAGCGGCGGCCCTAGCGGCGGCGGATCGCCCTCAGCGTTTTCAGGAGGATCTCCATGACGCCAGCCAGCTTCGCGAATTCGGCTCCTGTTCGCGGCAGTGTCATCAGGCCGGTGGATTCCGCGACGGTCCGCGCATCCACGAATCGCAGCATGCCCTCCCGGCCGTTCCGCCGGCCGAGGCCCGACTTCTTCATGCCGCCCATGGGCGCATCGATGCTTCCGAACGAGGCACGGTAGCCCTCGTTGATATTCACGCTGCCGGCCGAGATCCGGTCCGCGACCTGCCTCGCGCGACGCTTCGATCGGCTGAAGACCGACGCGTTGAGCCCGAATTCCGAGGCGTTCGCATCGGCGATCGCCGAATCGACCGAGTCGACGACGGTGATGGCGACGACCGGTCCGAACGTCTCGCCGGCGAAGCATGCCATGTCGCTCGTGACGTTCGTGAGCACGGTCGGCTCATAGAAGTAGGGGCCGAGGTCGGGCCGCGCCCTGCCTCCAGCGAGAAGGGTCGCACCCTTTGCGATGGCGTCCTCGACATGGGCCGTGACGCGCTCGAGCTGCGCCGCGTTGGTCAGCGATCCGATGTCCGTCGTGTATTCGAGGGCCGGGCCCTGCACGAGGGATTTGACGCGGTCGACGAACGCCGCGGTGAACTCCTCCGCGACCGGCCTCTCGACGTAGATCCGTTCGATCGACACGCAGAGCTGGCCCATGGATGAGAAGCACGAGTAGACGGCGTTGGCCGCCGCCTGCCTCGGCTTGACGTCATCGAGCACGAGCATCGGGTTCTTGCCGCCGAGTTCGAGCGAGACGCCGACAAGGCGTGCCATCGCGCGCAGGCCGACCTTTGTTCCGGTCGCGGTGGATCCGGTGAAGCAGACGTAATCGCCCGCATCCACCACCGCGTTGCCGATGTCGTTTCCGTCGCCCGTCACTACGGCCCAGAGCGCTGCCGGGACGCCGGCATCGATGAAGGCGCGTCGCGTCGCGAGGATGGTCAGGGCGCCCTGGTTGTCGGCCTTCTGCACGACGGCATTGCCGGTCGCGAGCGCGGGCACGATGTCCATCAGGGCGAGGCTGAGCGGGTAGTTCCACGGCGTGATGACACCGATGACGCCCTTGGCCTTGTAGCTCACGCGCGCCGCGAAGACGAGCGGGATGCCGCCCCGACGGTGCCGGGTCATCAGAACGCCACGAGCCGACAGCGCCGCATATCGCGCCGCGTTCGCGCCCTGGAATACCTCCTCGAAGGCCTGCCCGCGGGTCTTGCCTGTCTCGGTCTGGAGGACGTCGAGCAGACGCTCCCGATCCGCCAGCAGGAGGTCGTGCGCCTTCAGCAGGATGCGGCGGCGCTCGGCGAACCCGATCCGCAGCCAGGCGAGCTGGGCTACCCGGGCGGCGGCAGCGGCATCCGCGACGTCGGCCGGCGTGCTCGTGGGGAGGTCGTAGAGCACCTCGCCGGTGAAGGGGGCGATGACGGGCGTGCTTGTCGCTCCGGACGCCGAGAGGCCTTTGACCAGCTCAGCGGCAAGCGACCGATCGACGATGATAGCGGCCATGAGGCAAAACTACTACGCACGACGGGCTCTGGCTCGGACGAGCTCGTCCCGGGCCAGCTAGCTGACGGACAGTCCGAGCTTGCGGCCGGCGAGGCCGCGCGCGCGGGTCGCCAGCGAGTCGGCGATGCCCACGATCGCGACGGCGGCCGGATCCTCGGGGTTCGCCAGCACAACGGGCTCGCCCGCGTCTCCGCCCTCGCGAAGGGCGATGCTGATCGGGATCGAGGCCAGCAGCGGAACCGGCTCATCGGGCGTCGAAAGCCTGGCCGCGGCATCCGCTCCGCCACCGGATCCGAAGATGTCGAGGATCGAACCGTCGCTCTGGGCGAGGCCGGCCATGTTCTCGATCACGCCGATGACTTTCTGCCCGGTCTGGCGGGCGACGAGGCCGCTGCGCTCGGCGACGTCCGCCGCGGCGGCCTGCGGGGTCGTGACGACGATGACCTCGGCCTGGGGGAGCAGCTGCCCGATCGAGATCGCGACGTCACCCGTTCCGGGCGGCAGGTCGAGCAGCAGGATGTCGAGGTCGCCGAAGAACACGTCGGTGAGGAACTGCTGGATCGTGCGGTGCAGCATGGGTCCGCGCCAACTGACCGCGGTCGAGCCCTCAACAAACATTCCGATCGAGATGACCTTCACGTCGTGCACGACCGGCGGCAGGATCATGTCGTTCACCTGCGTCGGCTTCACGTCCGGGATGCCGAGGATGCCGGGGATCGAGAAGCCGAACACGTCGGCATCCACGATCCCGACTCGCAGCCCGCGGGCGGCAAGCGCAACGCCGATGTTGGCGGTCAGCGTCGACTTGCCGACGCCTCCCTTTCCGCTCGTGATGGCGTAGATCCGGGTGAGCGAATCAGGGCCGAATTGCAGGGTCTTCGGCCGATTCCCGCGCAGCTTCGCGGTCAGGGCTTCGCGTTCGGTCTTCGACATGACCGTGACCGACACCTCGGTCGAGGTCACCCCGGGAACCGCGGCGACGGCCTCGCGAACGTCGCTCTCGATCCGGTCTGCGGCCGGGCATCCGACGATCGTCAGCTTGACGCCGACGGATGCCGCACCATCGACCACTGCCACGTCGCCGACCATGTCGAGCTCGGTGATCGGGCGGCGGATCTCGGGATCGATGACGCGCTCGAGAGCCGCACGGATGGCGGTTTCGATACTCAAACCGGGTCCTTGTCCTTTTCGAGATCCTCGAGCAGGGAGCGTAGTTCGGCGCGAATGAAGTCCTTGCTCGCCATGTCTTTCATGGCGAGACGGAGCGAGACGATCTCGCGTGCCAGGTACTCGGTGTCGTTGAGGTTGCGTTCCGCGCGCTGCCGATCCTGCTCGATCTGCACCCGGTCACGGTCGTCCTGGCGGTTCTGCGCGAGAAGGATGAGCGGAGCGGCATATGACGCCTGCAGCGACAGGATGAGCGTGAGCGACGTGAATCCGAGCGCGGCGGAGTCGAAGCGAAGATGAGTCGGTGCGAGCACGTTGTACGCGATCCACGCGGCGCAGAACAGCGTGAGTGCGATCAGGAACGTCGGGGTTCCCATGTTGCGGGCGATCCATTCGGTGAACCGGCCGAAGCTGTCCCGATTGCCGACGCGCGGCACGAAGTTGGTGCGGAGCCCCTTGGGCGAATCGAGCCGAATCTCGCTGCGGTTGTTAGCGCGTGCCATTGGATGTCCTCCGCGGCTTCATAAGTGTGGGTCGTACCGGAATGGTTGCAGTGGATGTGTCGCTATACAGCGACTGTGTACTGCTCTCATGGTCGGTACTTCGCCAGTCATCGGGGAGTAGGTAATCGAGGACATCGTCAATGGTCACCACCCCGACCAGACGGTGGTTCTCATCGACAACGGGAACGGATACGAGGTTGTAGCTCGCGAGGCGACGCGCGACTTCCGCGGCGTGGGTGTGGGCCCCGACCGGTTCGAGGCTCTGGTCGAGCAGGGTGCCGAGGCGTTCGTTCGGCGGGTAGCGCAGCATCCGCTGGAAGTGGACCATCCCGAGGAATCGGCCGGTCGGCGGCTCGTACGGTGGCAGCGTGACGCAGACGGCCGCCCCGAGCGCCGGCGCGAGTTCGTGGCGCCGGATGAGCGCGAGTGCCTCCGCGACGGTGGTGTCACTCGAGACGATGATGGGCTCCGTGGTCATGAGCCCACCCGCGGTGTCGGGAGCGTAGGCGAGCAGGAAGCGGACGTCCTCCGCCTCTTCCGGCTCCATCAGGTCGAGGAGCGCCTCGCCGCGCTCGTCGCTGAGCTGGGCGATCAGGTCTGCGGCGTCATCCGGCTGCATCTGGTCGAGGACGTCCGCCGCGCGGTCGTCATCGAGCTGGTTAAGGATGTCGACCTGCTCGTTCTCCGGCATCTCCTCGAGGACGTCGGCAAGGCGCTCATCGGAGAGCTCCTCCGCGACCTCGAGCATGCGCTGCTCTGGGAGGTCGAGCATGGCGTTCGCGAGGTCGGCCGGCAGCAGGTCGGAGTAGCTCGCGATGAGCTGGGTGGCCGACTGCGACTCGCCGGCGGTCGTCTTCTCTGCCATGTCGGACCAGTTGACGAAGACCGTCGGCCCCTTGCCGAACGGCGAGGCCGTGGTCTTCGGGCGACGGCAGAAGAGCTGGCTGACCTCCCACTCGCCGGGGCCGACGTTCTCGATCGCGACGTCTTCGATGGTCGCTTCGCCGGACTTGTCCCTGAGAGTGACCTTGCGGCCCAGGAGCTCTGCGATGACCCGAACCTCACCGCCGCGCTGCTCGAACCGGCGGAGGTTGATGAGACCGGTTGCAATGATCTGCCCCGAGCCGATGCTGGTGACCCGACCGACACCGAGGAACACCCGCCGCTTGCCGGGAACCTCGACCACGAAGCCGACCACGCGAGGGGATGCAGTGTTGCGATAGACCACGAGGACGTCTCGAACCTTGCCGACGCGATCACCAAACGGGTCGAAAACGGAGCACCCGGCCAGACGGGCTACGAATACTCTCGTCGCGCTCACGGATACAAGAGTAGTCGCGCGTGGAAGAATGAGGCCGTGAGCAATCAACAGCCATTTTCGCGCCGTGGGGGAGGTGTGCCGACCATCCCGCGAGGCGAGGTCCTCGGCACCTACGAAACCTACCCAGAGGCCCAGGCGGTCGTGGACAGGCTGGCCAAGGCTGACTTCGACCTCGCCCAGATGGCCATCGTCGGCAACGACCTGCACACGGTCGAGCGGGTCACCGGCAAATTGACCTACGGACGGTCGGCGGGTGCCGGGGCCGCGAGCGGCGCCTGGTTCGGACTGTTTGCCGGCATCCTCCTATTCATGTTCACGGCGACACCCAATGTGGGGTTCGCGCTCGCCGCGGTCGTCATCGGAGCCGGATTCGGGATGCTGTTCGGCATCGTTGCGTACGGTGTCAACCGCAGTCGCCGCGACTTCACCTCGACCCACCAGGTGATCGCGAGCAGCTACCAGGTCATCGTGCCGTCGGAGAAGATCGCGCGGGCGCAGGCACTGCTCGAGCGGCCCGTCTCCTAGTCGAGTGCCCTAATCGCCGTCTGCCCCCGGGCGATGCGCCTGCCCCCGTACGTCCGGGGGCAGGCGCATCACGCGGGGGCAGACGCGTAAATGGAGTTAGCCGGCCAGCCAGGCTTCGACGTCGTCCGCCGTGCGCGGGATGCCGACAGACAGGTTCTCAGCGCCGGATTCGGTGACGAGGATGTTGTCCTCGATGCGCACGCCGATGCCACGGTATTCCTCCGGCACGGTCAGGTCGTCCGGCTGGAAATAGAGGCCAGGTTCGATCGTGAACACCATGCCCGGTTCGAGGATGCCGTCGAGATAGAGGTCGCGCCGCGCCTGTGCGCAGTCGTGGACGTCGATTCCGAGGTGGTGGCTCGTGCCGTGCACCATGTACCGGCGGTGGTACTGGTGCTCCGGCTGGAGTGACTCCTCGGCGCTGACCGGAAGCAGGCCCCACTCGGCGGTCTTCGCGGCGATGACCTTCATTGCCTCGGCGTGGATTTCGCGGAACCGCAAGCCGGGCTTGACGATCGCGAACGCCGCATCCGCCGCCTCGCGAACGGCCTCATAGACGCGCCGCTGAACCTCGCTGTACTTGCCACCGACCGGCAGTGTGCGGGTGATATCGGCCGTGTACAGCGAGTCGAGCTCGATGCCGGCGTCGAGCAGGATCAGGTCGCCGGGGACGACCGCACCGTCGTTGCGGGTCCAGTGCAAAACGCAGGCGTGCGGACCGCTCGCGGCGATCGTGTCGTAGCCGACCGTGTTGCCCTCAGCGCGAGCTCGACGGTTGAAGGTTCCCTCCACGAGTCGCTCACCACGCTCGTGTGCGGTGATCGCGGCGAAGTCGGCGATGACGTCGTCGAAGCCCTTCTTCGTAGCCGCGACCGCGCGCCGCATCTGTTCGATCTCGTACGCGTCCTTGACCAGGCGCAACTCCGAAAGATCGCGAGTCAGGTCGGCGTCGCCATCCGTTTCGAGCGATTCGGTGTCCGCCGCGAGCAGGCGTCGACCATCGATCTGGTCGGTGATGTCGCGGTCGGCGCCGCGCACGACGAGGGTTGCGGCGTCGACGCTGTCGATCACGGACGCGAAAGCGTTGAGGTTGGCGGTGTTCAGGCCGAGATCCGCGGCGACGTGTGCGAGCGAGGGTCGTCGCCCGGTCCAGAACTCGCCGATGTCGGCGTTGGCGTAGAACTCGTCGGAGTCGCGCCCGGCCGCCTCACGGAAATAGAGCGTGGCCTCGTGACCGGATGCGGTCGGCTCGAGGACCAGCACGCTGCCTGCGACGGCGTCGCTGCCCCAGCCGGTCAGGTGGGCGAAGGCCGAGTGGGCACGGTAGGCGTAGTCGGTGTCGTTCGAACGGACCTTTGCCGCACCGGCCGGGATAATGAGCCGCTTGCCGGGGTACTTCTGCGAGAGGGCGACGCGCCGGGCGGCGGCGAAGGATGCCTGCTCGCGGGGCGCTGGGGCGACATCCGGCCGTTCGGCCCACTTGCTCGAGATGTAGTCCTTGAACGTGTCGCTCACGGGCACGGTCGAACGATTGGACGCGGGGCGGGGGGCGTTTGTATCGGCCATGGCATCCATTCTGCCCCCTTGTTGCGGCTAGTTGTTGGGAGCCAGCGTCGTGATGATCGGTCGGTGGTCGCTGCCGGCGGAATCCTCCGTACCGATGACGTGCATCGAGCTCACCTTCCAGGCAGAGCCGTACATGACGTGGTCGATTTGGGCACCGAGCAACTCGGGCAGGTTGGTCGGCCAACTCCCGATGGCGGCGCTGTTGCTCGCGGCGCCCGCATCCGTGCACTGGCCGAAATCGGCGCCGGATTTGCTACTGAGAGGTCGCAGGTTATCGAGCGTCGAGTTGAAGTCGCCCGCCATGATGAGGTTGTTGCCTGTGCAGATCGTCGAGAGGTAGCGCAGGTCCGAGTGCCAGTTGAGCATCTCTCCCGGTGTGGGCGAAACCGCGTGCACCGCCACGAGGGTTGGGCCGATCCCGTTGTCGGGTTTCGCGATGAGGGAGGAGGAGACCGAGGTGTCACCGACCGTATTATCTGCGGAGTACTTTCCGAGGGTTGCGCTCACGAGCAGGGTCGTCGCGTACGACCCGTAGACCAGTCCATGCGTGCGAGACAGCACCCACATGGGCTTTCCGGCCGCACTCATGATGTGCGCGATTTCGATGCCCATCGCCTGCGGCGTCCCCGGGAGGGCGACGACGGTGGCGTGCTCTGCGAGAGCCAGCTTGGCGATTTCCGCGGCTCCCGGCGCGCCGCCCCTTGTGTTCCAGGACAGGACGGTGATGTCGGATGACGTCGTCGCCCCCGCGGAATCGCCAAAGCCGCGCGCGCCAAGGATGGCGACGCTGACCAGGGAAAAAATGACGAGCGGGATCGTCATTGTGAGGGCGAAGCGCCTTGCCGGTTTCCAGGCCGCCAGAACGAGGAGTACCACGATCGCGACGAGAGCAATGGCGACATCCAGTCCGCGCAGGGAAACGACCTGGGCGATTACGGGAGCGGCCTCGAGGTTGAACGTCTGGGGCCAGACGATCACCAGCAGAAAGGCAGACAGCAGCACCGCGAGAATTACGGTCACAATCCGGCGAGTCATGGCTCGGGAAGCCTAGACCAATACCATTGAGGGATGCCTCAACGCGGTGCCATCGACCTGCACACTCACAGCAGTGTTTCAGATGGAACGCAGACCCCGGGTGACCTCATTCGAGCGGCCAGTGCCGCGGGACTCGGAACGGTCGCGCTGACCGATCACGACTCGACCGCGGGATGGGACGAGGCGCGCGAGGCTGCAGCCGGAACCGGCCTGACGGTCGTCCCAGGCATGGAGCTCAGCACGAACTACGGACCGGCCAGCGTGCACATGCTCGCCTATCTGTTTGATCCGACGGATCCCGCGATCGTCTCCGAGACACTGAAGATTCGTGAGGGTCGACTGCATCGGGCCGAGCGAATCGTCGAGAAGATCTCCCGGGACTACGGCATCACCTGGGCCGACGTGCTCGCGCAGTCGGTCGACGGCGGAACGATCGGCCGCCCGCACATCGCGGATGCCCTGGTCGCTCACGGTGTCGTCGCCGATCGCAGCGCGGCATTCCAGAGCATCCTGCACTGGAAAAGCGGGTACTACGAGAAGTATTACGCGCCGTCGCCGCTCGCCGGCGTGCGCATGATCGTCGCGGCCGGGGGAGTGCCGGTGCTTGCGCATCCGGCGACCCACGGGCGCTACCGGGTGATCGAAGACTCGGCCATCAGGGAGCTGGTGGATGCCGGGCTCTTCGGCCTCGAAATCCACCACCGGGACAACACCGACGATGGCAAGGAACGACTGTTCGAGCTCGCCGCAAAGTTCGATCTGCAGGTCACGGGGTCAAGCGACTTCCACGGTGAGGGCAAGCCCAACCTGCTCGGCGAGAACACGACGGAGCCAGCCGTGCTCGAGAAACTCCTCGCGGCAGGCACAGGCTCGCGCCCATTCCGCGGCTAGCCGAGGTGTCGGCCGCGGAGTTTCGCTACGAGGTGGGCGCTGTGGGTGCTCCGCCACCGGACGGACGACGGCGGGTGCGGTTGCGGCGACGAGCGGGTGCGGTTCCGTCGTGCGTTCCAGCGCCCTCTGCGCCCTCGGCGTGCGGGGTCGAGACGGCTGGTCCGTTGGCCGGCGACGATCCGCGCGTGCGCGTCCGCTGGCGGTCGCCCTCGCGGCGCTCGCGGGGCGGACGTGAGGAGTCACCCTCGCGACGTTCGCGTGGTGGACGGGACGCGGCATCCTCGACCTTGGGCGTCGGGCTCGGCCGCAGCCGTCCCTTCGATCCGGCCGGGATGTCGAGGTCGCTGTAGAGGTGCGGCGACGACGAGTAGGTCTCGACCGGTTCGGGCTGGCCCATGTCGAGCGCCTTGTTGATGAGCGACCACTTGTGCATGTCGTCCCAGTCGACGAACGTGACCGCGATACCGGTCTTGCCCGCGCGGCCGGTGCGTCCCGCGCGGTGCAGGTAGGTGTCGTGGTCGTCCGGAATCGTGTGGTTGATCACGTGGGTCACGTCGTTGACGTCGATTCCGCGGGCGGCGACGTCGGTGGCGATCAGGATGTCTTTCTTGCCGGCCTTGAACGCGGCCATGGCCCGCTCGCGCTGTTCCTGGTTGAGGTCACCGTGGACGGCTGCGGCGTTGAAGCCGCGGTCGTTGAGCTCTTCGACGAGCTTGGCTGCGGCGCGCTTGGTGCGGGTAAAGACGACGGTCTTGCCGCGGCCTTCGGCCTGCAGGATGCGCGAAATGACCTCGTCCTTGTCGAGCGAGTGCGCGCGGTAGACGACGTGCTTGATGTTGGCCTGCGTGAGCCCCTCATCCGGATCCGTCGCGCGGATGTGGATGGGCCGGTTCATGAAGCGACGAGCGAGGGCGACGATCGGCCCGGGCATCGTGGCGGAGAACAGCATGGTGTGGCGGGTCGGGCTGGTCTGGGCGAACAGCTTCTCGATGTCCGACAGGAATCCGAGGTCGAGCATCTTGTCGGCCTCATCGAGGACCATGACCTTGACGTCTTTGAGGGAGAGCAGTCGCTGCGAAGCGAGGTCGAGCAGGCGGCCGGGGGTCCCGACGACGACCTGGGCGCCATCCTTCAGGTCAGCGACCTGCCCCTCGTAGGCCTTGCCCCCGTAGATCGCGACGACCTTCGTCGCACGATTGGATGCGGCAAGGACCAGGTCTTCTGCGACCTGCACGCAGAGTTCGCGAGTCGGGACGACGACGAGCGCCTTGACACCGGGCTCGGGGTTCGTGCCGAGCGCCTGCAGTAGCGGAAGCCCGAATCCGAGGGTCTTACCGGTACCGGTCTTGGCCTGCCCGATGATGTCCTGGCCAGAGAGTCCGAGCGGAATCGTCTGCTCCTGGATGGGGAATGGCTCGATGATTCCTTTTGTTGCGAGTGCATCGGCCATGTCCTGCTCGATGCCGAGATCTGAAAAAGTCACGTGTGGATAGCCCTGTCAGCCGAAGAACTTCGGCACCGTTGGAGGCGCCCGCTTTGGCTTAGGGCGCTCGGCTCCCGCCAGAATCGGGGAGCAATACAGCCAGTTTAGCGGGTTGGCGAGCCTCTGCGCTGGCGACAGGCCGCACGCGAGCCCCGCCGGCTAGCGCACCGGGAGCGCGACGACACCTAAGCTTGCTCCGTGGTCAACTGGTTTCGGCGCGAGCGCAAACGCGCCGACGCTCCCCGACTTCGGACCAGGGCCTCGAGCAAGACCGCGAGCACGAGGGTGGATCTCGCGGATCTCACCCCCGATCTCACGACGTTTCTCGGCAAGGCCGCCTACGTGCAGCTGATGATCTTCGAGAACGCCAGCCGAGTGGTGGCGACAGCCCCGACCACGGAGGCGAAGACGATCCTGAGCGATGTCGCGGGATTCGCGCTCGCGAAGCACCAGGGTCTCACCGAGGAGATCGAGCGGCACGGCGGGGACGCGGCCAGGATCATGGAACCGTTCGCCCGGGAGGTCGATGCCTTCCAGCGGATGACGCAGGGGCACGACTGGTTCGAGTCGGTGACGACCTGTTACCTCGCCGCGGGATTCCTTAACGACTTCTTCCTCCGTCTCGCCGGTGGCCTGTCGACATCGGCCCTTCCACGGATCCTGGCCATCCTCGAGGCGGAATCCGGCGAGAACCTCATCGCCAAGGAACTGCTCTCGGCGATCGAAGGCAATCCGAGGCTCGCCGCACGGCTTGCCCTCTGGGGGCGTCGGCTCGTCGGCGACACCATGCTGATCGCGCGCTGGACGCTTGGCACGACCGAGAACCACGATTCGGACGAGGCGCGCATCGAGCCCGTCTTCACCGAGCTGATCGCTGCCCACACTCGGCGAATGGATGCGCTGGGCCTGACCGCTTAGCCCGCACGTCCTGGAACCCCAAGATGGCTGCTATCTGCGGGGCTGTCAGCTGACGGGCTTCGACAGCTGCTGAAGCAGGGCCTGGTCGTTCGTGCGCCGGCTGCGCGGGATGACCAGGGCGAGAACGAGCGCGACGATGCCTGCCGCGACGAGACTGACGACCCAGATCCAACCGCCGTCGAACTTCCAGCCCGCCCAGGTCAGGATCTCCCAGACGATGGCGGAGGCAGCGGCGGCGATCGAGGGAACGAGCGCGCTGCCGTAGGTGTCATGCCCAGGGATCGCCGTACGTACCGCGAGGCCGATGCAGAAGCCGAGCAG
The DNA here is from genome assembly GCA_025465535.1 of Glaciihabitans sp. Lineage (GTDB taxonomy): Bacteria > Actinomycetota > Actinomycetes > Actinomycetales > Microbacteriaceae > Galbitalea. The sequence goes on from JAODMY010000018.1 coordinate 43,078, forward strand.
GACGACGAAGAGTAGCTCCACGGCTAGCCCACGAATCCGACGCGACGCGAAGCCTCTGTGCCAACCTCGATGTAGCCGAAGGCGGCGGTCGGAACGATGTACAGCTTGTCTTTGTCGTCGGTGAGACGGATGAACTTGGCACCGGTATCGAGTGCTGTCGAAACTACCTTCTCGATCTCGGCAGCGGGCTGCTTCGTCTCGAAGTTGATCTCACGGGGGCTGTTAAGGATGCCGATTCGAATGTCCACGTGCCCAGATTACGACAGTTCGAATTTCCCAGCCGCGCGTTTTCTCTGTGGGCAGAACCGCGGGAGTGGGCGACCGCTGGATGTCATCTGCCTCGGCTAACTTTGCTGGCATGGCGATCCTTGGATTCGAGCGTGCGAAGACCGCCGACCACGCCGCGATTCCTGCGGAGCTGGATGCGAGCCAGCGTGCCGTCGTCGAACTCGCGGACGACCAGTCGGCGTCCGTTCTCGGCGCACCGGGCACGGGGAAGACCACCACGATCGTCGAACTCGTCGCCGACCGCGTTCTCGGGCGCGGCTGGTCGCCGGACGACCTGGTCGTGCTCACGCCGACCCGGGCATCCGCGACCCGGCTTCGGGATGCACTCGCGCTGCGACTTGGAGTCGCCACCAACGGACCGCTCGCGCGCACGGTCAACTCGTTCGCGTTCGAGGTGGTCGGCAACGCCGCAAGGGAGGCCGGCTCCGTCGCGCCGCGTCTCGTCACCGGGGGCGACCAGGATGTCGATATTGCGGGGCTCCTCGACGGCCACATCGCCGAGGGCACGGGGCCGGAGTGGCCGGACGAACTCGGCCCGGAGGTTCGGCGGCTGCGGGGGTTCCGCACCGAGCTTCGCGACCTCATGATGCGCGCGACGGAATACGGCGTCACGCCGGATCGGCTGCGCGAGCTTGGTCGGGCGAACGATCGGCCGGAGTGGATCGCCACGGCCGGCTTCATCGACGAATACCTCGAGGTCATCAGCGTCGCCCGCCCGAGTCACCTCGACGCCGCGGAGTTCGCGCAGTTCGCGGTGGCGTCGATCGGGTCCGGTTCGGCGGGAGAACGCGTCGAGCGACTCCGCCTCGTGATCGTCGACGACCTGCAGGAGGCGACGGAGTCGACGCTCGCGATCCTCCGCGCACTCGTCGCACGCGGCGTTGCCGTCATCGCGTTCGGTGACCCGGACGTCGCGGCCAACGCGTTTCGCGGGGGCGAGCCGGATGCGCTGGGTCGGCTGGCCACGGTGCTCGGTTCGGCGGACATCCGCCCACTCGTGCTCGACACGGCCCACCGGCAGGGTGCGACCCTTCGCCGATTCACGTCGGCGGTCACCGAGCGGATCGGGACGGCGGCCGCGGGTCCGCAGCGACGAGCCGTGGCAGCTGGCACTGAGGATGCCCGCCCGCTGGCGAGCGCCATCACGCTGACCCCGGGCAGGCAACTCGCCGCCATCGCCAGACAGCTCCGCGAGAGGCATCTGCTGCACGGCGTGGCCTGGGGCGACATGGTCGTCATCGTGCGCAGCGGCGCGCAGACCGCGAACATCCGCAGGGCGCTCGCGCTGGCCGAGGTGCCGACGAGGACGAGCGTCGGCGGGGTCGCGCTGCGCGACGACCGTGCCGCGCGGGCTCTCCTCGGAGTCGTGGATGTCGGGATGGGCAGGTCGGCACTCACCCCGCAGCTCGCGGTCGAACTGCTGCTCTCGCCCTTCGGTGGGATCGATCGGCTCGCGCTGCGACGGCTGCGTCTCGCTTTGCGCGCTGAGGAACTCGCGGGTGGAGGAAATCGATCGAGCGACGAGCTCCTGGTCGAGGCGCTCGCAGCCCCTGGGCGCTTCGCGACGATCGACCACCGGATCGGCAGAAGCGCCGATCGGCTCTCCCAGACCCTCGCTGCGCTGCGAGTCAAGGCAGAGGAACGCGGCACGATCGAGGAACTGCTCTGGCTCGCCTGGGATCGCAGCAAGCTGGCGGACGAGTGGCGCGACCAGGCGCTGAGCGCGGGCATCACAGCCGCGGAAGCGAACACGAATCTCGACGGCATCCTTGCCCTGTTCACCGCGGCGAAACGCTTCGTCGAGCGCCGGCCGGACGACGACGCCGTGCTCTTTCTCGATGCGGTGCTCGACGCCGACGTACCGGAAGACACGCTGACCCCCCAGCCGAACGAGCAGTCGGTCCTCGTGACGACTCCGCCCGGCACCGTCGGGCTCGAGTTCGACACCGTCGTCGTCGCCGGCCTGCAGGAGGGGGCATGGCCGAACCGGCGGCTGCGCGGATCCCTGCTTGGCGCGCAGGACCTCATTCGCGCCGCGACCGGGCTGGAGGCCGCGACCATCGACGAGCGCAAGCTCGTGCTCGACGACGAGCTGCGGATCTTCGCACTCGCCGTGTCCCGCGCGCGCAGCCGAGTTGTGTTCGCCGCCGTCGCAAACGACGACGAGTCCGCGAGCGTGTTCCTCTCGCTCCTGCCGGCGGAGACGGCATCCATCGACACGGGCGCACAACCACCGCTGTCCCTTCGCGGCCTCACCGGCCGGCTGCGTAGGGAACTGACCTCGCCCGCCAGGCGCGGCGCGGATCGGGAGGCGGCGGCATCCGCCCTCGCGCGCCTCTCGGCAGAGCTCGTACCCGGCGCAAATCCGAAAGACTGGCACGGCCTGATCGAACCGTCTACGACCGATCCGTTGTATCTCGACGACCAGCGCGTGCCGGTCTCGCCTTCGCAGTTGCAGAAGTTCGAGGATTCCCCGCTCGACTGGTTCATCGAGTCGATCGCGGGCGGTGAACCGTCGACGGCCATGGGGCTCGGCACCATCCTGCACTGGGCGATGGAGACGGCCGAGAGCGCCGACGTCGACTCGATCTGGCGAGCCGTCGAGTCGCGCTGGGGGGAACTGCTGTTCGAGGCCAACTGGATGGCCGAGGCCGAGAAGCGCACCGCCAGAAAACTCGCGGCGGGCATCGCAGAGTACCTCACCGACTTCCGGCGCGAGGGCAAGGCGCTCGTCGGCGCGGAGAGTCGGTTCACCCTGCCCATCGACCGCGCGGACGTCAACGGATCGATCGACAGGGTCGAGCGCTCACCCGATGGAGCCGTGGTGATCGTCGACCTGAAGACGGGATCGCCGATCACGTCGCAACCGAGCATCGACGCACATCCGCAGCTCGGCGTGTACCAGCTCGCCTACGCGCAGGGCGTGCTCGACGAGTTTCTCGATGAGCTCGGTGAGCACCACTCCGGAGGCGCGAAGCTGCTGTTCGTCAAGCGGCCGTTCCGGTCGAAGCTGTATCGGGAGGGATCGCAGGCGCCACTCAGCGACGAGGAGCTCGAGGGGTTCCGTGCTCGGATCCGACAGGCAGCCGCGGGTATGGCGCTCGCCGAATACGTCGGGGTGCGCGACGTGAAATCGTGGAACGGATCGGTGAACTCGCTGTCGCAGCACCGGGTGAGGTCGGTGTCGAGTGACTGAAACAACGCAGATCACCGCCATCCAGATTGCCGACGCCCTCGGTCTTCCCCGGCCGACGGAACAGCAGGTCGCGGTCATCCAGGCACCGCTCGGTCCGGCCCTCGTCGTTGCCGGCGCGGGCAGCGGCAAGACCGAGACCATGGCGAACCGGGTTCTCTGGCTGCTGGCGAACCGCATGGTGCGACCGAGCGAGATCCTCGGCCTTACCTTCACACGCAAGGCGGCCGGTGAGCTCGCGGCGCGCATTCGGCTGCGGATCGAGCAGCTCGCCAGGGCGGGCCTGGTGGTTGACGATTACGACGCTTTCGAGGCGCCGCAGGTCTCGACCTACAACGCGTTTGCGAACGCCATTTTCCGCGATAATGCGATGCTGATCGGGCGGGAAAGCGACGGGGCGATTCTCGGGGCGGCATCCGCCTGGCAGCTCGCGCGCTCCGTCGTCGTGGCCAGCACGGATGAGCGCCTGGTCGAGCTCGGCAAGCGAGTTGACGACGTGGCGAAGGCGGTGCTCGCGTTGAACGCCGCCGTGAGCGAGAACATCGTGGATGTCGCGGAGGTTCGCGCGACGGCCGCTCGATTCGCGGGCCTTGCCGACCTTCCGCCCGGTGGCACGGGAGCGTACGAAGCCGTGGCGACCCTGGCCGGGACGGTCGCGAGCCTCGACGTCCTGCTCGACCTCGCGGAGCAGTTCGCCGAGGCCAAGCGTCGCCGCGGATTCGTCGAGTTCTCCGACCAGGTCGCTCTCGCACTGCAGATCGTCCGCTCCGCGCCGCGGGTCGTCGCCGACTTCCGCGAGCAGTACCGCGTCGTGCTGCTCGACGAATACCAGGACACGAGCGTCGTGCAGACCTGGCTCCTCGCCGAGCTGTTCGCCGGGCATCCGGTCATGGCCGTGGGGGATCCCAACCAGTCGATCTATGGATGGCGTGGCGCGAGCGCGGCCAACCTCGAGTCGTTCGCGCAGCAGTTCGGTGCCGTCGCGGGCTCTGCGGTAGCCGTCGACGTCGCTCACTTCAATCTCGCGACCAGCTGGCGCAACGGCCACGGCATCCTCGCTGTCGCCAACGCGCTGGTCGAGCCGCTGCTGCCGCACACGAGAGTTCGCGTGGAGAGGCTCGGTGCCGGGCCAAGGGCATCCGATCGCACGGTCGATGTCGCGTTCGATGAGACCGTGCTCGACGAGGCAGAGAGTGCGGCGTTGTGGCTCGAGGCGCGCCTGGCCGAGCGGGGGGAAAATGGCGAACCGCCGAGTGCGGCGATGCTGTTCCGCGCCCGCAAGAACCAGACCCACTTCATCGAGGCGCTGCGTCGGCACAATATTCCGTACCATGTGCTCGGCGTCGGCGGCCTGCTCGGCGAACCGGAGATCGCCGATCTGGTCAGCGCGCTCACAGTGCTCAACAACCCGGCCGCGGGCAGCGAACTCATCCGCCTGCTCGCCGGTTCCCGCTGGCGGATCGGCGTTCGCGACCTGAAGGCGCTCCGCGGGGTGGCCTCGTGGCTGAACCGGCGCGACTACGCGCAGAAGCCGCTGGCCGATGACGTGATGGAGCTGCTGCGCGCATCCGTCGCCGCGGACGAGGGCGGATCGATCGTCGACGCGCTCGACTTCATCGCGACCGCGCGCCCCGACCACACCCAGCTCGCCGGATTCAGCGAGCTCGCACTCGAGCGACTGCGGAACGCCGGGCAGACCCTCGCGCGGCTTCGCAGCAGAGCCGGGCTCGATCTGCTCGACTTCGTGACCCTCGTCGAGCAGGAGCTGCAGCTCGACATCGAGGTCGTCGCGAACGAGTTCCGCCCGCTGGGCGGCGCGAACATGGAGTCGTTCTTCGACGCGCTCAACGGATACATCGCTGTGGGTGCTGTCTCAGGCGGTGCCCTCTCAAGCGGTGACTCTTCGAGTGTTCACTCCGCGAGCGGGGACTCGGCCAGCCTCGGCGGCTTTCTCGGCTGGCTGCGGGAGGCGGAGTGGCGCGATGGACTCTCGCCGCGTCCCGAGGATCCGGAGCCCGGGACAGTCCAGATTCTGACCATCCACGGCGCGAAGGGGCTCGAGTGGGATGCCGTCGTCGTGCCGCGCCTCGTCGAAGACGAACTCCCGTCGAAGCCGCTCGAGGGCAACAACGGCTGGCTGAGTTTCGGTGCGCTGCCCTGGCCGTTTCGCGGGGATGCCGCCGAACTGCCCGAATTCCTCTGGGAGGTTGCGGAGACTCGCAAGGAGCTCCTCGCCTCCAAAGCGGCCTTCAGCGAACTGGTTCGCGAGCGCCACGAACTTGAGGAGCGCAGGCTCGCCTACGTCGCGGTGACCCGTGCCAGGCACTCGCTCCTGTTGAGCGGCTCGTATTGGTCGAGCCAGCAGAAGCCGCGCGGACCGAGTGCGTTCCTCGCCGAGCTTGCCGGCGCCGGCGTCATCGGTGAGCTGCCGTCCGGCACGCAGAACGAGGCGAACCCGCTCGGCGACGAGGAGGATGTCGTGGTCTGGCCGATGGATCCGCTCGGCAATCGACGCGCAAGGGTCGAGGCAGCCGCGGAAGCGGTCAGGTCCGCCGACCCCACCCGCGCCGGATCCTGGACCGCCGAACTCGACCTGCTGCTGGCCGAACGCGCGGCGAGGCTCGATTCGAACACGCGGGTCGCGATTCCCAGCCGGGTGCCGGCCTCACGGTTCAAGGACTACGTGACGGATCCGGCATCCGTCGCTCGCTCGCTTCGCCGCCCGATGCCGGAGCGCCCGTTCCGCGCGACTCGCCTTGGCACGCTGTTCCACAGCTGGGTCGAGCACCGGTCGGGCATCCATGGATCGTTCGAGGAACTCGACGTGCTTGCCACCGAGGTCGACCAGGATGACACTCCGATCGACTCCGAGGCGCTGGCGGCCCTGCAGCGCACCTTCGAGAATTCGCCGTGGGCCAACCTCGCGCCCGTCGAGGTCGAGCGGGAGATCCACCTGATTCTCGACGGCCAGATCATCATCTGCAAGATCGACGCGGTGTATGCGCTCGATGATGACAGAGGCGGTAGCGAGAGGTACCAGGTCGTCGACTGGAAGACCGGCAAGGCACCGAAGGACGCCAAAGACCTCGAAGACAAGCAGCTCCAGCTCGCTCTCTACCGGCTGGCCTACTCGCGCTGGAAGGGCATCGACCTGAGCCTGATCGATGCGGTGTTCTACTACGTCGCCGACGACGCGGTGATCGCGCCGGAAAGGCTGTTCGACGAGGAAGAACTGGTCGAGCTCTGGCGAGCGTCGCTGGAGAACTAGGGCCGGGTGAAGCTGGCGCTGCTGAATAGAACTACGCGAACGCCGATTCGCCCGTGATGTGGTTGCCGATGATCAGCGTGTGGACCTCGTCGGTTCCCTCATACGTTCGCACGCTTTCGAGGTTGTTCGCGTGGCGTAGCGGTGAGTGGTCGAGCGTGATGCCGTTGCCGCCGAAGACCGTCCGCGCCTCGCGGCAGATGGCGATCGCCTCGCGCACGTTGTTGAGCTTGCCGATCGAGATCTGGTGCGGCTGGAGGGTGCCGGCATCCTTCATCCTGCCTAGGTGGATGGCCAGCAGCATCCCCTTGTTGATCTCGAGCGCCATGTTCACGAGCTTCTCCTGCGTGAGCTGGAATCCGGCAAGCGGCCTGCCGAACTGGGTGCGGGTCTTCGCGTAGTCGAGCGCCGCGAGGTAGCTGTCGCGGGCGGCCCCCATCGCGCCCCAGATGATCCCGTAGCGTGCCTCGTTCAGGCAGGCGAACGGACCGCGGAGACCGCGCGCCTCCGGGAGCATCGCCTCGGCGGGCAGCCGCACATCTGTCAGCTCGATGTCGCACTGGATGGAGGCGCGCATCGACAGCTTTCGCGGGATGGGCGTCGCGGTGAAACCCGGGGTACCGGTGGGGACGATGAACCCGCGCACGCCCTCCTCGGTCATCGCCCAGACGATCGTGAGCTGGGCGATCGAGGCCAGCCCGATCCAGCGCTTCGAGCCATTCAGCACCCAGTCGGTGCCGTCGCGACGGGCGAAGGTCTTCATGCTCGCCGGATCGGATCCGGCGGTCGGCTCTGTGAGGCCGAAGCTGCCGATCGTCGTTCCCGCCGCCATGCCGGGAAGCCACTGCGCCTTCTGCTCCTCCGAGCCGTGCCGATGGATCGCCGTCATCGCAAGCGACCCCTGGACACTCACCAGGGTCCGGATGGCCGAATCGCCCGCCTCGAGTTCGAGCGCCGCGAGACCGTAGTCGACGGCGCTCCGACCGGCGCATCCGTAGCCATCGAGGTGCATCCCCAACACTCCGAGCGTGCCGAGTTGCCGCACGATCTCGAGCGGAAAAGTCGCGTCCTCGTACCAGTCCGCGATGTTCGGCCGGATCTCGGCATCCACGAATTCGCGCACTGATGCTCGCAGCGCGATCTCGGCCGGCGACAGCAGGGCGTCGAGGTCGATCAGGTCTGCAGTGTCTGAAAGGTCTGCGGCGTTGGCCTCGTCCGGGGAATCCGGCACGTTAGACCGCGCGCTCGCTCCGGAGCAGCATCGCCTCGACCTCGTCGACCGCGAGGGTGGGCATCGTGAGAGGCGCAAGCGGGTTCATGACATCGTTGCGAACATTGTCGCTGAGACCGGTTAGCAGCCCGACCGCGTCATCCACGATTTCGGTGCTGTGGATCCGGGTGCCGTGCAGCAGCCACTTGGCGAGCTCGAGTTCGGCGTAGAGCATGGCGCGCTGGCGGATCTGGCGATCGGCGCTGCCGCGGGACTCGTTGTAGGCGTCAAAGGCGACCTCGCCGACGGCTTCGTCACGGGCGGCGAGCAACCAGAACAGATCCTGGGCCGGGTCGCCGACGCGCAACTCGTGCCAGTCGAGGACCCCGGTGACGTCGTTGCCCGCGTAGAGCATCGAGTCGGCCGAGAGCGCTCCGTTGATCACGGTTGGCTGGAACTGCCAGAGTTTTGATTCTTCTGCGGCCGCTTCCCAACGGGTGAGCAGGGCGGCGGGAACGAGCCCGGTTGCGGCGGCGCGATCCATGATCGCGATGCAGGAGCGCAGGCACTCGATCGGGGTGAGGACGGGGAGCCCCGCGTCGGCGATGAAGCTGGTCGGGAGGGCGTGAATGGCCGCGATGGCCCGTCCGACGGACTCCGCCTTGGCGATGTCGACGGCGGCAAGCGACGCTTTTGCACCGTAGACGAACTCGTAGACGATCGCGCGCGTTCCGTTGATCGGGGTCTGGCCCGCGAACGCGGAAACCGAGAAGTGGAGACGAGTGCGGACACCGGCGCTCAGGGCGCGAAGTGCGACGAGATCGGCCGACTGTTCGGCCTGCGCGAGTTCGTTGCGTGGAACGCGAATCAGCCAGTGCCGACCATCGCGTCCGGTGAGCAGAGCGCTGTCGAAGCCGCCCTCGGAGCCGCCACCGAACGACGAGGCCCCGACGATGTCGAGCTCGGGAACGGCCGACGTAGCGAGCGCGGCTAGAGTGAGGTGGGATCGAGCCATACCCACAGGGTAGGTCGCGGTATCCCAACAATCCCCGTACGCCACGCCTTTCTGCTGAGGTCACATCAATGCCGGATTCTTTCCTCTCCCGACTGCCGCTGTCACGGTACGAGGTGGATCGGGACTACCTCGCGCGGGATCGCCCCGGCCTGTTCGACGAGTTGTGGGCCGACCCGGCGACGCGGGTATTGCCGGTGTTCCAGGGCAAGGCTCTGATGGCCTCGGATTCGGCGCTTCGGCTGCTTCCCGTCGGTGAGATTCCGGATGCCGATGTCCGGGTCTACCTCGGTCGTACCACCACGGCGACCGATGCCGAGCCGATCGGAACCCCCGTCGTCGCAGCGCTTCTTGGCGACGACGCGGTTGCCGCCGCCGGACAGACCGACACCGGCGGGCTCGCCGACGCGAACTGGGCGAACCTCCGCACGGTTGGGACCGTCCTCAGCGATCGCGACGCCGGCCTGCTCACCGAGGCGCTCGGGATCCTCAACTGGCACCTCTCGCACGGCTTCTCGCCGCGCACGGGGGAGGCGACGCTCCCCGAAAAGGGCGGCTGGGTTCGGCGCGATCCGGTGTCGAATACCGAGGTGTTCCCGCGAACGGATGCCGCAATCATCGTCGGAGTCGTGGATGCCGAAGACCGCATCCTGCTCGGCTCGAACGCGCTCTGGGAGAAAAACCGATACTCGCTTCTCGCCGGCTTCGTCGAACCGGGGGAGTCTTTCGAGGCCGCCGTGATCCGCGAGGTCTTCGAGGAGTCGGGGATCCGCGTCACCGATCCCGTCTACCTCGGCAGCCAGCCCTGGCCGTTTCCCGCCTCGATCATGGTGGGCTTCCACGCGAGAGTCGACCCGGATCTCACCAGCACCCTGACGCCGGATGGCGCGGAGATCCTCGACGTGCGCTGGTTCACCCGCGACGAGATCCGCGACGGGACCGACGTGATCCTTCCCGGCCCGACCTCCATTGCCCGAGCGATCATCGAGGAGTGGTTCGGCGGTCCGATCGACGACGGCCAAAACAAATGGTGAGCGTGTGAACTCGCCCGACGAACTGCTTGCCGGACTCGACGAGCAGCAGCGCGAAGCGGCGGAGGCACTGCTGGGCCCGGTCGTACTTCTTGCCGGTGCGGGCACGGGTAAGACCCGCGCGATCACGCATCGGATCGCGTACGGGGTTGCAACCGGCGTGTATTCGCCGGGGCGGGTCATGGCGCTGACGTTCACGGCTCGCGCGGCCGGAGAACTGCGTTCGAGGCTGCGGGCGCTCGGCGCAAGCGGGGTCTCTGCACGCACATTTCACGCATCCGCCCTCTCCCAGCTCGGTTTTTTCTGGCCGCAGGTCGTCGGGGGATCCACTCCGCGCCTGCTCGAGAGCAAGGGCCGCGTGATCAGCCAGGCCGCCGAGTCGCTGAAGCTGAAGCTCGACACCGCGACGCTGCGCGATACCGCAGCCGAGATCGAGTGGCGCAAGGTTTCGCGGTTGAGCGTCGAGCAGTACGCGGCCGCGCGGCGACCTCTGCCGCCCTCGCTCACCGTCGAGAAGATCACCGACCTGCAGCGCGCCTACGAGGCCATGAAGGACGAGCGCAGGCAGATGGACTTCGAGGATGTCCTGCTCGCGACCGCCGGCATGATCGAGTCCGAGCCGCGGGTCGCCCAACAGGTGCGCGAGCAGTACCGCTTCTTTGTGGTCGACGAGTACCAGGACGTCTCGCCGCTGCAGCAGGAACTGCTTGGCCTCTGGCTTGGCGAACGCAACGACGTCTGTGTGGTTGGCGATGCGAGCCAGACCATCTATACCTTCGCGGGCGCGACACCCAATTACCTGCTCGGCTTCACGAGCGAGCATCAGGATGCCACGGTCGTCCGCCTCGAACGGAACTACCGGTCGAGTCCCGCGATCGTCGATGCGGCCAACCGGATCATGCGGGGCCGGCCCGGCGCCCTCGACCTGCACGCGGCGCCGGGGACGGCCGTTGGAGCCGCGCCATCCATCAGCGCTCACAATACGGATTCGGCAGAGGCACGGGCCATCGCGCAGTCGATCGGCGAGGAGATCGAGGCGGGCACTGCACCCGAGTCGATCGCGATCCTGTTCCGCATCAATGTCCAGTCGGCCGCGCTCGAGGCGGCGCTCGGGGACGCCGGGATCCCGTACCAGCTTCGCGGTGGCGCACGCTTCTTCGACCTCAAGGAGGTCAAGGAAGCGATCATGGTGTTGAAGGGCGCGGCGATCTCGATCGCGAATGAGCCGCTGTTCAAGAGCGTCAGCGACGTGCTGCGTTCCCGCGGCTGGACCCAGGAGCCGCCGGCAACTCGCGGCGCCGTGCGCGACAAGTGGGAGTCACTCAACGCGCTCATGCGGCTGGCCGAAGAGGCGCCGGCCGAAACGACGCTCAAGGAGTTCGTCGCGGAACTGCTCGAACGCCAGGCTGGGCAGCACGAACCGACGATGTCCGCCGTCACGCTCGCGACCCTGCACAGCGCCAAGGGCCTCGAGTGGGATTGCGTCTACATCGCGGGGGCCTCCGAGGGGCTGCTGCCGATCAGCTACGCGAAGACCGAGCTTGCGGTCGAAGAGGAACGGCGCCTGTTCTACGTCGGCATCACCCGCGCTCGCCGAAAGCTGCAACTCTCCTGGGCTGGGCCGAATCGGCAGCCGAGCCGCTTCCTGGCCGAACTGCGCTAGCGCCGGCGGGTCCAGCAGCGTCGTTCGTGTCTGCCGCGCCGCTCGGGAACGCGCCGGTGCAGCCGCACTCCGGATGCGGCATCCACTCTCGCCTGGTGACGCCACCGGATTCCGCCTCGATCCGGAAGGATGCCCCCGCCGCGGGCCCGAGGCGGGACACGTCGCCTTGTTGGGGGACCGTCATCCCGAGCCGCCGCACCGCCATCCGGCTCACCATCGCCGCGACCTCGCCCGACACCAGCGCGGTTTCCGCGGAGCTGCGTCGACCCCACAGCTGCGAGGCGATTGCCGACCAGGACGCGTCGGCATCCCGCCGGTAGTGTTCGAGGCAGTACAGGCACGGCGTCGATCCCGGTTCGACAAGCGGCCCGACCGTCGCGTCGCCGTCCCCGAAGATGACCGGCAGGTGTGGCAGGTCGCGCCGCAGCCAGAAGCCATAGGCGACCGGATCGAGAACGTAGTGGCCGACGGCGATGCCGAGATCGCACGGACCGTCGCTCGGCGTCGCCGAAACGGTCACCCGAATGCCCGCCTCCGTGAGCGTGGACGCGATCTGTTCGACCGTCCGCCCGTGTCCCGCGATGGCGACGATCGGCGACCGGATCGGCTGCGCTTGGTGCAGGCGCATCTGGGCCGAGTTCCTTCGAGGTAGCCGGGGCTGGGCCGGCCGTGCGGGCCCGGTCTGGGTCGGTAGTGCGGTTTCGGGTCGCGTCGGATCGGCCAGCGCGGGATCGGGCAGCAGCACGGGAGCCAGCCGATCGAGCAGGCGCTCCACGTCCCCCTCTGCCGCCCCGCTCGACCGCGCAATCATGGCGAGCCCTGACCGGCTGATGCCCGCCGACAGTGCGTGAATCATCCGCTGGTCAGCGGTAGAGACCTCACGCAGGACCACCCGCGAGGGCTCGATGCCGAGCTGAAGGCTGAACGGATCGCGCCACACCATCGGAACACGTGAGTCAAGCTTCAGCACCATGTCGCCAGTGTGCGCGCCTCGGCCGCCCCGAGTCGGCATCCATCCACACCCGGGCCCACCCGGGCGAGTTCCGTCCCATCGAATGCCCTATAACTGCGGATGCTCGTACGTGAGCATCCGCACTTATAGGGCATTCGATGAATCAGCTACTCGTGCGGGCGATCGCCCTCGTCGTTCAGGAGGTCTTCGATGGCCTGGTCGAGCTCATCCGGCTCGGTGACCTCGCCATTGATGCGAGCGATCAGGGCGTCCGGGAAGTCGATGTCATCGCTCGTCGGCATCAGGTCGGGTTGTGCCCAGAGGGCGTCCCGCTTCTCGGCACCGACGGCATCCGTCACGGTCCGCCACATGGCCGCGGCCTCACGAAGCCGACGCGGACGCAACTCGAGGCCGACGAGGGTCGCGAACGCGGATTCCGCGGGCCCACCGGATGCGCGCCGCCGCTTGACGGTTTCGGCAATCGCGTCGCCCTTCGGTAGTCGGTGGGTGGCCTCGGCCGTGACGACATCCACCCAGCCCTCGATGAGGGCGAGCATGGTCTCGAGTCGCGAGAGCGCGACCAGCTGGTCGTCACTCTTCGGCGGGATGAGGGCGCCGCTCGTCATGGCGTCGCGCAACTCCTCCGGATTCTGCGGGTCGAATTCCTCTGCGAGTTGCTCGAGCCGATCGGTGTCGATGTGGATGCCACGGGCAAACTCCGTAATAGACGACATCAGCTGAAGTCGCAGCCACTTGGCGTGCCGGAAGAGCCGCGCGTGCGCGAGTTCTCGTACGGCGAGGTAGAGCTGGACCTCGCTCTCCGGGATGTCGAGATCCGTTCCGAACGCGTGCACGTTCTGCGGGATGAGCGCGGCTCCCTCGTCGATGAGTGGAATGCCGATGTCACCGCCGGAGACGGCCTCGGTCGAGAGCTGCCCGACGACCTGGCCGAGCTGCATCGCGAACAGCGTGCCGCCGACGTTTCTCATGAGCTGGCTCGCGCCATCGATCATGTCGCTCATCTCTTCGGGCGCCTGCGACTGCAGCACGTCCGCGAGTGAGTTCGAGATGGATGTGGCCACTGGCTCCGCGAGCTGGTTCCACACCGGCATGGTCGCGGTGACCCACTCCGTGCGGCTCAGGAGGCGGGGCTCGGTGGGGAGCCCGGACACGTAGGTTGCTTCATCCAGCCAGAGCGACGCGACATGGAACGCCTGCTCGAGCTGGGAGCGCTCGGCCGGCAACGAAACAACGGACGAGCGCGAGGCGATCGTCTTGGCCTGCTCGAGCGCGAGACCCCAGTTCACGCCCTCGCCGCTCGACTGGAGTGCGCTCTGCAGCTGGTTGATCAGCTGCGCGATGACCTCGGGGTCGTTGGGAAGTCCGGCCGCGCTCGCGAGGCGGGCTGGGTCGATATTGGTGTTCCCGGCGAGGAATTCGCGAAGCAGGTCGCGGAACTCGTCCTCGGGTTCTTCCGACGAATCATCAGGCATACAAACTACGCTAGCCGCTGCGCCCGCAAGGGGTCTGGCATTTGACTTAGGCTGAAGCCTTTGGCGGTGCGCCCGTGGCGAACAGACCCCAGAATAAGTAGAAAAGTGAGACATACCGGTGGCGATTTTCACCGATACTCAAGGTCGGCCACCCCGCGACGGGAGGGTCGGTCGAAGAGCGGGATGGATCATCCTCACCGTCGCGATCGTCGGACTCGTCGTGTTCGGCGTCATGCCGACGCCGTATGCGATCGAGAAGCCCGGACCGGTGTTCAACACCACGGGGACGACCACCGTCGGCGGCAAGTCGGTTCCGGTGATCTCGATCCCGAGCCGGACCACGTATCCGACCAGCGGGGCTCTCGACATGCTCACCGTCAACGTCACGGGATATCCGACCCGCCCCGCGAACTGGGCGGAGGTCGCAGCGGCCTGGTTCGATCCGAGCCAGGCTGTCGTGCCGATGGATGAGCTCTACGCGCCCCAGGAGACAGCGAAGCAGTCCGACCAGGAGGGCGTCGCCGAGATGACGCAATCCCAGCAGGCTGCGACGGCCGCCGCTCTCACCCAGCAGGGCATTGCGTTCACCACGCTGACCGAGGTGGTCGCAACCCAGAAGGGCTCGCCCGCAGCCGGAAAGCTGAAGGCCGGCGACATCCTCACGGGAGTGAACGGCAAGACGTTCGCCAACGCGACGGTGCTGCACAACCTGGTGGTCGCGAACGGGACGTCGAAGCCGCTCACCCTCGACTTCACTCGCGGTGGTGTGAAGAAGAGCGTGTCGCTGAAGCCGGTCATGAGCCCGGGCGCCGGCTCCGCGCCGTACGTCGGCGTGTTCCTCGGGGAAACCTACAAGTTCCCGTTCGACGTGAAGATCCAGCTTCAGGATGTCGGCGGCCCGAGTGCCGGCCAGATGTTCGCCCTCGGAATCATCGACAAGCTGACGCCGGGTGAGCTGAACGGCGGCCAACACGTTGCGGGGACGGGCACGATTACCGCGGCAGGGGAGATCGGAGCCATCGGCGGCATCCGACAGAAAATGTATGGCGCGCGCAACGCGGGGGCGAAGTATTTCCTCGCGCCAAAGTCGAACTGTGGTGGGAGCGACGGCGTGATTGGACACATTCCGTCCGGGCTCACGGTCTTTGCGACCTCGACTCTCAAGCAGTCGCTGACGGACCTCAAGGCGATCGCATCGGGCAAGGGGCTCGCCGCGCTACCGACCTGCCAGGCGAAATAACCACTTAAGATAACAGCACCACTAACAAGAGCACAGGAGCGGTCACGTGACCTCGACCCCTAATCGTCCAGCACAGAATCGTCCGGCGACGCGAACACGGGCGACGCTCACGATCACGGCAATCGCCCTCGCGGTGCTGATCATCCTGTTCTTCGTCTACGCCGGGCTCGACACCCAGGTGCTGTGGTTCGCCCAGGTCGGCTATCTCGAGGTGCTGACGACGCAGTGGACGACCCAGGTCATCCTGTTCTTCGTCGGTTTCTTCGGGATGGCGCTGCCGGTCTTCGCCAGCATCGAGATCGCGTTCCGCTGGCGGCCGGTGTACGCCAAGCTCAACTCCCAGCTCGACCGCTACCAGCAGGTCGTCGAGCCACTGCGGCGCCTCGCGATCTACGGCATCCCGGTCGTCCTCGGCATCTTCGGCGGGGTCTCGGCGGCCTCGCGCTGGCAGACGGTGCTCGAATACCTGCACCGCACCTCCTTCGGCCAGAAGGATCCGCAGTTTGGGCTCGACCTCTCGTTCTACGTGTTCGACCTGCCGTTCTGGCGCGGCGTGGTCGCGTTCGCGTCCGCGGTCGTCATCCTCTCGATTCTTGCCGCGCTCGCAACGAGCTACCTCTATGGAGCCCTGCGGCTCAACGGGCGTGAGCTGCGGATCTCGCGCACCGCGCGCATCCAACTCGCCGTCACCGCCGGCGTCTACATCCTCGTGCAGGCGGTCAGCATCTGGCTCGACCAGTACGCGACCGTGACGAGCCCGAGCGCGGGATTCCTGGCGACGGGTGCGGGATACACCGAGGTACACGCAACGATTCCCGCGCGCGAGATTCTCGCCATCGCCGCGGGCGTCGTCGCGATCCTGTTCTTCGTGACGGCGGTCATCGGGCGCTGGCGACTTCCGATCATCGGCACAGCGCTGCTCCTGGTCAGCGGCCTGATCATCGGTGCGATCTACCCGGCCATCGTCCAGCGCTTCACCGCGGAGCCGAGTGCCAAGACCCTCGAGTCCACCTACATCCAGCGCAATATCAATGCGACCCGTACGGCCTACGGGGTGTCCAAGGTCAAGACAATCCCGTATAACGCCGTCACGACCGCCCAGGCCGGAGCGCTGAAGCAGGACGCGGAGACGACCGCGAACATCCGCATCCTCGATCCGGCCCTCGTGAGCCGGTCGTTCGCCCAGCTCGAGCAGTTCAAGCAGTTCTACAGCTTCGAGCCCCACCTGGATGTGGACCGCTACACGATCGACGGCAAGACCCAGGACACCGTCATCGCCACCCGCGAACTCAACCTCGCCGGCCTCGGCGCCTCGCAGAGCTGGTACAACAACACCATCGTCTACACCCACGGGTACGGGATCGTGGCGGCGTACGGAAACGAGCGCTCGGCATCCGGCCAGCCCGTGTTCCTCGAATCCCAGATTCCGAGCAAGGGAAAGCTTGGTTCCTACCAGCCGCGGATCTACTTCGGTGAGAATTCTCCCGACTACTCGATCGTCGGAGGACCGAAGGGCAGCAGCCCGCAAGAGCTGGACTACCCGGCTGGCAGCGACAGCGCTCAGAACAAGAAGACGACCTTCGAGGGCAGCGGCGGTCCGAAGCTCGACAACCTGTTCACCCGCCTTCTCTACGCGGTGAAGTTCCAGTCGGAAGACATCGTGCTCTCGAACGCGGTCAACAAGGACTCGCAGATCCTGTACGACCGGGATCCGAAGACCCGCGTTGGCATGGTCGCGCCGTACCTGACGCTCGACAACGACTCGTATCCGGCCATCGTCAACGGGCGCATCGTCTGGATCGTGGACGGCTACACGACGACGGACCAGTACCCCTACTCGACCGTCAACCAGCTCAGCGACGTGATCGCCGACACCGACACGCCAAAGCCGGCGTACGCGCTCGACAACTTCAACTACATCCGCAACTCGGTCAAGGCGACGGTTGACGCGTATTCGGGCAAGGTGACGCTCTACGCCTGGGATCCGAGCGACCCCATCCTGAAGACCTGGGAGAAGATCTTCCCGTCGACGGTCAAGCCGGAGTCGGACATGAGCACGCAGCTGCTCGCCCACGTGCGCTACCCGCAGGACCTGTTCAAGGCCCAGCGCGAGATCCTCGGTTCGTACCATGTGACGGATGCGGCATCGTTCTACTCGAGCGACGACCAGTGGGTCACGCCCAACGAGCCGACCTCGACGAGCGCGACTCCGCCGCTGCAGCCCCCGTACTACCTGACGATGCAGGTGCCAGGAACGCCGAAGTCCGCGTTCACCCTGTACTCGACGTTTGTGCCGCAGAGCTCCGCGTCCAACACCAGAAGCGTCCTGACCGGTTACCTGACGGCGGATTCGGATGCCGGACCGAACTACGGCAAGCTCACGCTTCTCACCCTGCCCAAACAGTCCTCTGTCGGTGGCCCCGGTTTCGTCGAGAACAGTTTCACGACCAATACCACTGTGGCCAATCAACTCGCGCTGCTGACCAAGGGCACGACGAAAGTCGTGCTCGGCAACCTGCTGACGCTGCCGGTCGGTGGCGGCCTGCTCTACGTGCAACCCGTCTATGTCGAGTCGCGAGGAGAGACGCAGTATCCACTGCTCCGAGAGGTGCTGGTCAGTTTCGGTAACAAGATCGAGTTCGAACCGACACTGGATGCCGCGCTCAACAAGCTCTTCGGCGGCGACTCTGGCGCGGCGGCTGGTGACAGTGGACAGTCGACATCCACTCCGAGTCCGACTTCGACCGGGGGAGCGGGCAATGCGAACAATCCCGCGCTGCAGCGGGCTCTCCAGGCCGCGCAGACCGACCTCGCGGCACGTACCGCCGCCTATGCCGCGAACAATCTCGTTGCTGCGGCGGAGGCGGATGCTCGGCTCCAGCAGGATATCCAGGAGGCCATTGCGGCCAGCAAATAGCCCGCAGTCGGTGCGCAAAAGCCCATTAGCAGCCGAGGGTCGTAATCGGCTCGAGTGGTCTGTGGTAGCGTTACTTCTTGTGCCGCGGGGTGGAGCAGTTCGGTAGCTCGCTGGGCTCATAACCCAGAGGTCGCAGGTTCAAATCCTGTCCCCGCAACAGAAGTAACAAGCAAAGGGCCCGGAATCGTCAAGATTCCGGGCCCTTTGCTTTGCCAGCCGATCCACGCCAGCCGATCCACGCCAGCCGACGGTGCGCCGGTCTGTCAACGATGAGGTTTCCACGGGGGGCGCATCGATAACGAGCCGGCGCGGCGTCGATCGTCAGCGGACGCCTGCCGCGAGCAGGTGTCGCCGCAATCTCGGTAGGGAAATCGCGGTGTCCCAGGGCCAGCGACTCATCCCATGGCCGGCGGCACGGAGGTCGTCCTCACGACGTTTCTCGTCGATCAGCGCCTCATTCGGGGTGCGGCCATGGAGAAACTCCGCATCTGTGTATTTCATGTTCCCGTCGAACTCACCGATGAGGTTGAACTGCGGCCACCAGAAATCGACGGTCCACCATTTGCCGCTTGCTCCCCGAAGAGGGACCTGCAGCTTCGGCGCGGAAAATCCCGCGAGTGCCATGTTGACGCGGCTGAGCGACTCGCCCGGTCGGTCGGCGGCGCCATCGGCAAAGTCGATCACTCGCCGTGCCTTCGCCGTGCCCTGCCTGAGATGGACGAGCGCGAGCTCAGCCGCCAGGTGTTCGCGTGTCAGCGATGTGCGGGGGAAGTGAGGAAGGGGGTGCGTGGTCCGACGCAGGGCCGCGTCGGCGATGACAACCCCCTGCTGAAAGGTCGATGCACGGCAGAGGTCCGCGACAGTCCGGGCAAGCGTGGTGACGCAAACTCCGTCGATGCGTTCGGTGAGCTTCGGGATTCCCACGGTGTGACGGATGAGCTCGGAACTCGAACGGCCGCCCTTCGCGAAATCGTCAACCGTGTGCGTCTGGGTTGGCAGCTCGCCAAACCAGGGTAGCCGCCACAACGCTGCCGCCGAGTGGTGGGAAATGACAAGGTCGCGGCCCACGAGAGCCACCGCGGCCTGGCTTTCCCACCGATTCTTCGCTGCGAGATCGAGAAGCGCCCACTCTGCGGCTAAAACGTAGACGCCGCGTCGAAGGCGCACCATTTCACCTCGACGCACTCGATTGAACAGCGCGGCCCTTTCGCCGGCGGTGGGGATCTCACGCGAGAGCGTCAGTCTGTCGCGGAGTTCCAGCGAGTCGAGGTCGAGCATCCCCAAATCGTGGCGCTACTGCGATGGGCACACGGCCGCATTCGTCACCCCGTGGATAACTCGTCACCTACCCGGCACAGCGGGAGCGGAGTGACCGCCTACGTCGCGCCCGCTTGTTATCGCTGCGGCCGCTCTGGGGGTCGCGGCGATAACAAGCGGGCGCATCGTTGGGACGGGAGCGCGCTACTTGTCGATGACGTGCACGAGCTCCTCGATGAACGTCGCGAAGTCGGTCGAGCGCTTGATGAGCTCGAGGACGTCAGCGCGGTCCGCGAAGACGTCGACGAACTGGTCGAATACCTCCTGGAACGAACTTCGGCCGCTTGAGGAGAACGCGATGAGGGCGATGACGTTCACGCGATTGTCGCCCCACGGCATCGGCGTCTCGTTGACGGCGATCGCGATTGAGGTCTTCGACGCGCTCATCACCATGGCGTGAGGCACCGCAATCGTGTCGGTGAACGCCGTGGATGACATCAGTTCGCGCTCGACCGCGCCGTCCACGTAGCTCTGGTCGATGATCCCGCGATCCACCATGAGCTTGCCGAGGGTGCGGATCATGTCGACCTCGTTGTTGGCCGTCGCGTTACGCAGGTAGAGGTCCTCATCGAAGTAGAGGAGCAGGTCATCCTTGATCCTGGCCCGACGACGATGCCGGCGAACCCGCGTGATCGCCCGCCTGACGTTCTCGATGTCGCCCTCGGTGAGGAAGGGCTGGATGACCACGACATTGTCGCTGGCCCCTCGCGCCGCGATCGTGGTGAGCACGAGATCGGTGGAGAAGTCGAGCCAGTCGACATCCGTTCTCGTGACGACGATTTCGACGGACACTTCTGTGCCGAGCGCGGACTCGATCCGATCCCGCAGGATCGTGTGCATGTCGTAATAGCCGGGGCACACGATGGCGACGGTCAGGCGCTCCTCGCGCCGGGACTGCCGTTCGAGGAAGGACCCGAGGTGCAGCGCGATGTAGGAGATCTCGTCGTCGTTCATGGTGATCGACTTCGCCCGCTGGATCTGCGACGCCATGAACACCGCCACGTCATAGACCATCGGATACGACGTCTTGATCGAGCGAACCAACGGATTGCGCGAGTACGAATTATCGGCCGCCCGGGCGACGAGATTGCCGAGGTGCAGCGCAAGCCTGACCATGAACGCTTCGTCGTAGAGCTCGACCAGGTATTCGTCGGCGACCTGGGCGACGATCTGCCTGATCAGCTCAAGGTTTTCCGGGTCGACGTAGTTGTCGGCGACCTCCTTGACCGGCTGCCCGAGCCCGGGCGTGATCACGCGAGTGGTCAGGAGTTTGGCGATGTAGTCGAGGTCTGCATCGGCGAGGATCACGTCGAAGTGCGTGCTGATCAGCGTCGCGAGCCCGAAAGTCACGGGCTCCCGAGTCGCGTCGCGGACGCGGGATTCGGATGTCGGGAGCCGCTTGTCGCGGATGACCCGATCGACCGCGATCGCCACGTGCAGCAGCACGCTGTTGACGCCGTACTCGTTGACGAAGTATCCCTGCGCGTCGAGCATCTCGATCAGGTCGGTCTTGAAAGCTCCGAGGTCTTCAGAGGCGAACTCGCGCTGCACATTTGCCAGTTCGAGAAATCCCTGGGCGCTCTCGCTCTGGAACAGTTTGCTCAGCAGTCGGCGGTGATCGTTCTCCGAGCCGGTGAGCGTCACGACGCTTCCTCGTCTCGACAGCGCGACGCCGGAATCCTCTCCGAGCACCTTGACCTTGCGTAGGTCGGCCTCGATGGTCGACTCGCTGACAAACAGGCTGTCGGCGAGCTCATGGATGTCGAGCCCCTGCGGCGCCTCGGTCAGGCGGCGCACGAGGTGATGCACGCGATCCTTCGGCGTATCGAAATCGCTGTCTTTGGCCCGCACGCCGGATGAAAACGTGGCGTAGGCCTCACGATTGAGCCGGTAGCCGCTCGTGGAGGCCGAAATGATCTGGAGCGGATGCGCGGCCGCCTTCGCCGCCGTGACATAGCTGCGCACACTGCGTGTCGTCACGCCCAACTGGTCGGCCAGCTCGGTCGCCGTGACCCAGCCCTCGGACTGGACCAGCTGGTCGAGCAGGCGCTCGTACTTATCGCTCATTGCCCAGTCACTGTAACCGCGTTCCGCCTCCGATGCGCGCAGGAGAGAGTTTTTTCCGCACTACCGGAAGCAGGTCTGGTGGCCTCGAGAGTACGACTCAATGAATCATGGAAGAAAGCAATTCGAACGAAGCCGCACCACCAGGAGCGCAAGGAGGCGATCCAATGGACTTGATTCTTGTCGTCTGTGGTGCGGGCGCCTCGAGCACGTTCCTTGCCAGCCGGATGCGCAGTCTCGCCGACCAGCGCGGTCTCCAGGTCACGGCGCGCGCGGCCAGCAACTTCGATGTGGAAAGCCGCCTTCCCGGCGCGCGCGTACTCCTCGTCGGACCACACCTCGCATCCACCTTTCCCGAGTTGCAAGCTGCCGCTGCCGCTCACTCCGTGCGCGCCGCTCTGCTGGCCTCGAGCGCGTTCGGTCCGTCGGGCGCAGCGGAAGCGCTCGACCAGGCCATCGCCATGCTCACCGAAAGCTAAGGATCCCCATGCCAGAACGCACCGTCACCATCGCCTCGGCCCATGGACTCCACGCTCGCCCCGCCTCGCTCTTCGTGCAGGCGGTGACGGCATCCGGACTCCCGGTCGAGCTCACCAAGGGGGAGAAGACCCTCAACGCGGCGAGCATCCTCGGTGTCATCTCGCTCGGTATCGAGCACGGGGACCAGATCACACTTCGCGCCGACGGCGACAACGCCGACGCCACCCTCGACTCGCTGGTCGAGCTTCTGACCACGGACTTCGACGCGTGACCGAGGCCACCGTGACTGACACCACCCTGCACAAGAGCCTCAACGGCGTCGGAATCGGGCGCGGCCTCGCGGTCGGCCCGGTCGTCCGCATGCCCGATCCGCTGCCCGAGCCGTCGGATGCGGCCAGCACGCTGGCCGCGGACGCCGAGAAGGTGCGTGCTGCCGGCGCCCTCGCCGCGGCCGCAGCGGACATCCGCCTGCGCGGAGAGAAGGCTGGCGGTTCGGCGAAAGAGGTGCTGGATGCCCAGGCGATCATGGCCGAGGATCCGACCCTGAAGGATGACGTCAACGCTCGCATCGATACAGGCAGGACCGCGGAGCGCGCGGTATTCGAGGCGTTCGCGCAGTTCCGCGACCTGCTCGTGAGCATGGGCGGATACATGGGGGAGCGGGCAACCGACCTCGACGACGTTTCCCGGCGGGTCGTCGCACACCTTCGGGGCGTTCCTGCTCCCGGCGTGCCCGATCCCGATCATCCCTTCGTACTCGTTGCTCGGGATCTGGCACCCGCCGACACGGCGCTGCTCGATCTCGACAAGGTGCTCGCGCTGATCACGAGCGACGGCGGACCGACTTCGCACACCGCGATCCTCGCTCGCGAGAAGTCGATCGTCGCCGTCGTGGGAGCCGCGGGAGCGCTGTCGCTGGAGGACGGGGACACTGTCATTGTCGACGCCTCCAGCGGCATCGTCACGCTTGATCCGACGGAGGCAGAGGTGTCTGCGGCCGAGGCAACTCTCGCCGCACGAGCTTCCGCGCCCGAGGTCGCGATTGGACCGGGTCGTCTCGCCGACGGGACCGCCGTACCTCTCCTCGCGAACCTCGGCGCGGTCGATAAATTGACCGAGGCGGTCGAGAAGGGCGCGGAGGGCGTGGGTCTCTTCCGTACCGAGTTTCTTTTTCTCGACTCGGATCGCGCGCCGAGCGTCGAAGAGCAGCAGGCCAAGTACATCGCACTGCTGTCGGCGTTCCCCGGTAAGAAGGTCGTCGTTCGCGCCCTGGATGCCGGGGCCGACAAGCCACTCAGCTTCCTGAACGACGAGCCGGAGGAGAACCCCGCGCTCGGCCTGCGCGGACTCCGCGCGCTGCGCGCGCACGAGTCGATCCTGCGTGACCAGCTGACCGCGCTCGCCAACGCCGAGAAGGTGACGGAGGCCGAGGTCTGGGTCATGGCCCCGATGGTCTCAACCGTCGAGGAGACCCGCTACTTCGTGTCTCTCGCCAAGGAGCTCGGGCTGACGACCGCCGGGGTCATGGTCGAGGTTCCGGCATCAGCCCTCCTCGCCGACCGGATCCTCGCCGACGCCGACTTCGCCAGCATCGGCACCAATGACCTGACCCAGTACACCCTGGCGGCCGACCGTCTGCTCGGTTCCGTCGCCTCGTTCCAGGACCCCTGGCATCCAGCGGTCCTCCGCCTCGTCGGTGAAGTCGGGCGCGCGGGAGCGTCGCTCGGCAAGCCGGTCGGGATCTGCGGCGAGGCCGCCGCCGACCCCATGCTCGCCGTCGTCCTCGTCGGGCTCGGAGCGACATCCCTTTCGATGTCGCCCGCAGCCCTCGGGGACGTGAGGGCAGAACTCGCCCGCTTCACTCGGAAACAGGCAATCGAATTCGCCGAATTAGCACTATCGGCAAATAGCGCCGTCGAGGCCCGCGCAGCGGTGTTCGCGGCGGCAACTCCCATCACCACCCCCACAGAATCGGAGAAATTGAAATGACAACGACGTCTGTCGCACCCCGGAGTACGGGGCGTGTGCGTGTCCAGCGGTTTGGCACCTTCCTCAGCGGAATGGTTATGCCGAACCTCCCCGCGTTCATCGCGTGGGGCCTCATCACGGCCTTCTTCATCCCCACCGGCTGGACGCCGGTCGGACTCCTCGGTGGGTTCGGAACCACCAACGGCGTAGCCAATGTCGGCCTCGTCGGCCCGATGATCACCTACCTCATCCCGTTGCTCATTGCGGCACAGGGTGGGCGCATGGTCTACGGGCTTCGCGGCGCGGTCGTCGGCACGGTGTTTGCGATGGGTGTCATCGTCGGCTCACTCGGCACGACGATGATCCTCGGCGCGATGGTCTGTGGTCCTCTCGGAGCGCTTGCGATCAAGCAGCTCGACCGCCTGTGGGACGGCAAGATCAAGGCCGGATTCGAGATGTTGGTCAACAACTTCTCGGCCGGAATCCTTGGCTTCGGCCTCTCCCTGGTCGGCTTCTTCTGGCTGTCTCCGCTCTTCGACTGGATCTCGACGATCCTGGGTGACGGAGTGAAGCTGCTCGTCAACGCGCACCTGCTCCCGCTCGCCAGCATCTTCATCGAGCCGGCTAAGGTCGTCTTCCTGAACAACGCCATCAACCACGGTGTTCTCGACCAGCTGGGTGCCCAGCAGGTGCAGCAGTCCGGAAAGTCGATCCTGTTCCTGCTCGAGGCCAACCCTGGCCCCGGCGCGGGTCTGCTCCTCGCGTTCACGTTCTTCGGTGTCGGAATTGCTCGTGCAACCGCACCCGGCGCGTTCATCATCCAGTTCCTGGGTGGTATCCACGAGGTGTACTTCCCGTTCGTGCTCTCAAAGCCGATGCTCCTCCTCGCGGTCATCGCGGGTGGCGCGACCGGCGTTGCGACCAACGTCGCGTTCCAGTCGGGGTTGGTTGCACCCGCCGCTCCGGGATCGATCATTGCCGTCCTCACCGTGACCTCGAAGGACAGCTATCTCGGCGTGATCCTCTCGGTCGTGTTGTCCGCGGCAGTCTCGTTCCTCATCACGGCGGTCATCCTCCGTGCCAGCCGCAAGCGCGACCTCGCCGCTGAGGCAGCCGATGTCGATACCTTCGGCGCGGCTGTTGCACAGAACGCTGCCAACAAGGGTGGAACCAGCCGCGTCGGCGATCTGCTCGGCACGGGAACGAACACGGCTACGGCGACAAAGATCAACTCGATCGTGTTCGCCTGCGACGCGGGTATGGGCTCGAGCGCCATGGGCGCGACCGTGGTCCGCACCAAGCTGAAGAAGGCGGGCATCACGGATGTCACCGTCAGGAACGAAGCAATCGCTAACCTGACGGACGACATCGATCTCGTGATCACGCAGTCACAGCTGACCGCGCGAGCCAAGGAGAAGTCGCCACATGCGCAGCATGTCTCGGTCGACAACTTCATGGCGAGCCCGAGGTATGACGAGATTGTCGAACAGGTCAAAGCAGGACACGGCGAGTAACCGCTAGTCGGATCGCCAGGAAGAAGAGGAACGGCGCATGAGCGTATTGGAACTACCGCAGATCAATCTGCACGGCACGGCGACGACGTCGTCCGAAGCGGTTGACGAAGCCGGTCGCATCCTCGTTGCAACAGGGGCTGTGACCGCGGATTACCCGCGCTACATGCACGAACGCGAGAACCTCGTGTCAACCTACATGGGCAACTTCCTGGCGATACCGCACGGTACGAACGACGGCAAAGACACGGTTCTCGCGTCCGCGCTCTCGTTCGTGCGCTACGACAACCCGATCGACTGGGGCGGCAATCCCGTTCGCTTCGTCGTCGGAATCGCGGGCAAGGACGGCGGACACATGGAGGTCCTGTCGTCGATCGCCCTGATCTTCAGTGACGAGGAGCAAGTGGATCGGCTCCTCGTCGCTGAGACCCCTGAGGAAGTCTTCGCGCTCCTCGGGGACGTCAACGAGTAACACATGACAGCGCAGAAGGCGGTGCACTTCGGTGCGGGAAACATCGGCAGGGGATTTGTCGGTCTGATCCTGCACAACGCCGGATACGAGGTTGTCTTCGCTGACGTCAACGCCGAACTGATCGATGCGCTCGCCGCGAGCCGAAGCTACCTCGTCCGAGAGGTGGGGGCCGGCGCATCGACCAGCGAGGTAACGAACTATCGCGCGCTGAACAGCGCAAGCCACCAGGCGGATGTGGTGGCCGAGATCGCGACCGCCGACGTCGTGACGACCGCGGTCGGCCCGAACATCCTGCGCTTCGTCGCCCCGTTGATTGCCGCAGCCCTCGCCGACCGGAGCCCGTCGAGGGCACCGCTGGCGGTCATGGCGTGCGAGAACGCGATCAACGCGACTGACCTCCTGAAGGCGGAGGTCGCGAAGACCGCGTCCCCCGAGGAGCTCGCGCGCGCCGTTTTCGCCAACACTGCCGTCGACCGCATCGTCCCCGGGCAACCAGAGGGTGGCGGACTCGATGTCGTGGTCGAGGCGTTCTTCGAGTGGGCGGTCGAGAGCGGTCCGTTCGGAGATCACGTTCCGGTCATCCCCGAGGCACATTTCGTCGACGACCTTGCGCCTTACATCCAGCGCAAGCTCTTCACCGTCAACACGGGCCACGCGACGACGGCCTACCACGGCTTCCTTGCCGGTGCGTCATCCATCTCGGAGGCGGTGACAATCCCGTCGGTCGAGGCCGCGGTGCGTGCCGTGCTCGAGGAGACCAAGGCTCTGCTGGTGACGAAGTTCGACTTCCCGCCAGCGGTGCAGCAGGAGTACATCGAGACCAACCTCACGCGCTTCGCCAACCAGGAGCTGACCGACACCGTCGATCGGGTCGGGCGACAGCCGTTGCGAAAGCTGTCTCGTCATGAGCGCTTCGTCGGTCCGGCCGCCGAGCTCGCCGAGCTCGGGCTTTCGTTCGGCGCACTGGTCGACACGATGGGTGCCGCGCTCAGGTTCGACGTACCGGAGGACCCGCAGAGTGTCGAGATGCTCGGCCTGCTCGACTCGCTCAGCCCGCACGGTTTCGTGTTGCAGGTGACCGGACTCGAGCCGGCGCATCCACTGTTTCCGGCCGTCCTGGCTGCTGTCGAAGCGCGCGGCCAGACTCCCTAGCGTCCTGCGTTACTAATACCGTCGGGCGAGTTCCGCCCCGGCTTCGACGAGCCAGTCCTCGGCGTCGCGCTGTGCCGCGGCCGAGCTGCCGGCGAGTTCGGTGAGGGACACGGCATCCACGAAGCCGTCGGTCGATGCCTCGATGAGGCCGGCAACGAGGGCCACCCGTGCGGTGCCGACGGATGCGAGCGAAGTCAGGTAGCTCGGAACCTTGCCCGCGGCCGATTGCACGTCGAAACGTCCCTCGCCAGTGATGACGAGGTCGGCGGATGCGACGGCCGCCGGCATCCCGAGCGCTTCGCCGATCGCGGAGGATCCCGCGGAAATGGATGCGCCCCAGGCGAGCAAGCCGAAGCCAGCGCCGCCGGCGGCCCCGGCCCCGGAGACATCCGGATCTCCGCCGACGATCGAGGCGAACCTGGCGAGGTTCGCGTCGAGCGTCTCGACATCCGCCGCAGTCGCGCCCTTCTGCGGCCCGAACACCGCCGCCGCACCGAGCGGTCCGAGCAGGGGATTCGTTACATCTGAGAGCACGGCAGCGCCGCCGCTCGGTAGTGCGCGGAGCTGGCTGAGGTCGGCCGTCACGAGGTCGGCGAGCCCGCGGTTGCCGAGGGTGATCGGGCTTCCTGATGCGTCGAGCAACCGCGCCCCGAGCGCGACCAGCGCCGCGGTGCCCCCGTCGGTCGACGAACTGCCGCCGATCCCGAGCAGCAGGCGACTCACACCGTGGTCGAGAGCGGCGGCGATCAGTTGACCGAAGCCGAGGGTGTGCGCGTCGGACGGCAGAAGCGGATCGAGCAGCGTGAGTCCGCTCGCGCCGGCGAGCTCGACCACACCGGTAGCGCCCGGGAGCAGAAGCCATTCGGTGTCTACGGAACGATCGTCCGGCCCTGTGACTGTCGTGGGCATCCTCCTCGCGAGCGGGAAGGCGGCAGCAAACGCGTCGATCGTTCCCTCGCCACCATCGGCCATCGGCAGGAGCGTGAGTGCGTCGCCGGCGCGAACGGATGTCCACCCTCGCGCGATCGCAGCCGCCGCGACGTGCGCCGCCGCCGAGCCTTTGAACGAGTCGGGGGCGATGACGATTCTGCTCACCAGCCAAGCGTGGCACACGAGCCCTAGGCTGGAGGAATGCAGGCAACGGGCGTGAACTCCGCAGTGGCGATTGCGGTCGCCCAATTCGCCCCGCTCGACGATGCCGCCGATAACCTCGCCACCATCCGATCGCTCTGCGAAGCCGCGGTCGGCCGGGGTGCGAAGCTCGTGGTCTTTCCCGAGTACGCCTCCTATTTCTCGCCGACGCTGGGCCAGGGATTCGTGGATGCGGCCGAGCCGCTCGACGGTCGCTTCATCCAGGGGGTGCGGGCTCTTGCGATCGAGCTTGATGTGCACCTCGTCGTCGGGCTGGTCGAGCGCATTGACGAACCCTCCCGATTCTCGAACACGCTCGTCGCGGTCTCGCCTCGGGGTGACATCCTCGCCACCTATCGCAAGCTGCACCTCTACGACGCGTTCGGCGAGAAGGAGTCGACCTGGGTCAAGCCAGGGGAGATCAAGCCACCCGAGATCTTCCATTTCGGCGACTTCACCGTGGGGCTTCAGACCTGCTACGACCTGCGCTTTCCGGAGGTTACCCGTCGACTGGTGGATGCCGGCGTCGACCTCGTTCTTGTGCCGTCCGAGTGGGTGCGTGGCCCGCTGAAGGAGCACCACTGGCGTACCCTCATCATCGCGCGGGCGCTCGAAAACACGATTTACGTCGCGGCCGCCGACCACACCCCACCGATCGGCGTCGGCAACAGCATGATCGTCGATCCCATGGGCGTTGTGCTCGCCTCCGCCGGGGAGGCGGTGGATGTCGCCGTCGCGACCATCAGCCCGGATCGCGTCGCAGCCACGCGGCAAGTCAACCCCGCACTCCAGCTGCGCAGGTTCGCTGTCGTCCCGCGCCAATACTGACCGCGAGGTCCCCGCTAGAGCCCTCGATCACACGCGCTGGAGTTGTTCAGTGCTGTAACTGTTTCAGTTGCGTGCTGGCCTGCTCGAGCAACTCCATTTTCTTGCAGTAGGCGAATCGGACGAGCGAGGCGTAACCCTCGACGTGCTGCTCGCGGACGAACGCACTGACCGGCACGGCCACCACTCCGGCAAGCGCTGGAAGAGCGCGACAGAAATCAGCGGCGTTGGTGAATCCGAGCGGGGCGGCATCCGCAATCACGAAGTAGCCACCCTGAGGATGAGTGACCGTGAACCCGGCTCTCGCGAGTCCGGCCGTGAGGAGATCACGTTTGCCCTGGAGTACTCCCGCCGCCTGCAGGAAGTAGGAACTCGGTAGCCCAAGGCCGACGGCGATCGCCGGCTGGAAGGGTGCCCCGTTCACGTAGGTGAGGAACTGTTTGACGGCGAGGATGGCATCCACGAGGTCGGCGCGAGCGGTGATCCAGCCGATCTTCCAGCCGGTGGTGTTGAACGTCTTGCCACCGCTGGAAATCGAGACTGTCCGTTCGCGGGCGCCCGGCAGTGTCGCGATGGGGATGTGCGGCACTCCGAACGTCAGGTGCTCGTAGACCTCGTCGGTCACGATGATCGCATCGTGCTGGTGCGCGAGCAGGACGATGAGGCTCAGTGTCTCCTTGCTCAACACCGTGCCGGTCGGATTGTGTGGATCGTTGATGAGGATGATGCGCGTGCGATCCGTGACAGCCTTGCGCAGGTCGGCTGCGTCGGGCTGAAAGTCGGGCGCCCGTAGAGGGACGGTGACATGCTTCGCCTTCGAGAGTCCGATGACGGCGGCATAGGAGTCGTAGAAGGGCTCGAACGTGACGACCTCGTCGCCCTCATCGGTCAGCGCGAGTAGGGTCGCGGTGAGCGCTTCGGTCGCACCGGCGGTGACGAGCACCTCGGTATCGGGGTTCCATTCGAGACCGTAGAACCGACGCTGGTGCGTGGCGATCGCCTCGCGCAGCACGGGCATCCCTCGTCCGGGCGGGTACTGGTTGATGCCATCGGTGATCGCCTGTCGAGCCGCTTCGAGGACTTCCTCTGGGCCATCCTCATCGGGAAATCCCTGCCCAAGGTTGATCGAGCCGGTACTCACGGCGAGGGCGGACATCTCCGCAAAAATCGACGGACGAAGCTGACCGTTACTACCCAAAAGCATTGCTCCGCGGGCTGTTCGCTCCCACGCCCCACTCACCGTCATGTCGCCAATTTAGCGCGTCGGCACGGTCCCGGGTTGGTCTGTGGATAGTTGTTACGGCGAAACTGTGTACCGGCTATGGTCTCCCCATGCGAAACTCCGCTTCGGCTGTCTTTGCGGTCGCGGCTGTCGTGGCTCTCGGCACCGGGCTCTTCTTCAGCCTCGGAGGATGCGTACAGCAGCCGCACGCGATCCTCCCGACCTCCTCGCCGAGCGTTGCGCCTGTCTTCAGGTCCGATGCGGATGCGCTGGCCGCCGCAAAGAAGACCTTCGATGGTTATCTTCTTGCGTCGGATTCAATCGGTAACGATGGTGGCAAAAACCCGGGTCGCTTGTCTGCGTGGGAATCCGGCAATCAATACAAGCGCGACGAAAAAGTCTTCACTGATCTTGAGTCGAGACGAGAGCGAATTGCCGGTGCAACGAGCTATTCAGGATTCAGATTGCAAAGTTTGAATCAAGACTCGAAGGGTGTCGTCAGCGTAATAACGTACGCGTGCCTCGATATCTCGAAGACAAGCCTCCTCGACCCAAAGAATCAACCCATCAAGAACGATGGGCCAACGGTCGCACCGCTCGTGTTAACTTTCGTCAACAGAGCGCCGCAGTCTGAGTCATTGCTAGTAGATCGGAGCTCGTCATGGGACGGCAACGATTTCTGCTGATAGCGCCCGTTGCATTTCTCTTTGCGATCTTCGGCGCAGCTGATGTGGCCTCCGCGAACAATTGCAGTCCCGCCCAACTTGCGGCACATCGATGCGTGCTGTCAAGCAAGGTCCACGGTGACAAAGTAACAGTCGAATTGCACGAATATCAGCGGACACCTGCGGTGCGAGCGGCGCCCACAGCGCGACCGCGAGCCGTACAGTCCTCGGGTTCCTCGGGTTCCTCGGGTTCCTCGGGCATTGGAAACACGGACGACCCGAACGATAGTTGCAACGCCCTCCGGCCGTGCGACATCCACGTTATTGATCCGCACAAACCTGGCAAGGGTGGCGTCATCACGATTGCCGATCTGAAGAACTTTGCTCCGCATCCAGGGATCGACCGCATGGAACCGAACGGCTGGGCGGTGATTGGCCTCGACACCAACTTCTATTCGACTATCGGGTCTGAACTCGAACACGATCAGCTGCTCGGCAAGACGGCGGACGTCCGGTTCACTCCCGTCGGCTGGCATTGGAGCTACGGCGATGGCGGGTCGGCGGCCCTCGCAACGCCCGGTGCGAGCTGGGCTGCCACGGGGAGCCAGGACTTCGATGCGACGCCAACAAGTCACGTCTATCTGAAGGCGGGCAGCTACACGATTCGGCTCTACATCACGTTCAGCGCGCAATACCGCTACGCTGGCGGATCCTGGAAAGATGTGATCGGTACAATCGGTCTCTCGACGAACCCACTGGCGATTACAGCGGGCAGCGCCAGGACCGTGCTCGTCAATCACGACTGCCAGCAAGGTCCAGGCGGACCCGGCTGTTAGGCGGATGTAGGAGCGCATATTAAGGCTCGACAGCAGGCACCCAGCGCAGACAAATGCAATGTTCAGGTTTGCGGACGATGCTTACACTGCTGAAAGGAGCTCAATCATGACCGA
>JAODMY010000030.1 GCA_025465535.1 Glaciihabitans sp.
CGACGGCAGCGCCTCCGTCCATTGGGCGGGCGGCGAGGTGTCCATCACCACTGCGGGCTAAACCCAGGTCACGTCGGCTGCAGACGGAATGCGGCGCACCGGTTCAGTCGACGCAGTATCGTCGACCTGGATGACTGAGGCACTGAAGACGTCTCCCAGGGCGATGAGCATTGAGCGCGACCTCCGTTCCTGGCGGCCGAGAGCAGACGGTCAGGACTCGCTTCGCCGCGAATACCTCGACTTCCTTCGGATCCGCGGCGCGACAGCCCTCGATCGCGAAGGCGGCCGGGATCACCTCACGGCCAGCTGCTTCGTCCTCACTCCGGACCTCGCAAACATCCTCCTGTGTTTCCACAAGAAGGGACGGTTCTGGGTCCAGCTGGGCGGGCACATCGAGCCAGATGATCGAAGCGTGTCGGCTGCCGCATTCCGTGAGGCTGTCGAGGAGGGCGGGATTCTCGAGCTCGATCCGATTTCGGTGCTTCCCCTCGATGTCGACCGTCACGATCTCGGTTCCGGGTTCAGGATGTGTGACACCCACTGGGACATCGGGTTCGGCGCAACCGTCGCCCATGGTGCAGTGCCCGTGACAAGCCACGAAAGCGAGGCGGTTCAATGGTGGCCGGTCGGATCCCTTCCCGCCGAGGTTCCGCACGGCTTCGGCCAGCGCCTGGGACGAATTATCGGATCGCTAACTCGGGATTAGCTCAAGGGTCACGGCGTGCAAGCCTGGGCCGACTACGGTGCCGACAATTCTTGCTCCGTAGCGGTCGTATTTCGAGTGGTATTCGGTGTCAATTGCGGCCTGGCGCTCCGCTTCGGGCTTCTGGAATGTGACGTCTCGCTCGACCCCGGGCACGCGGATGCGTCCGGTTCCGCTGGTGATAGCCCGGCGATACCAGGGATTGTCGGGGCCGTGTGCCGACCGGACAAATATGCCGTCCCCCACTCGCACGCCCCAGATCGTCACGAAGGGGCGCAGCGTCCCATCGGGTCGATAGGACGCGATCTGAATTTCGTCCGTTCGCCCGATCCTGTCGAGTTCGGTTGGCGTCCAGCTCGTCATGGGGTTCCCTTCGGTTGATGACTTCGTTCTAGTCCTACCCGACCAGCACCCCGTCGGCCCAGACCCCTTCGACGCCCCACGCCGACCCGAGTACCACCGCATCCGCCACGAATCCGGGTGCGAGCAAACCGTGCCGGTGCGACAGCCCGAGGACGCGGGCCGGCGTCAGCGTGATCGCCTCGACGGCCGCGGCTGGGGCGATCCCGACGCGCGAAATGGCGAAGCGCAGCGCGACATCCTGGGTCAGGGTCGAACCGGCGATGGTTGTTGTTCCCCGCAGGGTCGCCATCCCGTCGAGCACCGTGACGGTCAGCGAACCGAGCGCGTAGTCGCCGTCGACCGAGCCGGCGGCGGCCATCGCATCCGTGACGAGCGCGACCCGCCCCGGCGCCTCGCCGAATACGAGGGCCGCGACCTCCGGATGCACGTGTTCACCGTCGAGCACGAGCTCGAGAATCACGCGCTCGTCCTGGAATGCGGCGATCACGGGTCCCGGCGCGCGGTGGTGGATGCCCGGCATCGCATTAAAGGTGTGCGTCAGTAGTCGCGCCCCTGCATCGAACGCGCGGCGGGTGGTTTCGTAGTCGGACTCGGTGTGCCCGACCGCGACCACGACCTCGTTCTCGACCAGGATCTCGATTGCCTCGATCGCGTTCGGCAGCTCCGGCGCGATCGTGATCTGGCGCATGGTGCCGTGCGCGGCATCCAGGAGGCGGTCGATCTCGGCGGGCTGCGGCTCGTGAAGGAAGGTCTTGCTGTGCGCTCCGGGGCGGTGAGTCGAAAGGTAGGGACCCTCGAGATGCGAACCGAGGATGAGCGGATCCGAAGCCGCAAGCCGGGCCACGGCAGCAAGGCTCGCCTCGAGCTCGTTCACCGGGTTCGCCACCAGGCTGATCAGCGACCGGGTCGTCCCGTGCGCGCGGTGCGTCGCGATCCCGGCAAGCATGTCTTCCGCGCCGCTGTCGTAGGAGTGTCCGCCGCCGCCGTGAGCGTGCAGGTCGAGGAAACCGGGGGTCAGCCAGCGGCCGCCGACGTCGACCGTCGAGGTTGCGGTGGGGCCCGCGCCCGTCCCGGTCGAGACGATGGTGTCGCCGTCGACGAGCATCCAGAAGTCGTCGATTTGCCCGTGTGCGTCGAGCTTCCGAGCTCGCGAGAACAGGATGGTCACATCGGCCACTCTAGCCACGCGGTCGGCGGCGACGCGGGAGGCTGAGCCCCCGCAAATGTGGGCCGGGTCGCGGCTATCTGAAGATGATGGTCCGCGACTGGTCGAGCAGGACGCGGTGCTCCGCGAACCACTTGACCGCCTGGGTGAGCGTGCGCGACTCCTCGTCCTGCCCGATTGCCACCAGCTCGGCCGTGGTCCGCGAGTGATCGACCCGCACCACATTCTGCTCGATGATCGGACCCTCGTCGAGGTCGCTCGTCACGAAGTGCGCGGTCGCTCCGATGAGCTTGACGCCGCGGGCGTGCGCCTGCTTGTACGGATTCGCACCCTTGAAGCCGGGGAGGAAGGAGTGGTGGATGTTGATGACTCGCCCGGTCAGCGCCGCGCACAACTCTGGCGACAGGATCTGCATGTACCGCGCGAGCACCACCAGTTCGACCTCGTGTTCCTCGACGACTTCGAGCACGCGATCCTCGAACGCGAGCTTCTGGCCGGGGGAGGACACCGGGTGGGACTCGAAGGAAACACCGTAGAACTCGGCCAGCCCGTGCAGGTCGCTGTGGTTGCTCAGGACGAGCGGGATGTCGACCGACAGCTGGTCGGCGCGCTGGCGGTAGAGCAGGTCGTTGAGGCAGTGGCCGGCCTTCGAGACCAGGACGAGGGTGCGGAGCGGGCGACCGACGATGTCGAGCTGCCAGGTCATCCGGTATCTGCCGGTGACGGGCGCGATCGCCGCCTCGAAACCGGTGCGATCGATGGGCGATTCGACCTGCAGGCGCATGAAGAAGGTGCCGGTGTCGGCGCTCGAGAACTGCTGCGACTCCGTGATGTTGCCGCCGGCCGTGACGATGGCGCCACTGATGGCGTGCACAATGCCTGGCTGGTCTCGGCAGACCAGGGTCAGGATCCAGTGGGTTGAGGTCGCGAGCACGAGTCAAGAGTATTCAATTGGTGCTGCAGCGGGCCTCATTTGGTGATGAGGCGGTCGTTGTGACCGCTAATCTAAACGGGATGACCACGATCGACACCCACCAGGATGCCGTTCGGCCTTTTCCGTGGATTGGGCTTTTCACCCTGGCGCTCGCGATCTTCGTATCGGTGACGACCGAGTTCCTGCCAACCGGACTGCTGCCGGAGATGGCCCGTGATTACCACGTCTCGCTGTCGCAGATCGGGCTTCTCGTCACCATTTTCGCGGGAACGGTCGTTCTCGCGACCACACCGCTGTCGATCCTGACCCGCGACTTCTCGCGCAAGCGGCTGGTCGTGATCGTGCTGCTCGTCATCGCGTTCGGAGCCGTCCTCGCGGCGGTCGCGCCGACCTACGGCATCCTCGTGGTTGCCCGCGTCATCGGCGGGCTCGCGCACGGGCTGTTCTGGGCCGTCGTCGGCGCCTACGCCGGCCACCTCGTGCCCAAGCACCAGCTCGGTCGCGCCGTCGCGATTACGGCGGGCGGGGCTACCGCGGCGTTCGTCCTCGGCGTCCCGGTCGGTACGGCCATCGGCCACGCACTCGGCTGGCGGCTCGCGTTCGCGTTCATGGCAGTCCTGATTCTTGTGCTCGCGGTGCTCGTCGTCCGATTCCTGCCGGCGATCAATCACCGCGCGCACCTGACAACGGGCGAGATTCCACTTCCGATGCGCAAGGATCGCAGCATCCCGGCCATCGCCATCCTGTGCGCGATCATCGTCATCCTGATGATCGCGCAGAACATCTTCTACACGTACATCACGCCGTGGCTCATCCAGGTCGGCGGATTCAGCGAGAGCGCCGTTCCCGGCCTGTTGCTGCTCTATGGCGGTGCCGGTGCCATCGGCCTCGTGCTCGCCGGATTCGTGACCGACAGATATCCCCGCAGCGGCATGATCGTCGCGTTCGTCCTGGTTGCGGCGGCGGTGTTCGTCCTCGCGCTTCTGAGCTCGCAGCCCGCCGCGGTCATCACCTTCGTCGTGATCTGGGGTGTTGCGTTCGGCGGCGGTCCCGCGATGATCCAGACGCGGATGCTGCACTCGGCTTCCGCTCGGATGCGCGACACAGCGGCGGCTCTCCAGACCACGGCGTTCAACGTCGCGATCGGCGGCGGGGCGCTGGTTGGTGGCCTGCTGCTGGATGGCTACGGCATCGGCATCCTCCCGTTCGCGGATGTCGCCGTCATGGTCTTCGGAATCATTTTCCTGGTGTTCTCCGACCTGTGGCTCGCGCAGCACGGCCGCCGCGCTCATCCGAAGCAACAGTTGTAGCCTTCGTACCATGACCGCGGATTCGGGCAGTACGAGCGAGACGGGCTCGGTCGCGGCCGGGCATTCGATCTTCGCTCCGGCCCGGCCGAATGGATTCTCTCCGTCGCGCTCGTTGCGCCCGAGCACCAAGGTGCTGCCGGAGCAGGCCCGCGGGCACAACCGTTCGCTCGTGCTCCAGACCCTCTACGGTGCCGGCGAGCAGAGCCGGGCAGATGTCGCGAGGACCACGGGACTCACGCGCGTCACGGTCTCGGAGCTGGTCGCCCAGCTCATGGCCGAGGGCCTCATCGTGGAGAAGGGCCTCCGCGAGGTCGGCGGTCCGGGCAAGCCGGCCACCCTCATCGACATCGATCGCGGACGCTTCCAGATCGTCGGGCTCGACCTCAGTGAATATTCGAAGTTCCGCGGAGCCGTCCTCGACCTCGACGGGCAGATCCTGGCCCGGGCAGAGGTGCCGCTCGCAGAGAGCACGGGCGCCGAGGCAGCGGCCAAAGTCATTGCACTCACCGCCGAACTCGTCGCTCAGGCAACCGCTCCGCTGCTCGGGATCGGTGTCGGTTCGCCCGGCGTCGTCGACCCGGGGGGAGTGGTCCTTCGGGCCCCCAACCTCGGCTGGGTCGACGAACCGCTGCAGGCGAGCATCGCCGCGCGCTTCGGCCTTCCCGTTGTCGTGATCAACGACGCCAACGCCGCCGCTCTCGCTGAGCACAGCTTCGGTGACGCACGCGGCGACATGATGCTCGTCAAGGTCGGCCACGGCGTCGGTGCCGGGCTGTTGCTCGGGGGGAGTCCGGTTCTCGGCAGCCACTTCGCTGCGGGCGAGATCGGGCACGTGGTAGTCGGAACGGATGGCGGGGCAGAGTGCAGTTGTGGAAAGCGCGGCTGCCTCGAGACCTGGCTTGCCACCCCGCGACTCGACGCCGCGCTCGCCGACTCGACCTCAGCGCAAGAACGGGACGGCATCCTGCGCGAGGCCGGCGTCCGTCTCGGAATCACTCTCGCCCCGGTCGTCGGAGCGCTGAACCTGTCCGAGATCGTTTTGAGCGGTCCGATCGAACTGTTGGATGGCGTGCTCGCCGCCGCGACGATCGAGACGCTCCGCGCGCGAACGTTACCGGAGTTCCACGGCGACCTCGTGCTGCGGATGACCGCGCTCGGCGACGACATCGTCATGCGCGGGGCCGGGGTCGCCGTGCTCTCGCGACAGCTCGGCTTTTCTTAGAGGTGTGATCCCTCCCGCTGTGCCCGTGTAAACGACTCATTACAAATTTGTTAGGAGTCTTGACGTAAATCGGTTTACGGGGGAAGCTACAAATGTTCACGGATTGTTGGTGAACGCAATTCGGGCACAACTAAGAGGTCGTACATCCGTTCTACCGCACTTGGATCCCTGGCCGAGCGACGGTTACAAACCAAGATTGAGGAAGTCCATGAAGAAACAACTGCGCTGGGGCGCCATCGTCGCAACCGCGACGCTCGCCTCCCTGTTGCTCGCCTCCTGTGGTGCGTCCGCGCCGTCGAGCTCGAGTACGGGAAGTGTCAAGTCGATCAAGGTCGTCATCGCCGCGTACAGCAAAGACAACACGCCTAAGTTCTGGAACGCCTTCAAGGCGAAGTACGAGAAGCAGACCGGCATCAAGCTCAACCTCCAGATCATCGACTGGAACGACCTCGACCAGCAGTCGAGCACGATGGTCCAGAGCGGCGCCCTGCCCGACATCCTGAACGAGAACGCCTACGCCAGCTACGCAGCCAGCGGCCTGCTCTACAACTCCGACCAGGTTCTGCCCGCGGCGACCAAGGCCGACATCATTCCCGCCTTCGTCAAGAGCGGAACGTACAAGGGCAAGTTCTACGGAATGCCCGACCTCTCCTCGGCTCGCGCACTCTTCTATAACACCGACCTGTTCAAGAAGGCCGGCATCACCGCGGCTCCCACCAGCTGGGACGAGTTCGTGGCCGACGCGAAGAAGGTCACGGCGCTCGGCGGCGGCACCGTCGGATACGCGCAGCCGCTCGGCCCGGAGGAGGCCCAGGCCGAGCTCGCGATCTGGCTGTTCAACAACGGCGGTTCGTTCAAGACCGGCCAGACCTGGACGATCAACTCGGCGGCCAACGTCAAGACCCTCGAGTTCATGAAGAGCCTTTCGGTCACCGACAAGGTGACGCAGAACAACCCGGGCCACACCAACCGCACAGATGGCGCGTTCTCGCTGTTCGAGCAGGGCAAGGCCGGAATGGTGGTCGGATTCTCGCCGCTGCAGGCTGGACTCGACACCCAGTACAAGAACGTGAAGTACGCGATCGCGCCAATGCCGTCAGGCGACGGGGCAGCGCCCCAGACCTACGGTGTGACCGACTACCTGATGTCGTTCAAGAAGCCGGGCAACGAGGCGGCCGTCAAGGCCTTCTACAAGCTCTACTACTCGCCCTCTGAGATCAACACCTGGATCAAGGCCGAGGGCTTCTTGCCCGTCACGACCTCCGGGCTCAAGCTCTTCAGCTCCGACCCGAAGCTCAAGGTGTACCTCGACACTCTGCCGAACATCCACCTGACGCCAACGGATGACCCGGAGTGGGACAAGATCGCACTCACCATCAAACAGAACATCGGTCTCGCGGTCGCACCCAATGGCGACCCGAAGAAGTTCCTCGACGACCTGCAGGCGCAGGCCGTAGCCGGGAAATAGACCGCATGACTGTCGTGACGCCGGGGCAGGATGCAGAGCGCATCCAGCCCCGGCGCCGCCGCGTGTTCAAGCACCGTCGTTCGCCCGGCACCGCGACCATCGGCGAGGCGCTGCTCTGGCTCGGTCCGGCCCTCATCCTCATCATCGGGGTCGT
Organism: Glaciihabitans sp.; assembly: GCA_025465535.1. Taxonomy (GTDB): domain Bacteria; phylum Actinomycetota; class Actinomycetes; order Actinomycetales; family Microbacteriaceae; genus Galbitalea. Next base: position 7,320 of record JAODMY010000030.1, read on the forward strand.
GATCTACCCGGCGATCACGCTGGTGGCGACCTCGTTCAACAAGTACTCGATCATCGGGCTTCGAATCGGGCCCGCCGGATTCTCCAACTATGTCAACTTCCTCACCAGCCCCGACCTCGGCCAGGTGGTCTGGAACACGGTCATCTGGGTCGGTGCGGTCGTCGCCCTGACCATCCTGATCAGCCTCGCGCTTGCGCAGTTCCTCTCGAAGGAGTTCTTCGGGCGGCGGTTCGTGCGCTGGGCGGTCATCGTCCCGTGGGCGGCGGCGCTGGTGATTTCGAGCCAGTTGTTCCGGCTGATGTTCGACTACTACCACGGAATCATCAACCAGGCCCTGATCGATTTGGGCGTCATCCACAAGCCCATCGACTTCCTCGGGGATCCGCACTGGACCATGCCGTCGATGATCGCGGTCGGCGTATTCGTGTCTATTCCGTTCACGGCATATCTTTTCGTGGCCGGACTCAACGCGATCCCCTCGGACGTCTACGAGGCGGCTCGCATCGACGGTTCCAGTGGATGGCAGACCTACCGGCAGATCACTCTTCCCCTGCTTCGACCGGCGATCCTGATCGGTGTAGTGCTCAACATGATCTACGTGTTCAACTCGTTCCCGATCAACTGGATCCTGAACGGATCGAACCCCGGTTTCGGAAACGACACTCTCATCACCTACATGTACAAGCTGGCGTTCAAGAGCGCCGCGCACGACGTGGGAGAGTCGGCCGCGGCCGGCATTTTCAACGTGATCATCATCCTGATCGCGGTCGGCATCTACCTGCGCTTCGTGAACTGGCGCGAATCGGAGAAGCAGTCATGACCACGACCGTTGTGCTGCGTTCTCGACCGCTGACCGGCTGGAAGCGAGCTCGCCGCTGGGTGCTCCCGGTCGCGGGGCTGCTCGTGATAATCGTCTTCATCGCGCCTTACCTCGTGATGCTCCTGGATGCGCTCCGCCCGGCTGGCGAGGTCCTGAGTGTGCCGCCGACGCTGTTCCCGAAGCACTGGACGGCCGCCGCCTTCGGGCAGGTCGTGACCGATCCGGCGTTCCAGAACTGGCTGAAGACCTCGCTGATCGTGGCGACCTCCGC
>JAODMY010000044.1 GCA_025465535.1 Glaciihabitans sp.
CGGAGTACCGCAGCACGTCCGTCTGCGGGAACACGGCGGCAAGGGCCATGGGCACGCACAGCAGGACCGCGATGGCCGATGCGCCGCCGCTGCGCCGCCCGAGCGCACCGTTCAGGATGATGCCGAGACCGAGGATCCCGACCGCGACGGCACTCCCAGCGAGGAATTGCATCGGCGATGGAGCGCCGCCGCCCAGCACGAGGGTGGTGATCGCGCCACCGATCAGACCGACCCCGATGAGCGCGACCGAGTACAGCGGATTCGAGCGGGTGCGCGCGCGTTCCTCGCGGTATTCGAGAGCTCGCGCCACGCGTTCGGTGCGAGCCGCGAGGGTCGCGGCCTGGCTCGCCGACTGCCGTTCGGCCGCCTGCTGTTGACGGAAGGCCTCGTGCTGCGCCTTCCACTGGGCCTGGCCCTCGCGCCAGGCCGCGACCTCGTCGGTCGAGGCACCGGGGGCGAGTGGCGCCGGCGCTTCCGGTGCCGGGGCGGGGACGGTCGGCGCGGGAACGGTGGGTGCTGGGGTCGTCGTTGTCGGGATCGTCTCGGGACGATCATCCGTTGTCGCGGGGCTGGTAGTCGTCGCATTACGCTGCGTGCGCCTCGAGAGCCACACCACGAACCAGACGAGGAGGCCAAGGACGATGACGGTCCAGATGGCGCGGCCGACCGAGTCGCCCCAGTGCGGCGCACCCCAGTAGAGCGAACCGAACCACCAGAATCCCTGCGCGACCGGCAACAGCGACAGGGCGACCAGGATCGCGATGGCGGCGATGGCCGAATCGACTTTGCCCCTGATCAGGTCTTCGAGGTGGATGCGACCGTGGTTGTCTGGCAGGACCAACCAGGCGAGCGCGTAGAGCAGCACGGCAGGACCGCCGAGCACGGCGATGACCACGAGGATGCCGCGCACGATGACGACGTCGATCCCGAGGCGGTCGGCGATCCCCGCGCTCACACCGCCGATCCAACCCGGTTGGCGGACGAGCCCCAGCGAGCGCACCCAGAGGAAGAAGCGGTTGACGGGCGGCGGGGGCGAACTCGGGAGCTGCGGCGCGTCCGGGCCGGGGGTCTCGGAGTTCTCGGCCTCTGGTTTCTCGGCCTCTGGCGGCTCTGCGGGGGGTGCTTGTCTTGGCATGCTTCGATCGTGGCCGTTCCGTGCGCGGCCCGCCATGAGGGATGACCCCGAGCGAACCCTGATTTCGGGTCGTGGAACCGATCGGGGTGATTGGATGGGGGCGTGACCACCGCATCCGTCCGCCTGCCGCTCGCGCGGCCACGCCGGGCCGTGCTCGGCGGCGTTGCGAGTGGGCTTGCCGTCCATTTGCGCTGGCCGGTGCGCGTCGTGCGGATCGCATTCGCCTGCCTCGTTTTCGCGGGTGGCGCGGGCATCCTGCTCTACCTCTGGTTTTGGGCATTCATCCCGCTCGAGCGGGACGTGGATGCCGCCGCGCCGGTCAGCAGGAGATTGCCGGTCGCCGCGGTGTCGCTCGCGCTTGCCGCTGTGTTCACCCTCGCCGAACTCGGTGCCATCGTCGCCAGGAGCGATGCCGCGGTCAACTTCACCCTGCTCGCCGTCATCGTGTTCGGCGGCGGGACGGTCGCCTGGAGTCTCGCCATGGACGCGGCCGACCCCGCGCGATCTGCGCGCTACGGCACCCTGACCAGGAGCGCGTCGACGTTCATCCTCCTGCTCGCCGGAATCGCCGCGCTGATCTCCCGTCCGAACGCCTTCAACGCCGTGCTCGGGATGCTCTCCATCGTTGTGGCCGTCGGAGTGCTTGCCGCCCCCCGCCTCGTCACCCTGTGGACCGATCTCATGGCCGAGCGCTCCGCCCGCGTGCGAGAGGAGCAGCGCGCCGAGATCGCCGCCCACCTGCACGACTCGGTGTTGCAGACTCTCGCGCTCATCCAGACGCGGGCCGGAGCGTCGAGCGAGGTTGCGCGAATCGCGCGGGCTCAGGAACGCGAGCTGCGCGACTGGCTGTTCGCGGATGATGTCCCGGCTTCGGCCGACCTTGCGACCGAGCTTCGCGAGATCGCCGCCGCCATCGAACTCGACTATGCCGTCCATCTCGACGTCGTCACGGCCGGCGCCGCTGTTCCCGTCTCACCGACCGCGCTCGTCGGCGCCGCACGGGAGGCCATGCTCAACGCCGCGCGTCACGCCGGCGGCGAGGTCTCGGTGTACGTCGAATCGACGTCGGGGACGATCGACGTCTTCGTGCGGGATCGTGGCCCGGGAGTGGATCTCGCGACCCTTCCGGATGACCGGCTCGGCATCCGCGAGTCCATCATCGGACGCATGACGAGAGCCGGGGGCACCGCGACGGTTGGGCCCGCGGCTGGCGGATCGGCGAGCGGCGGGCCCGGCGGATCGGGTGCCGGCACCGAGGTCCACCTGCACCTCGAGACAACACATGCCGGGGAGCGCATATGACCAGCGTGCTCATCGTCGACGACCACTCGATCTTCCGGTCGGGGCTGCGGGCGGAGCTGGATCCATCCCTCGAGGTCATTGGCGAGGCGGCGACGGTGGACGAGGCGGTGTCGCTGATCGCATCCCTGCGGCCGAACGTCGTGCTCCTCGACGTGCACCTGCCCGGCGGTGCCGGCGGAGGTGGGGCCGAAGTGCTGCACCGCAGCAGCGCCCTCCTCGACGTCGTGAGGTTTCTGGCGCTGAGCGTTTCGGACTCCGCGGAGGATGTCGTCGGCGTCATTCGCGCGGGGGCCCGCGGCTACATCACCAAGGGCAGCTCGGGGGCCGAGGTCAGCTCCGCCGTCGCGGCAGTCGCGAGCGGGGACGCCGTCTTCTCGCCTCGACTTGCAGGATTCGTCCTCGACGCCTTCGGAGCGGTCGCCGGCGAACGCGCCGAGCGCAGCGACGAACTGGATCGGCTCTCCGCCCGCGAGCAGGAGGTCATGCGCCTGATTGCGCGCGGCTTCTCCTACAAGGAGGTCGCCACCGAGCTGTTCATCTCGATCAAGACGGTCGAGACCCACGTCTCCGCGGTCCTCCGTAAGCTGCAGCTCTCGTCCCGCCACGAGCTCACGGTCTGGGCCCAGCAGCGCAAGCTCCTCTGACCCCTTCCGCCCCCACACCACGCATCCCACCCCACCCACTCCCCATTCCACGAGTCGGGGCATTTGCACCTTCCCGACCCCGCGGAAGGTGCATTTCTCCCGACTCAACGGGCAAAGTGCGGACGACCCGAGAGAGTCCTACGGATCCGCGCAACAAGCTCGACCCGCGTCGCGATGTCCTCCTTGTTCACCTGCATTACTCTCCACTCGTCGGCCTCGAGACGGGAAATCCGCGTCATGTCGTCCCTAAAGCTCGCTGGATTCTCGTGGAAAGCGCTCTGGTATTCGATCACCAGCTTCCGCTCGGGGAATGCCAGATCAGCGCGATATCGGTAGCCGTCCGAGGTCGTAATGGGAAAGTTCACTGACAGGCCAGGAAGTCGGGCGTCTGTCAGAATCACTCGCAGCTTTGACTCCTGCGGTGACTCTGAACGGTCGTTGAGGAGCTCCAAGGCCGCGCGGAGCCGGATCACCCCTCGCTGTCGAGTTCGCTTGGTGACCGCGGCGCCCAGCGAGTCGACGCCGGTCAGTGGCGACCGCCATTGGATGAGATAGTCGCCCGCAGCGACCAGCTCGGGGATCGACAGCAGGCCACCGAGGTCGCACCACGTCTGTTCGGGCGTGGTGATCGGGACGTCATTCCATCGCCGAATGGACTGGGGGTCGATCCGAAGCATGTGGCCACGAATGCCGCGCCCAGATGGCGGAAAGACCGGTGCGGGGACACCGACGTCGACGATCCTGGAATTCTCGTGTCGATACGGCAGGGGAATGTAGAGGATCTTCGCCGCCGCGATACCGCAGAAGAATGCATTGTCGGGCAGACGCCCCGCCAGCGACCTGCACAGCAGTATGAAGTCGGGCTCGATGTTTGCCGGGAGGATCACGCCGTGAAACGGCCGCTGTAGATCGCCCCCGCGTAATCGATGCGGACCGAGGCCCGCCGCAAGCCCCTGTCTCGCCGTAAATGGACGTCCGGCGAGGGCTGGGGGGAGCGGGATTCGGGGTTTCACATTTCCGAGATTGGACCTTTTCGGGGCACCAGCGTCCGTTCCATCCCCAGCTCCGCCCCGATCCACCGTCGAGTCTGGGGAAATAGCCCTTCCGCAGGCTCGGGAAGGGTCAGATGCCCCGACTCGACGACGCAGCGCTTTTTTGATGCGCGCGACCATGCCGTAGACTGGTGTCGGTAGTTGAAGTCTGCCAAGCTTTTGCATGCCCGAAAGTGTTTTTTTCGGCGCGCAACACTGCGCTAGCGCGCGGGAGTTTGGTGAGGGGGACAACTCAAAGGGCGGTGGCTCAATTGGTAGAGCAGCGGTCTCCAAAACCGCAGGTTGCAGGTTCAAGTCCTGTCCGCCCTGCAGGTTGTTCCATACGGTGGTAGTTGGCAGCGTGTGGGCAATCGAATCCGAAAGGTTGTGAGTGTGGCAAGGAAAGTGATCGACGAGCCCAGTGAGGATGTCGTCGCCAACGCCCGAAAGGAGCGCGCCGACAGGCGTAGCCCGTTCGCGCGTCTCGCTCTGTTCCTCCGCCAGGTCTTCAACGAACTGAAGAAAGTCGTCACCCCAACCCGCCGCGAACTATTTAGTTACACGGGTATCGTGCTCGGTTTTGTCGTCGTCATGATGGCGCTCGTGTACGGGCTCGACCTGGGCTTCAGCGCCTTCGTGAATTGGGCCTTCGGCTCGTAAGAACGAATTCTTCCTGTTTTTCCGGTTGGTGTTTCGTACATCGGTTCCGGTTCCCTATGAAATGAAATGAGATTTACGTGTCTGAGTCTGACCGCCGAGACATCGACCTCGGTACGGCCGCGGAGCAGTCATCCGAAGAGGATGAGGCCCAAGAGGGCAACACCCTCGAGGCTGACGAGCGTTCCGACGACAATGCCGAGAACAACGCCATCCATGTTGTTGACGATGAAGACACCGATGATGGCGGTGTCGATGGGGACGCTGGCGACCTTGCCGGCCTTCTCGAGGCGCTGGATGCCGCCACAGATCCCGAGGCCGACGCCGTCGTGGACGACGCACTCACCGTCGACTCGATAGACGAGGCGGATGCCGCAGTCGCCGCCACCGACGATGAGGAAGAGATCGAAGAGGAAGAGGAGGCAGCCGAAGTTCCGGATGTCACCCCGTACGACGGACCCGAGCTCGACGACAATGGCGATCAGCTGGTTGCGGGCGAAGACGTCGACGCTTCCGACGACGACACCGAGGTCGACCCGTACGAGGCATTCCGTGCCGACCTCCGGGCGCAGTTCGGCAAGTGGTACGTCATCCACTCCTACGCAGGCTTCGAAAAGCGGGTCAAGCAGAACATCGAGAACCGTCGCGTGTCGATGGCCATGGAGGACTTCGTCTTCCAGGTCGAGGTACCGATGGAGGATGTCGTGGAGATCAAGAACGGGCAGCGCAAGCTGGTCAACCGCGTTCGCATCCCCGGCTACGTGCTCGTGCGCATGGACCTGAACGAGGACAGCTGGTCCGTCGTTCGCCACACGCCGGGCGTCACGGGATTCGTTGGCAACTCGCACAACCCGACGCCGCTTCGCTTCGAGGAGGCCTTCAACATGTTGAAGAGCCTCGTCCAGATCGTCGAGGCTCCCGTCAGCAAGACCGCGGGCGGGAAGGGAAAGACCGCGACGCGTGTTATCCCCGCCGAGGTCGACTTCGAGGTTGGCGAGACCATCACGATCAAGGAGGGCTCGTTCGCGGGTCTTCCTGGGTCGATCAGCGAGATCAAGCCGGAGAGCGGCAAGCTCACGGTTCTCGTCTCCCTGTTCGAGCGCGAGACCCCGGTCGAGCTCAGCTTCGAGCAGGTCACAAAGCTCTAACCAAATACGGCACACCTTGGGCCTTGCCATGCGATTCGGCTAGGTTAACAAGGTTGCAAATTCACCGCATCCGTCCTGGATGTTGGGAGCGCCATCACCGATGGCACGAAAATAAGGAAAACAAATGGCACCGAAAAAGAAGGTCACGGGTCTGATCAAGCTTCAGATCCAGGCCGGCGCCGCTAACCCTGCCCCGCCAATCGGCCCGGCACTCGGTCAGCACGGCGTTAACATCATGGAGTTCTGCAAGGCGTACAACGCGGCGACCGAGTCGCAGCGCGGCAACGTCATCCCCGTTGAAATCACCGTCTACGAGGACCGCTCCTTCACGTTCATCCTGAAGACTCCGCCCGCAGCGGAGCTCATCAAGAAGGCCGCTGGCGTGCAGAAGGGGTCACCGACCCCTCACACGGTCAAGGTTGCGAAGCTCACCAAAGACCAGGTCCGCGCTATCGCGGAGCAGAAGCAGGTTGACCTCAACGCGAACGACGTTGAGGCCGCAATGAAGATCATCGCGGGCACCGCCCGTTCGATGGGGATCACGGTGGAGGCGTAATCATGGCGAAGTCAAAGGCATATCGCGCAGCCGCTGAGAAGATCGAAGACGGCCGTTTCTACACTCCCTCGGAGGCCGTCGAGGTCGCCAAGGAGACCGGATCGAAGACCTTCAACTCGACCGTCGAGGTCGCGCTCAAGCTCGGGGTCGACCCGCGCAAGGCCGACCAGATGGTTCGTGGAACGGTCATCCTTCCCCACGGAACCGGTAAGACCGCTCGCGTCCTCGTGTTCGCAACGGGTCCGGCAGCCGAGGCCGCAATTGCGGCTGGTGCTGACGAGGTCGGTGGCGCCGAGCTCATCGAGAAGGTCGCCGGCGGTTACACCGCGTTCGATTCCGCTGTCTCGACCCCTGAGCTCATGGGCCAGGTCGGCCGACTCGGTAAGGTACTCGGCCCACGTGGCCTCATGCCGAACCCGAAGACCGGAACCGTGACGACGGATGTCGCCAAGGCTGTTTCCGACATCAAGGGCGGCAAGATCGAGTTCCGCGTCGACAAGCACTCCAACGTGCACTTCGTCGTTGGCAAGGCCGCGTTCACTCAGGAGCAGCTCGCCGAGAACATCAAGGCAGCGCTCGACGAGGTCGTTCGCGCGAAGCCCTCGAGCTCGAAGGGCCGCTACATCACCAAGGGAACCGTCTCGACCACGTTTGGTCCCGGCATCCCGCTGGATGTCAACGTTCTGTAGTTAGTTCGCCGAGAAGGGGTCCGCATCGCGCGGGCCCCTTTTCTGCATCCCCGCCGCGCCGTGGCTACCCGCTGTTGTGCTGGCCAACCTCGCTGGGCCCCGCTGTTGTGCCGGCCAACCTCGCTGGGCCCCGCTGTTGTGCTGGCCAACCTCGCTGGGCCCCGCTGTTGTGCTGAAAACGAAGGAGTATTGACCATGATCGATGACGAATCGACCGTTGGTGATGTCAAACCGACCGAAACTCCTTCGTTTTCGGAGGAGGGGACTGCGCGCGCGGGTTCGAGCCGGGTAACGGTGCGCGCCGCCGGGCCGGCGGATGCCGCTGACCTTTCCCGGGTCGCCTCGGCCACCTTTGCACTGGCCTGTCCTCCGTCGACGACACAGGCATCCATCGATGACTTCATCGCGACGCACTTCACCGAATCCCACTTTGCCGGTTACCTCGCGGATCCTGAGCGGGCGCTGTTCCTGGCCGTCGCCGATGCCGACGGTGAGAGCGACCCGATCGGCTACACCATGGTGATCTTCGGCGAGCCAACTGACCCCGATGTCATCGCCGCGATCGCGCTTCACCCCACCGCAGAACTCAGCAAGGTCTACGTCCTCGCCGGCCACCACGGCGCTGGTGTCGCAGCCCGACTGGTTGAGGCATCCGTCGCAGCGGCGGCCGAGCGTGGTGCGGTCGGGATCTGGCTCGGCGTAAACCAGCTCAACGCGCGGGCCAACCGCTTCTACGAGAAGAGTGGTTTCGCACGCGTGGGCGTCAAGCGATTCCGCCTCGGCGACACGTACGAGGAAGACTTCGTACGGGAGAGAGCGATCGACGCGGATACCATTCGGTGAGAGATTCGTCGACGAGGAGAAACGTGAAGAGTCCCGGGTACCAGTACGGCGTCGCGGTTGTCCGGGTCCTCGTCGCGGCGCTCATCGTCGTCGCTGTCGTTGCGCAACTTCAGAACAGCTTCGGGTACTGGCGAAGCCACGGGCTGGATGTCGGATTCCAGCTGGCCAACTTCTTCAGCTTTTTCACGATCGAGGCCAATGTCGCCAGCGTGGTCGTCCTTTTGATCGGTGCGATTTACGCCTTCGCGAGGCGAAGCGATCCGCGCTGGTACCTTCTGTTCCGCGTCATCGTCGTTACCTACATGGGCGTGACGGGCGTCGTCTACAACCTCCTCCTGCGCGGGGTCGAACTGCCCCAGGGCGTTACGGTCGAGTGGTCGAACGAAGTCCTGCACGTCGTGGCCTGCGCCTACCTCGTGCTCGATTGGATCTTCGCGCCCGGCCGCGTCCCGCTGAACTGGCGGAGCCTTCGGGCCATCGTTATCTTCCCGCTCGTCTGGGTGGCCTACACGCTGATCCGCGCTCCGTTCACGGTCGACGTGAACAAGGGCAAGGCCTGGTACCCGTATCCGTTCCTCAACCCGTCGCTCGCGAATGAGGGCTACTTTTCGGTGTTCTTCTACGTCGTGCTGATCGCCGGCGTTGTCTGCGGGGTCGGCGCCGCAGCGATCTGGGTGTCACGTCGCTGGAAGGGTGCGCTCGCGGCATGAGTCTTCGTTCTTTCGCCGATGTGATCTCCTCGATCGCGGGATCCGTTCTCGTGCTGGCCGCCCTCGTAATCATCTGGGCCGCGCGCCTGACCATTCACGCCGACATCTATGTCAGCGAACTCGGCGCGACCGGAATGCCGACCGCGCACGTCTTCGAGATTGCGCTTCTCCTCATCGTTGCGGGCGGCGGCCTGATCGCGTTCGCGGGCAAGGACATCCGATCTCGCGTGCGCTGGCTCGCCGTTTGGGCACCCGCCGTCTCGCTCTGGATCGCCTGTGGCTTCTTCCTCGTCGCATCCCAGGTAACGTGCACGGCGGGATGTCCGCTGCCGTACGGTCCCACGTTCGACTGGCAGGATCTCACCCACATCACCTGCGCGACCCTCGCGTTCGGCCTTGCCTGCTTCGCCATGCTGCAGGCGGCCTTCGCTGACCACCATCGCATCCTCGCCCGATTCTCGCTCGTGATGGGGATCGCGGTAGGAGTCGTTGCCGGCATCGGTGGGCTCTGCTCGATCACCCGCATCGAGGTCGACTTCGGCAGCAGCCTCGAGCTGGTCGCGACGACGCTCGCCATTGCCTGGGTCGCGGTGTTCGGCGCCACGATCGCGGCACGGCGCCTCCGAGCTCAGCGGCTCATGAGCTCCAGCAGCCGATTCGCGAGCCCGACGAGCAGATAGATCTCGTTGTCGTCGCGCTCGACCCAGCGAACCTGTGGCTCGGCGGCGACCGGCACGAAGTCGTTGTGCTGCTCCCAGACGACCAGGGTGCGGTCCGCTCCGAGAACGTACTGCTGCCACCAGACCTGGCGAAGATACGAGCGTGGGATGCTGCGCCAGAGGCGCGAGGTGGTCTTGATCTCGCACAGCAGCAGGTTCGACCCATGCTGGCTGACGCCATCCGGAGTCGCAAGATGAAGCGGCTGCTGGTGCGCGTGATAGAGGTCTGAGCTCGGTGCGATGCCGTGATTGGCGAGGACCCAGCGAGCGATCTCTGGCTCGCGAGCGCGACCATGGTCGGTGTACGCGTTGCCGCCGAACCCGTTGCCGCTGCGCTTCTCGAGCGCGACGCCGTCGAGGGCGCGGGCGCTGGAGAGGCGGGCAACGTCGGTCGCGGTGACCCCGCGGCTGCGTGCGCGGAGCCAGGCGACGCGATCGGTGGCGTTCGCGACGACGCGGGCGCGGTGATCCGGAGCGGGCTCGTCCCAGAGGTCGAGGGTCGGATGCGCGAGGGTCACGCTGTCATTCTCTCCCGCCCCGCCCACTTCGGCGCCAAGCCCCACCGCCCGCCCATCAGTCAGAGGGGAGGGGAAGGCTCGAAAAGGCGCAGGAGAAAAAGTGGACGCTCACAGTTTCCTCATAGAAAGCTCCTAATACTTGAATCATGACAACTTTTCCACTCGAGTCGCGGCACACGGCTCCGAACGCGGCTCAGCCGCGGCTGCGCCGGCCCGACGGTAGCCCGATTCGTGCGGTAGTCGTTGATGACGAGGACTCCCTGACCGATCTGCTCTCGATGGCGCTTCGCTACGAGGGCTGGGACGTGCGCCTGGCCCCTGACGGACAGAAAGCGCTCAGTGTGGTTCGCGAGTTCCGTCCCGACATCATCGTCCTCGACATCATGCTCCCGGACATCGACGGTCTGCAGGTCCTGCAGCGACTGCGCGCCGACGGCAACCAGACGCCTATCCTCTTCCTCACCGCCAAGGACTCCGTGGATGACCGGATCGCCGGCCTCACCGTCGGCGGCGACGACTACGTCACCAAGCCGTTCAGCCTCGAGGAGCTGGTCGCGCGCCTGCGCGGTCTCATCCGCCGCTCGGGGATGACGGTGGACGACTCTGCGGACTCCCACATCGTCGTCGGCGACCTCGAGCTCGATGAGGACAGCTACGAGGTGCGCCGCGGCGGTGAGCTCATCGACCTGACGGCCACCGAGTTCGAGCTGCTTCGCTACCTGATGCGCAACGCGCGCCGCGTGGTCAGCAAGATGCAGATCCTTGACCGGGTCTGGAGCTACGACTTCGGCGGCAAGTCCAGCGTGGTCGAGATTTACATCTCCTACCTTCGCAAGAAGATCGACGCCGGCCGCACCCCCATGATCCACACCGTCCGCGGCGTGGGCTACATCCTGAAGCCAACGCGATGAAACTGCGGCTCAGCCGCGCGCCGAGGACACTACTGAAGCTCAGCCGCGCGCCGTGGACACTCCGTCGGCGCCTGGTCGTCAGCGTCGTAGCCCTCTTCGCGCTGCTGAGCCTCATCGTCGGTGGGTTCAGCGTGATTGCCCTCTACGGCAATCTGCTGACACCGATCGACAACCAGCTCACCCGAGCGGTGGCCTTCACCGAGCGCGCGGCCGGATTGAATCCTGACGCGGGTCCACCGACTGCCGGCGGCAACGCCCCTGGCCTTTCGGCCGGGTCGATCGTCGCGGATTCCATCGGAACGGAGATCGGCGGGGAGCAAAGCCCCATCTTCGGCGGAACGGCGACGACGCTGTCCAGCACGGAACTGACTCCGTTGCTCTCAATGACGACGAGTGGCACGATCACCAACATCACGATCCCCGGGGTCGGAGATTTTCGCGTCATTCGAACGCGGCTCCTGACAGCCACAAGCCAGAACACCGGTGCGACCTTCAAGTTCTACCGATACATTGCAACGCCGCTGGCCGATACCCAGTCGACGATGCTTCGCTTCGGGCTCGCGCTCGGCGGAATCCTTCTCGGTGCTGTTCTTCTCGTCGCATTCGCAACCAGGTGGATCGTCGCGCTCGCGCTTCGGCCACTGCAGCGGGTCGCTGCCACCGCAACCGAGGTGTCGTCGATGCCGCTGGATCGCGGTGAGGTGGACCTGTCGGTTCGAGTCCCCGACGCCGATACCGATCAGCGCACCGAGGTCGGCCAGGTCGGCCTCGCGCTGAACACCATGCTTGGGCACGTCGGCAATGCGCTGCAGGCAAGGCAGGCAAGCGAGAGCCGTGTCCGGCAGTTCGTCGCGGACGCCAGCCACGAGTTGCGCACGCCGCTGGCGTCGATTCGCGGATACGCCGAGCTCACCCGTCGCGGAAACTACGACCTCCCGGAGGATGTCACGCACTCGCTCGGCCGGGTTGAGTCGGAGGCCGTGCGGATGACGACGCTCGTCGAGGACCTCCTGCTTCTGGCTCGACTGGATGAGGGTCGCGACATCGAGACTGGCCCGCTCGACCTGTCAAGGCTGCTGGTCGACTGCGTGAGCGATGCGTACGCGGCGGGCCCGGAGCACGAGTGGGAGCTCGATGCACCGGATGATCCGGTGAAGATCGAGGGCGACGGCCAGCGCATCCACCAGGTCTTCGTCAATCTGCTTGCCAACGCCCGCGTCCACACGCCGCCGGGGACAACGGTTACTGTCGCACTCTCCCAGACCAAATCGAAGACCGCGGTCGTGACCGTGACGGATGACGGTCCCGGTATTCCCGTCGGTGTCCGGGCCACCCTGTTCGAGCGCTTCGCGCGCGGCGACTCGTCGCGCTCACGGGCATCAGGCAGCACTGGTCTCGGCCTCGCGATCGTGAAGGCGGTCATCGATGCGCACGGTGGCAGCGTGACTGTCGCCAGCGTTCCGGGAAAGACGGAGTTCCGGATCGAACTGCCGGTCGTCGCGGTCAGAGCTGATGGCGAATCCGTCGTTCTGTCTCAGTAGACTTAATTCATGCGAATTGCGGTAACTGGCGGTAATGGAAAACTTGGTTCAGAGGTAGTTCGGGGGCTTGGCGCTGCGGGCCACGAGGTCTTCGTGCTCGACACGGTCGGCGTTCGGAGCGACACCTTCCTGCGTATCGACCTCACCGACTACGGCTCGGTGGTCGACGCCTTCACCTCTGTGAATGACAAATACGATTCGCTGGATGCCGTCGTGCACCTGGCAGCGGTTCCCGCCGGCGGTCTCGTCCCGGACTCCGCGACGTTCCACAACAACATGAACGCGACGTTCAACGTCTTCCAGGCCGCACGTCGCGCCGGGATCAAGACGATCGTCTACGCGTCGAGCGAGACGCTCCTCGGCATCCCGTTCGAAATCGATCCGCCCTACCTCCCGGTCGACGAGGAGTACCCGTCACGGCCCGAGTCGATGTACTCGGTCACGAAGGCGCTCGAGGAAGAGCTGGCGACGAAGCTCGTCCGCTGGGATCCGGAGCTGAGCATCTCGGGTCTGCGCTTCTCGAACGTGTTGAACGAGACCGACTACGTCAACCAGCCGACCTGGGACACCGATCCGAAGCTGCGCCGCTGGAACCTCTGGGGCTACATCGACACCCGGGATGGCGCACTGGCGGTACTGAAGGCGCTCGAGGCCAGGATCCCCGGATTCGAAACCTACGTGATCGCCAACGCCGACACCGTCATGACTCGCCCGAGCTCGGAGCTGGCAGCGGCGGAGTTCCCGAACGTCGATCTCAAGCACGAACTGGTGGGAACCGAGACGCTGCTCTCGATCGACAAGGCCCGCAGGCTGCTCGGCTTCGAGCCGAAGCACTCCTGGCGCAACGCCTGAGCACACTTCTGCCATCTGAAAACGAAGGAACTTCGCGCGGGATGCGCGTCGAACGGGCATCCCGCGCTGCAGGAGCGTGAAAACTCCTTCGTTTTCGGGAGCAGGACGGGCCCATCTAGCAGACGGCGGGTTTGCCAGCCGGGCTCGCATCACGTACTCTTGTCGAGGCCAAAGACCGCTGGATGTCGCGAGCAATCGTGATCGAAGGTTTGGCTGGATAGTGCTGTGTCTCTCTGAGCAGCAGTCCAGTCAGCATCCCGCGCAGGTGTGTGTAGAAGTTCGATCCGATTTGGATCATTCAGCTCCGTACGCCAAGCGTCGGAGCTTTTTTAGTTCCCGCGTGGTCTTGGTTGAACCAACCACTACTAAGGAGCGCCATGGCGAACAAGGAAGCATCGGTTGCCGAGCTTACGGAGAGTTTCCGTAGCTCGAACGCTGTCCTGCTGACCGAGTACCGCGGACTCACCGTTGCCCAGCTCAAGCAGCTGCGGCAGTCGATCAGTGAGCACGCGACGTACGCCGTGGTGAAGAACACGCTGACCAAGATTGCGGCCAACCAGGCAGGTATCTCGTCATTCGACGCAGAACTCGCCGGGCCATCCGCTCTCGCTTTCGTTCACGGCGACACCGTCGCTGTTGCGAAGGCTCTGCGTGACTTTGCCAAGGCAAACCCTCTGCTGGTCGTGAAGGGCGGTTACTTCGACGGTAACCCCCTGAGCGCAGAAGAGGTCAACAAGCTCGCCGATCTCGAAAGCCGGGAGGTGCTGCTGGCCAAGCTGGCTGGCGCCTTCAAGCAGTCGCTGTTCGGTGCTGCATATCTGTTCAACGCACCGCTGTCGAAGGCCGTTCGCACGGTCGACGCGCTGCGCGAGAAGCAGGATTCCGCGAACTAACGCGGTCGAAACACTAGAAAAACTAAGGAGAACCAAATGGCAAAGCTGTCAACAGACCAGCTGCTCGACGCGTTCAAGGAGCTCACGCTCATTGAGCTCAGCGACTTCGTGAAGAAGTTCGAGGAGACCTTCGAGGTCACCGCTGCGGCTCCCGTGGCCGTTGCTGCCGCGGGTGGCGGAGCTGCTGCTCCCGCCGAAGAGGTCGAGGAGAAGGACTCGTTCGACGTCGTCCTCGAGTCGGCTGGCGAGAAGAAGATCCAGGTCATCAAGGAGGTGCGCGCACTCACGAGCCTCGGCCTTGGTGAGGCGAAGGCACTCGTTGATGGTGCTCCGGGCGTTGTGCTCGAGGGTGCAAACAAGGAGAACGCCGAGAAGGCAAAGGCTCAGCTCGAAGAGGCTGGCGCCACCGTCACGCTCAAGTAATTCCCACCCCGGTAGCGGGGTACACAAGAGGGCGCCGCATCCGAATGGATGCGGCGCCTTTTTTGCGTGGCACCGGCCGTTCACCCGGGCGCCGAACCACCTAGGGTAATTGGGTGAGTATGCGGGGTGGCGGCGGCCACGGAGGTCGGGTCGGCGGAAGAGACATCGAGTCCCAGCGCGCCCTGAACGCGTCGGCGCCGAAGGTCGATCGTCTCCTGGGCCGGATCGGCGAGCTCTTTCGCCCCTACCGCGTACAGCTCACCATCACGATCGTGCTCGTGCTGGTCAGCGCGGGCCTCAGCGTTGCGCCTCCGCTCCTGACGAAGCAACTGTTCGACCAGGGGCTGTTTCCGCCCGGCGGGCATCCCAATGTGCCGAAACTCGTGACGCTCGTGGTCATCATGGTCGTTCTCTGGGTCGCCTCCGCCGGCCTCGGTGTCTGGCAGACCTGGCTCACAGCGACCGTCGGCAACAAGGTCATGGGATCCCTGCGGATGCGGCTGTTCAGCCACCTGCAGTCCATGGAGCTCGCCTTCTTCACGAAGACCAAGACCGGCGTCATCCAATCGAGGCTCCAGAACGATGTCGGTGGTGTCGCCGGCGTCCTCAGCAACACGATCTCGAGCGTGATCGGCAACACCGTCACGGTGATCGCTGCCCTGGTGTCGATGATCATCCTGAGCTGGCAGATGACGATCGTCGCGGTCGTCCTCCTGCCGATCCTCGTGATCGCGCAGCGTCGGGTCGGGCAGGTGCGGGCGCGGATCGCGACCAAGACGCAGGAGTCGCTGTCGGACATGACCGCGATCACGCAGGAGACGCTGAGCGTCAGCGGCATCCTGCTGGCCAAGAGCTTCAACCAGCAGCCCTCGGAGATCGCCCGGTACGGCTCAGAGAACAACAACCAGATCGGCCTGCAGGTACGCCAGCAGATGAGCGGCCAGTGGTTCTTCGCGATGGTCAGCATCTTCCTTTCGGTCATCCCCGCGGTCATCTACCTGGTCGCGGCGTGGCTCATCACCCACAACGTTCCCGTTACGGCTGGCACCATCGTCGCGTTCACCACCGTGCAGGCGCGCGTGACGTTCCCGCTGATGGGACTGCTGCGCGTCGCGCTGGACCTGCAGACCTCCCAGGCGCTGTTCTCCCGGATCTTCGAGTACCTCGACCTGCGCCCGGCAATCGTTGACAAGCCCGACGCGCGCGCCGTGAACGAGGCCGAGGTTGGCACGGTCGCCTTCCAGGATGTCGTCTTCCGCTACCCGGATGCGGGCAAGGACACGGCAGCCACGCTGCGCTCGGTGTCGTTTGCGATTCGCCCCGGCCAGTACGCGGCATTCGTCGGACCGTCAGGGGCGGGCAAGACCACGGTCTCCTATCTGATCCCGCGCTTCCACGACATCGAGGACGGGAGCGTCGTATTCGCGGGCGATGACGTGCGCGATCTCAAGCAGGACAGCCTGGTGCGCCACATCGGGATCGTCAGCCAGGAGACCTACCTCTTTCACGCGACCATCGCCGAGAACCTGCGCTACGCGAAACCGGATGCGACGGACGACGAGCTTGAAGCCGCGGCGAAGGCGGCCAACATCCACGACACGATCGTCAGTTTCCCACTCGGCTACGACACGCTCGTTGGCGAACGCGGCTATCGGCTGAGCGGCGGGGAGAAGCAGAGGGTCGCGATCGCGCGTGTGCTGCTGAAGGATCCGCCCGTGTTGATCCTCGACGAGGCGACCAGTGCGCTCGACACCATCTCCGAACGAATCGTGCAGGCCGCGCTCGATGAGGCATCCAGGGGGCGGACCACGATTGCGATCGCGCACCGGCTCTCGACCGTGATCGGTGCCGACGTGATCTTCGTGGTCGAAGCCGGCGAGATCGTCGAATCGGGAACGCACGCGGAACTGCTCGCCAGCGGTGGAGAATATTCGCGCCTGTTCGCGGAGCAGGCCGGGCCGGCGGCCGTTCGCTCCTAAGCGATGCTGTGTACGCTCTGGGCATGGCACTCTCACGCGAGCGGGCGGCGAACGCACTGGCGCGCGTCGAGTCGGATCCCGCGGCGCTCGCCACTTTTCTGGCCGCGTACTCCGGCGACGAGGATGCCGTCCCCGCCCTGCGGGAGGCCGCCGATCCGGCCGTCGCGAGCGCGGCATCCCTCGCGCGGGCAGCACGCCTGACGGAGTATGAGCGTGCCGCTTACGGGCGCACGAACACCCCCGACGAGGAGGCCGTGGCGGCCAACGCCCGCGACGAAATCGTCTGGGAGGAGGATCATCGCGCCGCGATCTCGGCGGCTCTCGAGGCTGCTGTCGCCGCGCTCGATCCTGCCGGTCCCGCGGCTAACGTGCCGAACGCTCCGGCAGCACCGACCGATCCCGAGCCCGCTCCGGCCGCTCGAAAACGATTCCGCTTCACCGTCCCGGTGGTCGTGGCGGTTGCCATCGTGGGGATAGTCGCCGGCGCCATCATCGCGACCGGGGCCGGCAGGCAGCCGGGCTCAACCGGTTCGGGGACGTCCACGCCTTCTGCCACGGCAGTGCCCATCGGCGGCTCCGTCACGCGCACCTACACGGCGGACCAGGTATCGGGGTGGTTCTCGGCATCGGCGACGGGGGCCGACACCTTCCCGCGGCCCAGCTACCTGACGTCCATCGGGCTGAACAACGGCAGCACCCGCTTCATCGCAACGAGTGCGACGGGCTGGTCGCTCTGGGTCGGCAAATCGACGGCTGGGCAGACCTGCCTGCTCCTCAACGGCACGATCAAGACCCCGACCAGGTCGCTCTCGAGCTGTCTGCCCTCCGCAGCGATCACGCAGGGCAAGGCGATCGTGATCAACGCGCACGGCATCAACGCGACCCTGACCAGGAACGACCTTGTCGTCGCCATCACCGAGGGCGACCAGGGGCTGTGAGCGGGGGGAGCGCGCCCGCGTAACACTCCCACACCCGCTGGTAGATTGAGCGCACCATGAAGTACGCGAATTCGGTGCTCGATCTCATCGGCAATACGCCGCTCGTCCGCCTCACCAATGTTGCCAAGGGCTACGCCCCCACCATCCTCGTGAAGGTCGAATATTTGAATCCGGGAGGATCATCCAAGGATCGCATCGCGGCCAGGATCATCGACGCGGCCGAGGCCGAGGGCAAGCTGAAGCCCGGCGGAACGATCGTGGAGCCGACCAGCGGCAACACGGGAATCGGCCTTGCCCTTGTCGCCCAGCAGCGCGGCTACCGCTGCGTCTTCGTGCTTCCGGACAAGGTTGGCGAGGAGAAGCGCAACGTGCTGAAGGCGTACGGCGCCGAGGTCGTCGTGACGCCGACATCCGTTGCTCCCGACAGCCCGGAGTCCTACTACTCGGTGAGCGATCGGCTCGCGCGCGAGATCCCGGGCGCGTTCAAGCCCGACCAGTATTCGAACCCGAACGGGCCGCTCAGCCACTACGAGAGCACGGGTCCGGAGATCTGGCGGGACACCGAGGGCAAGGTCACCCACTTCGTTGCCGGCGTCGGCACCGGTGGAACCATCAGCGGTGTCGGCAAGTACCTCAAGGAGGTCTCCGACGGCAAGGTGCAGATCATCGGCGCCGACCCGGAGGGGTCGGTCTATTCCGGCGGCACGGGTCGCCCGTACCTCGTCGAGGGCGTCGGCGAGGACTTCTGGCCGAGCGCGTACGACCCCTCGGTTGTGGACCGGATCATCGCATCCTCCGACGCCGAGTCCTTCGATCTGACCCTGCGACTCGCTCGCGAGGAGGGCCTACTGGTCGGTGGATCGAGTGGGCTCGCGGTATCCGCGGCGCTCAAGCTCGCGGCCGACCTCGGACCGGATGACGTCGTCGTCGTGCTGTTACCGGATGGTGGCCGAGGCTACCTCGGCAAGGTCTTCAACGAGAAGTGGATGCAGTCCTACGGATTCAGCCAGGTCTCCGACGAGAAGACCGTCGCCGACCTCGTGCGCCTGAAGTCGGGAGAGATGCCCGACCTCGTGCACCTGCACCCATCGGACACGGTGCACGACGCCATCCAGATCATGACCAAGCACGACGTCTCGCAGCTTCCCGTGCTCACCGCAGAGCCGCCCGTCGTCATCGGCGAGGTCATCGGCGCGGTGGACGAACGCTCGCTGGTCGAACTCGTCTTCAGCGGGGCCGCGAGCATGACCGACTCGATCGAGGCGTACATCGGCGCGCCGCTGCCGATCATCGGTGCGCGCGAATCCGTGACCCAGGCCCGCGAGGCGCTGGGAACAACGGATGCCCTCCTGGTTGTTGACGACGGCAAGCCGGCCGCGGTTCTCACGCGGTACGACCTGCTCAACTTCCTCTCGGAATAAAGCGCCTGATCGCCAGCTTCGACCAATAGCCAGCGTCGACCAACAAGCCCAGCGTCGACTAACAGAGAGAACCCAGTGTCCGACATTTCAGAGCCCACACCGGCGGGCTTCTCCACCCGCGCCATCCATTCCGGCCAGGATTTCGATCCGACGACCGGTGCGGTTGTGCCTCCCGTCTACCTCACCTCGACCTTTGTGCAGGATGGCATCGGCGGCTTCCGCGGCGGCTACGAGTACGGCCGCGGCGGCAACCCGACCCGGGACTCCCTTCAGGAACTGCTCGCCTCGCTCGAGGGGGGAACGAAGGCGTTCAGCTTCGCCTCTGGGCTCGCTGCCGAGGACACCCTGCTGCGCGCGGTGCTCACCCCGGGCGCGCACGTCGTCATGGGCAACGACGTCTACGGCGGAACGCATCGCCTCGTCAACCGGGTCTTCGTGCCCTGGGGCGTCACGCTCGACACGGTCGACATGAGTGATGTCGACGCGGTCGTTGCGGCAGTTCAGCACAAAGAGACGGCAGTGCTCTGGATCGAGACGCCCTCCAACCCGCTCATGAAGATCAGCGACATTGCAGCGCTCGCCGAGATCGGTCACAAGGCCGGCGCCATCGTCGTCGTGGACAACACGTTCGCATCGCCCTACCTGCAGCAGCCGCTGTCGCTCGGCGCAGATGTCATCATCCACTCGACCACCAAATATCTCGGCGGCCACTCGGACGTTCTCGGCGGTGCGGTCGTCGTGAACGACATCGAACTCGCGGAGAAGGTCGGCTTTCTGCAGTTTGGTGTGGGTGCCGTCAGCGGTCCGCTCGACGCATGGCTCACCGTCCGCGGCATCAAGACGCTCGCGGTGCGGATGGAGCGGCACTCGGCGAACGCGCAGGCGATCGCCGAGCGGCTGGTCGGCCATCCGGCCCTCGACGCCGTCTACTACCCGGGACTTTCGACGCACCCCGGACACGACATCGCGGCCCGCCAGATGAGCGGATTCGGCGGGATGCTGTCGGTCGCGCTCACGGGCGGCGCGTCCGCCGCGCGCAGGTTCGCGGAGTCGACGGAGGTATTCCAGCTGGCCGAGTCGCTCGGCGGTGTCGAGTCGCTCATCGGGTATCCGTCGGAGATGACCCACGCGTCCGTTCGGGGAACCGCGCTCGAGGTCCCCGAGAACGTCGTTCGGCTATCGGTCGGCATCGAGGATGTCGATGACCTGGTCGGCGACGTGTTGCACGCGCTCGAGCGCTGATTGCGCGGTGGGCTGAGAAGGTTGCGAAGCAACCTGCGACCCCAGCGCAGAGGGAGCCTGCGACCGAGGGTTTACACGGTGGAGTAGGTGGGCCGGTCATCCCGTGCCCGCGCTGCCCGACGTGCGCTCTAACCGAAAACGAAGGAGATTTGGCCGATACGTCGCGTGAATTGATCGTTCGTGCGGCTTTTCGACGGATGCTCCTTCGTTTTCGGAGGCGGGGCGGGCGTTTTCGGAGGCCGGGCGAGCGTGTTCGGAGGCGGGGCTGGTTCGGATGAGAAACTGTCAGAGGAGGTTTTCCGTATCACGCTCCCAAGAAGGTTCTAGCCGGCTCATAGATTGCGCATAGGGCGCGCGCGTTAGCTGGCGCACATGAACACATCGACAGAACCACTCGCCCTCGAGGTTGTCGTTCCCGTCTTCGACGAGCAGGATTCGCTTGCCCCAAGCATCCGCGCGCTGCACGCCTACCTGACAGCGGAGCTCGACCTCCCCTGGTCCATCACGATTGCGGATAACGCCAGCACGGACGCCACGCTCGACGTGGCGACGCTGCTCACCTACGAACTCGAGAATGTCGAGATCCTTCACCTCGAGGAGAAGGGCCGCGGACGTGCGCTGAAGAGCGCCTGGCTCGCATCCACCGCAAAGGTCGTGGCCTATGTGGACGTCGACCTCTCGACCGATCTTCGCGCGCTCCCGCCACTGATCGCCCCGCTGCTCTCCGGACACTCGGATCTCGCGATCGGGACGCGCCTTGCGCCATCCTCCCGCGTCGACCGAGGCAGCAAGCGCGAGTTCATCTCGCAGTGCTACAACTTCCTGCTTCGGCAGACGATGGGTGTGCGCTTCACCGACGCGCAGTGCGGCTTCAAGGCCATGCGCGCGGATGCCGCCGCCCAACTTCTCCCGCTCGTCGAGGACGACGGCTGGTTCTTCGATACCGAACTGCTGGTCCTGGCCGAGCGAAGCGGCCTGCGCATCCACGAGGTCCCCGTCGACTGGGTGGATGACACCGACAGCCGAGTGAAGATCGTCTCGACCGTGCGCCGAGACCTGCGCGGCATCGTGCGACTTTCGCGTGGGCTTTCGTCGGGGCGGATCCCCGTGGACCGGGTCTACGACAGGCTCGGACGCAGGCCACTCGAGTCGCCGGCCCGCCGGCCATCCTTCCTCGCCCAGCTGCTTCGATTCGGTTGCGTTGGGATTGTCTCGACCGTGGCCTACGCGCTGCTGTATCTGCTGTTCGCGACCGTGATGACGAGTTTCGCCGCCAACTTCCTCGCGCTATTGCTGACGGCGATCGCCAACACCGCCGCGAATCGTCGGTTCACGTTCGGCGTTCGGGGGAGGTCGAGGATGACGCTGCACCAGTTCCAGGGACTCATCGTCTTCGGTATCTCCTGGATCATCACGAGCGGGTCGCTGCTCGAACTGCACGTCATCAACCCGCAGGCGAACGTGCTCTCCGAGCTCGTCGTCCTGACCTTCACCAACGTGCTCGCGACCGTCTTTCGGTTCGTGCTCCTGCGGACGTGGGTCTTTCGCGACCACAGCGAGCGTCGCGGGTCCGTCGCTGAACGACGGGTCACCCAGGGATCGATTTCTCTCCAGGAAGTGACGACGACATGACCAGCTCGACCGCTCCCGCCGTGCTCGTCGGCGGTGAGCGGTCCGGTCTCACCGCGTTGGCTCGCCGGATCGTCCGCGGCTCGGCGACGACCGCGAAGTGGGAGCGGCCGGCGCTCATCGGCCTGCTCGCTCTCACCGCGCTCCTCTACCTGTGGGACCTCAGCGTTAGCGGATGGGCCAACTCCTTCTACTCTGCGGCGGTGCAGGCCGGCGCGAGCAACTGGGAGGCCTTCTTCTACGGATCCTCGGATGCCGCCAACTCGATCACCGTCGACAAACCGCCGGCGAGCCTGTGGCTGATGGAGCTCTCGGTTCGTGCGTTCGGACTGAGCTCGTTCAGCATCCTCCTGCCCGAGGCGCTCATTGGCGTGGCGACGGTCGGGGTCGTGTTCGCGACGGTTCGGCGTTCGTTCTCGGCCCGAACCGCGCTTCTGGCCGCCGGAGTGCTCGCGCTCACCCCGGTTGCGGCCCTGATGTTCCGCTACAACAATCCGGACGCGCTGCTCGTGCTGTTGCTGAGCCTGTCCGTGTATTTCACGCTTCGCGGCATCCAATCCGGCAACTTGCGCTGGGTGCTGTGGGCCGGCGCGATGGTCGGGCTCGGCTTCCTGACCAAGCAGTTGCAGGCGTTCGTCATTCTGCCAGCGCTCGCCGGAATCTATATGGTCGCAGCTCCCGGCAACTGGTGGCGGCGCATTTGGCATCTGCTGTTGGCGCTTGCCGCGGTGATCGTCTCTGCGGGCTGGTGGGTCGCGATCGTCGAACTCGTGCCGGCGAGCATGCGGCCGTACATCGGCGGATCGCAGAATAACAGCTTCCTCGAGCTGACCTTCGGCTACAACGGGCTCGGTCGGCTCACCGGCAGTGAGACCGGCAGCGTGACCGGTGGTGTGGCGGCCGCGACCACCGCGCAGTGGGGAAACCCTGGCATCCTCCGCCTCTTCCAGGATGAGATCGGCGGTCAGATCACCTGGCTGCTGCCCGCCGCACTGATTCTCGCCCTGGCCGCGTTCATTGTGATGCGTGGCGGTCGCGGGGATCCACGTCGCGCCACGCTCATGCTGTTCACGGCCTGGCTGTTCGTCACCGCGCTCACCTTCAGCTTCGCCGAGGGGATCTTCCACGCGTATTACACGGTCGCGCTCGCTCCGGCGATAGCGGGAATCGTGGCTATGGGTGCGTCGGTCCTCTGGTCGTATCGCGCGGCGTCCTGGTCGTGGATCGTCGCGGCGGGCGCCATCCTCGCCACCGTCCTCTGGGGCTTCGCGCTGCTGAGCGAGGCCGCGAGCTGGCTGCCATGGCTCAAGTGGACGGCACTCGGCCTCGGCATCGTGGCAACCGTTCTGCTTCTACTCCCGCACCGAAGCAAGCGGATGGCCGCGGCGACCATCGCGATCACCCTCACCGCTGGCCTGCTCGCCCCGGCCGCATACACGATCGATACCGTACTCACCGGCCACACCGGATCCATTGTCACGGCCGGACCCACAGTGCTCGGCGACCTGGGCGGTGGCGGTGGCCGCCCCGGCGGCGGCGTGCGACCCGGCGGTGCTCAACCATTGTTCGGCAACACCGGCGCGGGTGGCGCGGTGACGGCGCTGCTGAGTGCCAACGCATCCGAGTACACCTGGGTCGCCGCCGCGGTCGGATCGGACAGCGCGGCCGGATACCAGCTCGCGACGCGGGAGCCTGTCATGCCGGTCGGCGGCTTCAACGGGACCGACCCGTCGCCAACACTCTCCGAGTTCAAGGCGGATGTCGCCGCTGGCAGGATCCACTACTTCATCGCTGGATCGGTCGGGCAGGGAAACGGCGGCTCGAGCGCATCGGGTTCGATCGCGAACTGGGTCGCGGCACACTTCACGGCGAAGACGGTCGACGGGGTGACGCTGTACGACCTGGCGGCCGCGAACTAGTTTGCGCGTGGCGTGAACTGCGGGGTGACTGGCTGATTCGACGCGGCGGCGGGTCGGTGGCCACTGGCAGACTTGCGCCATGACCACGGAAACTGCCACGTCGCAGGTCACGGAGACCCACGGCAGGATCGGCCTGCTGCGGGCGGCATCGCTGTACGTGGCGGCCGTGCTCGGCACCGGGATCCTCGTGTTGCCGGCGCTGGCCGCGCGGGTGGCGGGCCCGGCATCCATCCTCGCGGTGCTCGCGGTACTGCTGCTCTCGATCCCGCTCGCCGGAACCTTCGCCGCGCTGGCCTCCCGGTTTCCGGATGCCGGCGGAGTCGCCACCTTCGTTCGCCTGGCGCTCGGACAGACGGCCGCGAGGATGTCCGGCTACTGGTTCTTCTTCGGCGTCGCGGTGGGTGGACCGGTCGTCGCCATTCTCGGCGGCCAGTATCTCGTTGCGGCGCTCGGTGGCCCGAAATGGCTGGTCGTCGCCATCGGCATCGTCATCTATCTGCCGCCGTTCGTGGTCAACGCGTTCGGACTTCGGGTCTCCGGATCGGTGCAACTCGTGCTGACCGCGATCCTGTTGCTCGTCGTCATCTTCGTCGTGGCGATCTCCGTGCCCGCGGCAAGGGCTGGCAATTTCCAGCCGTTCCTCCCGCATGGCTGGGCAGGCGTGGGAGCCGCGATCAGCCTGTTCGTCTGGGCGTTCGCGGGCTGGGAGGCCGTGACGCACATCGCGGGGGAGTTCCGGAATCCGCGGCGCACCATCCCGTTGGCCACCGGGATCGCCATCGCCACTGTCGGCATCGCGTACCTCGCGCTGCAGGTGGTCACGGTCGCCGTGCTCGGCAGCAGCGGTGGCACGAGCGCGGTGCCGCTGCTCGACCTCGTGTCGACCACCGCGCCCGGTTTCGGCGCGTGGGTGGTCGCCGGAATCGCCCTCATCGTCGCGATGGGGGTGCTGAACGCCTACCTTCCGGCCTTCGCCAACCTGGGCGCCGCGCTCGGACGCGACGGCCATCTTCCGGCCTGGATCTCCCGGGGCGCGGAGTCCGGCGCCGTGCCGCGCCGGGCGCTCGTGATCGTCGGCGGGGTCAATCTCGTCTACTTCGTGGTGCTCGTGCAGAGTGGATTAGACCTGACCCCGTTCATCCTGATCCACACCAGCTGCATGGTCGCGGTCTACGCGCTGGGCATGCTCGCCGCGGTGCGACTGCTGGAGCGCTGGAGCGTCGGATGGTGGATGGCCGTGATCTCCGTCATTCTCGTTGCGGGCCTGCTCGTGCTCGCCGGCAGCCATCTCATCGTCCCGGCGCTGCTTGCGTTCGCGGCCGTCATCGTCACCATCGTGAAGAAAAGGAGCAAGCGTGCCGCAGAACCGAGTCCACTCTGATCCCGCCGTCGGGGTCGGGGTGCCCGCCCCACGCGCGAGGTTCATCGAGCTCAGCCACGTCATCCGCGCGGGGCTCGTCACCTATCCGGGTCTTCCGGCGCCGACCATCACGCCGCACCTCACTCGCGAAGAATCTCGCGCCAGGTACGCGCCCGGCACCGAGTTCGCGATGGACATCATCACCATGATCGGCAACACGGGCACCTATCTCGACAGCCCGTGGCACCGGTACGAGGGTGGCGCGGATCTTGCCCATCTCGGCCTCGAGACCCTGGTCGACCTGCCGACCGAGGTCTTCCAGCTTGCGGACGCGAGGGAGCGGAGCATCCCCGCATCGGTCTTCTCAGACAGGGAGGTCGCGGGCAGGGCGGTGTTGCTTTACACCGGCTGGAGTCGTCATTTCGGAACGCCCGAGTACGCGACGGGTGCACCGTTCCTGACTGCTGAGGGCGCCGAGTATCTGGTTGACCAGGGTGTCACGCTCGTGGGCATCGATTCGCTCAACATCGATGACGCGGAAGGTTCGGGGGAGCGGCCCGCCCACAGCGCGCTGCTCGCGGCGGGCATCCACGTGGTCGAACACCTGACGAACCTGGCGGAGCTTCCGAGAACCGGTGCCCGGTTCACCGCGACCCCGCCGCTCATCGAGGGTCTCGGCACGTTCCCCGTCCGCGCCTTCGCCCGAGTCTGACCACGCGGCAACAAACCTGGTATCCGGGGCCCGCCAAACCGCGTCTGCCCCCGGGTGATGCGTCTGCCCCCGTACGTACGGTGGCAGACGCATCACGCGGGGGCAGACGCGGTTAAAACGAGGGAGGCCGCCGCCCGAACCTGGGTTCGGACGACGGCCTGCCTGCGGTGTATACCGTGTACTACTTGGTCAACGCCTCGAGCGTGGGGTTGTCCTTGTAGGTCGCGACAGCGTTTTCCTTGGTGACGAGGATCGGGGTCAGCTCAACCGACGGCACGGTGATCTTGCCGTTGAAGTTGTTCTTGTCGACAACCGTCTTCGGCTTCTCGCCCTTGCTCAGCGTGGTCACGAGGTCGACGGCAGCCTGTGCCTCGTCCTGCGTGTTCTTGTAGATCGTCGAGTACTGCGTTCCATTCATGATGAGCGGGATGGAAGCGGTCTCCGAGTCCTGGCCGGTCACGATCGGGTACGGCTTTCCGGCTGCGTGGATGGCAGTCAGGATCGCGCGGCCGAGCGTGTCGTTCGGCGAGAGGACGCCATCGAGTTCGGCGGTCTTCGAGCTGTAGCTCTTGGTCAGGAGGTCGGTCATACGCGCCTGTGCGTTCTGGGCGAGCCAGCCCTGCGTGCTGACCTGGGCGAACTTCGTCTCACCCGAGGCGACCTTCAGCGTTCCATCGTTGATCTTCGGCTGCAGGACGCTCATTGCACCGTTGAAGAAGATGGGAGCGTTGGCGTCGTCGGGCGAACCGGCGAACAGCTCGATGTTGTACGGGCCGGTGGCCTTCTTCGCCTTCATGCCCGCGAGGAGGGCGTTGCCCTGCAGCACACCGACCTTGAAGTTGTTGAATGCGACGTAGTAGTCGACGTTCTTGGTTCCGGTGAGGTTGCGGTCCCACGCGATAACGGTGATGCCGGCCTTCTTGGCTGCGGCGACCTGGGTACCGAGCTGGCTGCCATCCTGGGCGGCGACGATGATGACCTTGTCACCCTTGGTCACCATCGCGGAGACCTCGTTCTGCTGGTCGGGCACCGTGTTGGTCGCTGCCGCGTACTGCACGTCGGCCTTGAAGCCGGCTGCCGCGATCGACTTCTCGAATGCGGCCTTGGCGAGAACCCAGTTCTGTGAGGTCTTGGCGGGGAGCGCGACCCCGATGGTCTCGCCCTTCTTGATGACGGCGCCCGAGGCGCTGGACGTGTCGCGAGTGGAACATGACGACAGTGCCATGACCGCGATGGTCGCGACTGCCGCGCCCACAATTAGCTGCTTGCGCATTTTGAATGCCCTTTTCTCTTGATGTGTTGGGGACGCGCGTCGGCGCACGTCCCCTTATTTGCCGCCCCAGGAAACCTAGGGAAGCAAAACCTGTGGTTGGTCCTCGATCGACTTGGGTTGCTCGCTTACCGAATCTGAGCCGCTCGGAGCGCCCTCGTCGTCGCCGCTCTTCTTGCGGAAGTTGCGAGTCAGGAATCCGGTGATGGATGGCTTGCCCTGCGACTTGCTGTACACGTCGAATGCGACGGCGACCAGAAGTACGAGGCCGCGGATGATCACGACCTGGTTGGTGTCGATGCCGACGAGCGCGAGGCCGTTGGCGAGGAACGCGAGCACGAGCCCACCGATGATGGAGCCAACGATGGTTCCAACCCCTCCCGCGATGGCCGCGCCACCGACGAAGACGGCGGCGATGGCATCCAGCTCCCAGCCGGTTCCGTCCTGGGGGCCCGACGCGCCCGAGTATCCGAGGTACACCATTCCGGCGACAGCGGCGAGAACCGACATGTTCATCATCACCAGGAAGTTGACGCGCTTCGAATTGACACCCGAGAGCACCGCCGCGTTCGAGTTGCCGCCCACCGCGTAGATGTGGCGACCGAAGACCGTCGAGCGGGTGACGAAGCCGTAGATGAGAACGAGGACGCCGAGAATGATGGCGACGTCCGGAATGCTCGTGCCTGCGCTGCTGGAGGCGAACTCGTAGGTCGCGAATAGGGTGACGACGATGAGAACCCCGACGCGGACGACGCTGACCCAAACCGGCTGCAGGACTGCGCCCATCCTGACGCGCTTCCTGCGTGCGCGGATCTCGCGAATGATGAGAACGACGATGACGATCAGGCCGATGATGAGCGTCGGGTTGCTGTAGCCGGTGTTGGGCCCGAAGTCGGGAAGGTAGCCGTTGCCGATGAACTGGTAGGCACCCGGCACCGGAAGGGATGTGGAGTTACCGATGAGCTGGTTGCCACCGCGGAAGATGAGCTGGCCGGCCAGCGTCACGATGAAGGCTGGGACACGCACGTAGGCGACCCAGAATCCCTGCCAGGCGCCGACGAGTGCGCCGATGACGAGGCCGAGCACGATGGCGAGCGGCCACGGCAGGTGCCAGACCGCCATGGACTGCGCCACGCTGATGCCGACGAAGGCCGCGACCGATCCCACGGAGAGGTCGATGTGGCCGGCAACGATCACCATGACCATGCCGATCGCGAGGATCAGGATGTAGGAGTACTGGGTGAAGACGTTGATCACGTTCTGCGGGGTCAGCGTCAACCCGCCGGTCCAAAACTCGAAGATGATGACAATCGCGACGAGCGCGATGATCATTCCGTACTGGTTGACACCGCCGCCCTTGCCACCGAATACGTTGCGAAGGTTCTTCATCAGGCTCGAGTCCTTTTCGAGGTCATGCTCACCATGAGCGATTCCGGGTTGGCCTCTTGGGCCGTGAGTTCGTTAGTGATCGAGCCCTCGAAGATCGTGTAAATGCGATCTGACATGCCGAGGAGCTCGGGGAGTTCGGATGAGATGAGCACGATGCCCTTGCCCTGGGCCGCGAGCTGGTTGATGATCCCGTAGATCTCGTACTTGGCACCGACGTCGATTCCTCGAGTCGGCTCATCGAGGATGAGCAGGTCGGGATCGGTGAACATCCACTTGGAGAGGACGACCTTCTGCTGGTTTCCACCGGACAGGTTGTTGACGCCCTCGTCGACCGAGGTGGCCTTGGTGCGCAGCGTCTTCAGGTAGCGCTCCGAGACCTCGTACTCTTCGATCTCCGAGACGACACCCGCCCTGCTGATCTTCTTGAGACCGGCGGAGACGGTCGCGCGCTTGATGGTGTCGAGGAGGTTGAGGCCGAGTGCCTTGCGGTCCTCGCTCACGTAGCCGATGCCGTGCTCAATGGCCTGGCCGACATTGTTGACCCTGATCTCTTTGCCGTCTTTGTAGACCTTGCCCGAGACGAAGGTTCCGTACGAGTGGCCGAAGAGGCTCATCGCGAGCTCGGTTCGACCGGCGCCCATGAGACCGGCGAAACCGACGATCTCACCCTTGCGCACGGTGAAGTTCTCGTCTTTGCAGACGAGACGCGAACTATCGAGCGGGTGTTGCACCGTCCAGTTCTTCACCTCGAAGAAGACGTCTCCGATCTTCGGCGTGCGGTCGGGGAAGCGGCTTTCGAGTGAACGACCCACCATGCCACGGATGATGCGGTCTTCATCGACGTCGCCGCCACGCACATCCAGTGTCTCGATGGTCTTGCCGTCGCGAAGAATCGTGATGGTGTCGGCGATCTGCTCGATCTCGTTGAGCTTGTGGGAGATCATGATCGACGTCACGCCCTTGCCCTTGAGCCCGACGATGAGCTCGAGAAGATGCTGTGACTCTGCCTCGTTGAGGGCTGCGGTCGGCTCGTCGAGGATGAGGAGCTTGACGGACTTGGCGAGCGCCTTCGCAATCTCGACCAGCTGCTGCTTGCCGACACCGATCGACTTGATCTTGGTGTCGGGGTCATCGGTCAGACCAACGCGGGCGAGCAGGTCCTGCGCTTCCTTCTGAGCCTCGACCCAGTCGATCACACCGAACCGACCCTGTTCGTTGCCCAGGAAGATGTTTTCTGTGATCGAGAGTTCGGGGATGAGCGCGAGTTCCTGGTGAATGATCGCGATTCCCGCGGCCTCGCTCTGCCGGATGTTGGAGAAGCGCATCACCTGGTCGTGGAAGACGACGTCGCCGGAGTAGGTGCCGAAGGGGTAGACGCCCGAGAGAACCTTCATGAGCGTGGACTTGCCCGCGCCGTTCTCACCGCAGATGGCGTGGATCTCGCCCGCCTTGACGGACATGCTCACATCGGACAGCGCGATTACGCCAGGGAACTCTTTGGTGATGGATCGCATCTCCAGAATGGTGGGCATATCAGCCACACTGCACCGCCGTTTCTGGGCTTCGCCATTGAAAGGTATTCTCGAAAAGACCCGGGACTACGATAGGCCTCGATGAATCCGTCGTCAAAACTTGAACACTACGAATTGATAACGGATTAAAGCTTTCGGAGCTAAGCGTCGGTGAGAGCGGCCGCTCTGCGGAATACGACGGCGGCCGCTCCGAGCGCTTCACCGCGATCGTCGAGTGATGAGACCGCGAGGGTTGTCGCATCCCGAACCACTGAAAGCGTGCGCCGGGAGAAGCCGCGGCGGATGGGATCGAGGATGAGGGTTCCGAGCCCGACGAGCGGACCGCCGATCACGATGACCTCCGGATTGAGGACGCTGGCAAGGTCACCGAGGACGTTGCCGATGTGCACGGAGGCGTCGTCGATTACGCGCTGGATGGCCGCGTCGCCCTCGAGAGCACGCGCCATCAGATCCTCGGTCGACTCGACCGTTGCGAGGTTCGGTCGCGCGCGTTCGATCATGGCCGAGGTGGATGCTTCAGCCTCAAGGCAACCGCGATTTCCGCATCGGCAGGATCGGCCGCCGGGGACTACCTCGAAGTGGCCGACCTCCCCGGTGACGCCGGCCGCTCCGCCGAAGGGTGCACCGTTCAGGATGAGTCCCGTGCCGATTCCGGTGCCGATCTTCAGGTAGATGAGGTTTGAAACGCGACCGTAGGGTCCCCAGATGAGCTCGGCGACCGCGCCGAGATTCGCGTCGTTATCAACGACAACCGGGACCTTGAACCGCCTTTCGAGCTCACCAAACGGGTCGAAATCCTCCCACTCGGCTGACACGGCGCCGCGCACCGGCATCCTTGTCAGGTGATTGATCGCGCCGGGAATTCCGACGCCGATCCCGACGAGCGCGTTGCCGGCAACGCCAATCTGATCCATCAGCCGTTTGATGACATCCTCGGCGAGGGAGAGCCCGTCGGCTGGCCGGAAACCCTGGGGAAGCACGATCGAGTCCTCGGCGACCACCCGGTAGTCCGGCGAGATAAGGACGACCCGCAGATGGCGGCGCCCGAAGCCAATCCCCGCGGCCACCGATCCGTCGCCGCCGAGCAATCGAACGGACACGGCCCTTCGTCCGTGGCGGTTGGTCGGTTCGACGCTGACCAGGCCCTCGGTCGCCATCTTGGTGACGATGTTGGAGATGGTCGCGGAGGAGAGCCCTGTGCGCCTGGCGAGGTCCGCCTGGGTGGATGGCCCGAGATGTACGAGCGCTTCGACGATGCGCTGCTGGTTGCGATTGCGCAGGGAGGTCTGGGAACCGGGACTCTGTCGCCCACCCTGTTCGTTTCCGCCCTGAATCGACATGAACGCCATCATGAACGGCAAAAGCCTTGTCGTCAAGAAATGAACGCACATTGCGCGTCCTCAGATTATTTCTCGCAACCAACCGCCTGATACCTCGGTGCAAAGCGGTACGCGCATAATTGTGGTCTGGGCGTCGCGGACGCGTCTCGTCGAATTCGATCTGATGGGTGGAGGCGCAGCGGGTGGACTCCGAAAGGGTTCGAGCTCCCAACATCCGGGATGTCGCGCGTCACGCGGGCGTCTCCTACCAGACGGTATCGCGCGTGCTGAACGACAGCCCATCCATTCGTCCGGCCACTCGGGCGCAGGTGCTTCGCGTCATCGATGAGCTCGGGTATCGGCCGAACGCGGCGGCACGCGCTCTCGTCACGAGTCGCTCCAAGACGATCGGCGTGCTGTCGATCGAGAGTGCGCTGTACGGGCCGACCACCAGCATCCAGGGCGTCGAGGTAGCCGCCCGAGAGGCCGGCTACCGAATCAGCGTGACGAACATCAGCGCAGACGAGTACGACTCCGTGCGCTCGGGCCTCGAGTTCCTGCTCAGCCAATCGATCGACGCGCTGGTCATCCTTGCCGCCCAGGTGAACGTGTTCGATGCCGTTCGCAGGCTCCCGATCTCTGTACCGTTTGCGATGCTCCAGGCCACCGATCCCGATGCGGGCCACAGCGTCTCGGTCGACCAGGCCGGCGGTGCGCGCCTGGCCGTGCGACACCTCATCGATCTCGGGCACACCGAAATCCTGCACATCGCGGGCCCCGCGGGTTGGATCGAGGCCGAGGAGCGCGCCGATGCCTATCGCACCGAGCTCGCCAGTGCCGGGCTACGCGCACGCGCCCAGGTGATTGGTGATTTCACTGCCGACTTCGGGTACCTCGCCGGCCGCGAACTCCTTCGCGATCGCGACTTCACCGCGGTCTTCTGTTGCAACGACCAGATGGCGCTCGGGTTCCTGCACGCCTGTCGGGACGCCGGAGTCAGGGTCCCTGAGGACGTCAGCGTCGTCGGCTTCGACGACATCCCCGAGTCGCTGCACTTCGCTCCACCGCTGACAACCGTGAAGCAGGATTTCATGGAGATCGGTCGTCGAGCCGTCGCGTCGCTGCTTGCCGAACTCGCGGGCGGGACTCCGCTGCCGCACGAGCCGATTCCGCCCCGGCTCATCATCCGCGAGTCGACCGGACCCGCGCCGCACTGAGGTTCGCACGGGGCCTGGGATGCATCCGGGTGCGGGTCGAACTTGACGGGAAACGGTCATCCCGTTGTATTCTGAACGGGCAATGTGAACGGTCACATCTGCGTCCTATTCAGGCGGTCACCCGCAGCCAAAGGAGTCTTGAGTGAGCGAATTGACCCGCGACGAGGATCGCTACGTCATCGGTGTCGACTACGGAACGCTCTCCGGGCGTGCGGTCGTCGTACGGGTGTCGGATGGCGCGGAGCTCGGCTCCGGAGTCCTCGACTACCCGCACGCGGTCATGGACACGACGCTGGCCTCCACGGGCGCGAAGCTACCGCCGGAGTGGGCGCTTCAGGTCCCGTCCGACTACGTCGACGTGCTCAAGATCGCTGTGCCAGCCGCCCTGAAGGACGCCGGCATCGATCCGTCCCACGTGATCGGCATCGGCACCGACTTCACGGCCTGCACCGTTCTGCCGGTGCTCGCCGATGGAACGCCACTGAACGAGCTGGCAGAGTTCGCCGATCGCCCGCACGCGTACGTCAAGCTCTGGAAGCACCACGCCGCGCAGGGACAGGCCACCAGAATCAACGAGATCGCGGCGGAGCGGGGGGAGGGCTGGCTGCCGCGGTACGGCGGCTTCATCTCGAGCGAGTGGGAATTCGCCAAGGGCCTCCAGCTGCTCGAGGAGGACAAAGAGATCTACGACCGGATGGACCACTGGGTGGAGGCCGCCGACTGGATCGTCTGGCAGCTTTCCGGCGTCTACCTCCGGAACGCCTGCACCGCCGGATACAAGGGCATCCTCCAGGACGGCCAGTACCCGAGTGAAGAATTCCTCGCGGCCCTCAACCCGGAGTTCGCGAACTTCGCGGTCGACAAGGTGGCACACGAGATCGGCCAGCTCGGGTCATCAGCCGGCACCCTGACGGCTGAGGCCGCGGCCTGGACCGGACTCCCCGAGGGCATCGCCGTCGCCGTCGGGAACGTGGATGCGCACGTCACTGCCCCGGCCGCGCGCGCGACCCAGCCGGGCCAGATGGTCGCGATCATGGGAACCTCGACCTGTCACGTCATGAACTCCGACATCCTGCGCGAGGTCCCGGGCATGTGCGGCGTCGTGGACGGCGGGATCGTCTCCGGCCTGTACGGCTACGAGGCCGGCCAGTCCGGCGTCGGCGATATCTTCGCCTGGTACGTCAACAACCAGGTGCCCGGCCGCTACTTCGAGGACGCCGAAAACGCCGGCCGCAGCATCCACGAGCACCTGACCGAGCTCGGCAGGGACCAGCCGATCGGTGCCCACGGGCTCGTCGCCCTCGATTGGCACGGCGGCAATCGCTCGGTGCTTGTCGACGCCGAACTCAGCGGAACGCTCCTCGGTGCGACGCTCGCCACCCGCGCGGAAGAGGTCTATCGCGCGCTGTTCGAATCCACCGCCTACGGCACCCGCAAGATCGTCGAAACGTTCGATGCCGCGGGCGTTCCGGTGACCGAATTCATCGCAGCCGGCGGCCTGATCAAGAACCCCGTCCTCATGCAGATCTACAGTGACGTGCTGCGGATGCCGGTGTCGATTCTGACCAGCGCCCAGGGCCCGGCGCTCGGCTCGGCCATGCACGCGGCCGTCGCGGCGGGCGCGTTCGAGACGATCCAGGACGCGGCCGACGCGATGGGCAAGTGCGATACCGCGGTCTACGCACCGAACCCCGACGCGGCCGACGCGTACGACGCGCTCTACGCGGAGTACAACCTGCTGCACGACTACTTCGGTCGCGGTGCGAACGATGTGATGCACCGACTCAAGACGATCCGCAGGGAGGCTCTGTCATGACCACCTTTTCTCCGGAGATCGAGGTGGCCATCGCGCGCACCCGGGACGATGTCGCACGCCTCCACGCCGAGCTCGTTCGCTACGGCCTCGTGATCTGGACCGGCGGCAATGTTTCCGGTCGGGTCCCGGGCGCCGACCTGTTCGTGATCAAGCCGAGCGGCGTCAGCTACGACGACCTCTCGCCGGAGAACCAGATCCTTTGCGATCTCGACGGCAACGTCATCGCGGGGACACCCGGCTCCGACCGCAGCCCCTCGAGCGACACCGCGGCCCACGCGTACGTGTACCGGAACATGTCGGCCGTCGGCGGCGTCGTGCACACGCACTCGACCTACGCGACCGCGTGGGCGGCCCGCGGCGAGGCCATCCCGTGTGTGATCACGGCGATGGCCGACGAGTTCGGCGGCGAGATTCCGGTCGGTCCGTTCGCGATCATCGGCGACGACTCGATCGGCGTCGGCATCGTCGAGACGCTCACCGGCCACCGTTCGCGTGCCGTTCTCATGCAGAATCACGGCGTGTTCACGATCGGCAAGGATGCGCGGGACGCCGTGAAGGCGGCCGTCATGGCCGAGGATGTCGCGCGCACCGTGCACATTTCCCGGCAGCTCGGGCCGGCCATCCCCATCCCGGCGGCGTCGATCGACGCACTTTTCGACCGTTACCAAAATGTCTATGGGCAGGCCCCGGCAGGAGAACTGAAATGAGCAACTCGATCATCCCCGACCTGAAGTCCCGCGAAGTCTGGTTCCTGACCGGAAGCCAGGGGCTCTACGGACAGGAGACCCTCGACCAGGTTGCGAGCCAGTCGCAGGAGATCGCGACAGCGCTCGGGAACTCCTCGGACATCCCGGTCACCATCGTGTGGACGCCCGTCCTTACCGACAGCGACGCGATCAAGCGACTGTTCCTCGAGGCGAATTCGAACGACAGCGTGGTCGGCGTCATCGCCTGGATGCACACGTTCAGCCCGGCGAAGATGTGGATCCGCGGACTCGACGCCCTGAGGAAGCCGCTGCTGCACCTGCACACCCAGGCCAACGCGGAGCTGCCGTGGGACAGCATCGACATGGACTTCATGAACCTCAACCAGGCCGCGCACGGCGACCGCGAGTTCGGGTACATCCAGGCGCGCATGAACATCGCGCACAAGATCGTGGTCGGTCATCACTCGAACCCGGCGGTCACGGCGCAGATCGGCACCTGGTCGCGTGCGGCCAGCGGCTGGAACGCCGCGCAGAACATGAAGCTCGCGCGGTTCGGCGACAACATGCGCAACGTCGCAGTGACCGAGGGGGATAAGACCGAGGCCGAGATCCGCTTCGGACTCAGCGTCAACACCTGGGGTGTCAACGACCTCGTCGAGGCCGTGGATGCGGCATCCGATTCAGCGGTCGACGCGCTCGTCGCCGAGTACGAAGAGCTGTATGACGTGGATCCTTCACTGCGGAAGGGCGGCGATCGCCACGAGTCGCTCCGTTACGGCGCTCGCCAGGAACTCGGACTGCGATCGTTCCTCGAAGCCGGCGGCTTCACTGCCTTCACCACGAGTTTTGAGGATCTCGGGGGCCTGCGCCAGCTTCCGGGTCTCGCCGTCCAGCGCCTCATGGCCGACGGTTACGGGTTCGGTGCGGAGGGCGACTGGAAGACCGCGGTTCTCGTGCGAGTCGCCAAGGTCATGGGATCGGGGCTGCCCGGCGGCGCATCCCTGATGGAGGACTACACCTACAACATGGAGCCGGGAAACGAGCTCATCCTTGGCGCCCACATGCTCGAGATCTGCCCGTCGCTGACGACCTCGAAGCCGTCGCTGGAGATCCATGAGCTCGGCATCGGCGGACGCGAAGATCCGGTGCGCCTCGTCTTCGACACCGACGCGGGGGATGCCGTGGTCGTGGCGATGAGCGACATGCGCGACCGCTTCCGTCTCGTGGCCAACGCGGTCGAGGTCGTCGACCTGCCGCATCCGCTGCCGAAGCTGCCGGTCGCCCGCGCGATCTGGAAGCCCGCGCCCG
Organism: Glaciihabitans sp.; assembly: GCA_025465535.1. Lineage (GTDB taxonomy): Bacteria > Actinomycetota > Actinomycetes > Actinomycetales > Microbacteriaceae > Galbitalea. The sequence goes on from JAODMY010000044.1 coordinate 36,331, forward strand.
ACTTCACGACGAGCGCCTCGGCCTGGCTGACCGCGGGAGCCGCGCACCACACCGTTATGAGCACGGCGGTAGGAATGGATGCGTTCCGCGACTTCGCCGACATCGCGCGCACCGAACTCCTCGTCATCGACGACGACACGACTCTCCGCGACTTCACGCGCGAGGTGCGCTGGAACGCGGCCTACTACCGCCTGGCCCAGGCCATCTAACCCAGAACTCGGGTAGCCCAGACCTCGGTCCAATGCTTCGTCGAGTCACTTCGTCGAGTCACTTCATCGAGTCGGGGCTTATGGCCCGACCCGGACGCCGGGAAGGGCCATAAGCCCCGACTCGACGCTGGTGGTGAGCGAGGGGTGGTGACTAGAGGTGCGTGGCGTACTGCTCGCGGATGATCGGGCGGTGGTCGGCCGGCAGCTCGGTCGTGAACTCCACCGGCCAGGACGGGCGCTCGCCGGTGAGCGACCACGCGGCCTGAACCGCCGCGCCAAGGGCGACATACTCGGCCGGCTCCGGCACGACGACCGGAACGTCGAAGACCTGCGCGGCGATCGCACTGACCGCGGGGTTCTGCGCGGCCCCGCCGACCAGCAGCAGCCGGGATGCGGTCACCCCCTGCGCGAGGACGGCGTCGAGTCCGTCGGCCAGCCCGCACAGCATCCCCTCGATCGCGGCTCGCGCGAGGTTCTCGCGAGTGGTGGATGCGAGCGTCAGGCCGGTCAGTGTCGCCGTCGCGTCGGGCAGGTTCGGGGTCCGCTCACCCTCGAAATACGGGTGCAGGACCGCGCCGCCGGCCCCGGGTTCGGCCGCCAGCGCGAGGCTGCCGAGCTCGTCGTGGTCGACCCCGAGCAGGCGGGCGATCGAGTCGAGAACCCGCGCCGCGTTGAGGGTGGCGACGAGCGGGAGGAAGCCGCCGGCGGCATCCGCGAATCCTGCGACAGTCCCGGTCTGGTCGCGCGACGGGGTGTCCGTCACGGCGAAGACAGTGCCGCTCGTGCCGATCGACACGACGACGTCGCCGGTGCTCGCGCCGAGGCCGAGCGCCGCACCGGCATTGTCGCCCGCGCCGACGCCGACCACGATGCTGCCTTTCGGAAACTCAGGAGATCCGTCGACGTAGCCGGCAACATCCCCCGGCCCCAGTACCTTCGGCAGAATCACTTGTGACGCATTGCCTGAATTTCCGAAGGCACGAGCAAGCAGGTCGCGGTCGTAGCGGTTCGTGGCCGAGTCGAAGTAGCAGGTTCCGCTCGCGTCAGAGCGGTCGGTCGTGAGCTCGTCGAGCGCGGGGTTGGCCGGCCCGAATCCGCGCAGTCGCCAGGTCAGCCAGTCGTGGGGGAGTGCGACGGCCGCGACCCGCGCGGCGTTGGCGGGCTCCGTGTCCGCGAGCCAGCGCAGCTTGGTCAGGGTGAAGGAGGCGACGGGGACCGAGCCGGTTCGGGATGCGAACTCCGCTGCCCCGACCTCGGCGATCAGGTCGGTCGCTGCCACGGCGGATCGGGTGTCGTTCCAGAGCAGCGCGTCGCGGATGACATTGCCCTCGGCATCGAGAACGACCATGCCGTGCTGCTGGCCGCCGATGGAGATCGCGGCGACATCGGCCAGTCCGCCGGCGTCATCGATCGCGGCGAGTAGCGCATCCCACCACTGGTTCGGGTCGACCTCCGTGCCCTCCGGATGCGAGGCGCGGCCGGTGCGAACGACAGCACCGGATTCGAGGTCGCGGATGACGACCTTGCAGCTCTGGGTCGACGAGTCGACGCCTGCGACGAGGGTCATGGTGCTCCTTCGGGATCGAGTTGCCCGCACGGTCTACTAGCCGACGATAGCGGGCGTGACGGGCAACTCGACGTTGTGATGGGAGACCGCCTAGGTGATGGGTCGGTCCGCGTGCACTATTCCGGCGCGCGACTGAGAATCGACTCCGTCGATTTTCAGCGCGCGCCCAGCAGGTGCTCGGTGGCGAGCTGCTGCAGGCGGACGAATCCGAAGCCCTTGCCGTTGAAGTACGGCTCGGCGTCGAAGTCCTCGAACGCGGACTTGTCGGCCAACAGGTCGTCGTAGGTCTCACCGGCGGACAGCGTTGGCGTCGCGAGCTCCGGCACGCGGGCGGCGGCGAGCGCCTCATGCACCTCGGGGTCGGCGCGGAATGCCGCGGCGCGTTCCTTGAGCAGGAGGTAGGTGCGCATGTTGGCCGCGGCCGAATCCCAGACGCCGGATTCGTCCTCGGTGCGGGAGGGCTTGTAGTCGAAGTGGCGCGGACCGTCGTAGGTCGGCCCGCCATTGACTCCACCGTTTTCGAGCAGGTCCACGAGGGCGAAAGCGTTGTGCAGGTCGCCGTGCCCGAACGCCAGGTCCTGGTCGTACTTGATGCCGCGCTGGCCGTTGAGATCGATGTGATAAAGCTTGCCCTGGTACAGCGCCTGCGCGATTCCGGAGGCGAAGTTGAGCCCAGCCATCTGCTCGTGGCCGACCTCGGGGTTGACCCCGAACAGCTCGGGCTTCTCGAGCGTCGAGATGAACGCCATGGCGTGACCGACGGTCGGCAGCAGGATGTCGCCCCGGGGCTCGTTCGGCTTCGGCTCGATCGCGAAACGGATGTCGTAGCCCTTGTCGGTCACGTACTGCGCAAACAGGTTGACGGCTTCGCGGTAGCGCTCGAGCGCCGAGCGGATGTCCTTGGCCGAGTCGTACTCCGCGCCCTCGCGGCCGCCCCACATCACGAACGTCTTCGCGCCGAGCTCGACGCCGAGCTCGAGCTGGCGCATGGCCTTGCGCATCGCGAACCGACGCACGGCCCTGTCGTTGGACGTGAAGCCGCCGTCCTTGAAGACGGGAGCACTGAACAGGTTCGTGGTGACCATCGGGATGATCAGCCCGGTGTCGGCGAGCACCTGCTTGAGCCGGTCGATCTGCTTCTGGCGCTCGGCGACGGATGAGCCGAACGGGAACAGGTCGTCGTCGTGGAAGGTCAGGCCGTAGGCGCCGAGTTCCGCGAGTTTCTCGACCCCGTGAACGACGTCGAGTGGCGCCCGGGTCGGGCCGCCGAACGGGTCGGAGCCGTTGTATCCGATGGTCCAGAGACCGAATGAGAACTTGTCTTCGCGGGTGGGTGTCGCGGCCATGGGATTGGAGCCCTTCAACTATCGTCAGTGATTTGTTGTGTGCCTAAACATTCTAACGATCAACGCGGATCGCGCAATGCAGTTCTCGGGTGTGATCGACCGTGCGAACGTCTCCGCTCAACCGCGCGGATGCGGTGAGCCGGACATCCTGGGATGAGGCGGCGAGTCGAAACTCGAGCGCGCCAGGCTCGACGATCCGTTGCCCGCGCAGCCCGGTGAAGCTCGACAGGTCGGCCGGGATCTCGACCGAGACTCGAGCCGACTCTCCCGGCTCGAGCGGAACGTGAACGTACGCGATCAGCCGCTGTACGGGCCGGGTAACCGAGGCGACGGGGTCGTGAAGATAGACCTGGGCAAGCTCGGTGCCGAAGCGTTTCCCGCTGTTGCGGATCGTGAACGAGAGCGAAACCGTCCCGTCGGTCGTGGCTTCCGCGCCGTCGCCGACGAGGTCGGACCACTCGAACGTAGTGAAGCTCAGGCCGTGCCCGAAGCCGTAGGCCGGGGTCGGGTCGATGTTGGAAACACTGCTCTTCTCGGTGAGTGCGGCGCCGAGATAGGTGGAGGGCTGCGCACCCGGATGCCGCGGCACGCTGACCGGCAGACGACCGGACGGATCCACTCGGCCGCTCAGCACGCCAGCGATCGCTCCCGCTCCCTCCTCGCCAGCGAAGAAGGTCTGGACGATGGCCGCCGCGCGCTCGGGTGCGCTGCCGAGCGCGTATGGCCGACCCGAGACCAGGACGACGATCACTCTCGTTCCCGTCTCGAGCAGGCGCTCGAGCAGGTCGGATTGGATCCCCGGCAACTGGAGCGACTCCGCATCGCAGCCCTCGCCGGAGGTCCCGCGGCCGAACAACCCGGCGCGGTCGCCGAGGACGACGATGGCAACGTCGGCATCCGCGACTTCGGCGACCGCGGTTTCGAGGCCGGAGCGATCGATTCCATCGATGCTGCAGCCAAGCGAAAAGGAGACCCCGGCATCCGGGAACTCGGCGACGATCGCATCCCGAACCGTCGGAATGTCGATGCCGATGGGAAGCTCCGGATGCTTGATGCCGACGTGGCTCGGGAAGGAGTAGCAGCCGAGCATGGTCATCGGATCATCGACGCCGGGGCCGACGAGCGCGATCCTCCGAGGCGCCGCGGTGATGCCGAGTGGCCCTGGCGAACCAAGCGGAAGGATGCCGTCGTTGCGAAGCAGGACGACCGCCTTCTCCGCGATGTGGCGTGCCACCTCGCGATCGGCCGGCGGATCGAGGTCGACCGTTCCGACGAGAGCGTTCTCGGTGTCGAGACCGTCGGGACCTGCACTGTCGAGTTCGAGCCCGGCGAGCCCGGCGAGCGCGGCCGGAACGGCATCCCAGTCCGCGTCGAGGAGCCCGAGGTCGAGCTTCTGTCGCAGCACCCGCTCGAGCGCCCGATCGACGAGGTCGGCCGAGACGCGACCAGCCTCGATCTCGGCGATGAGCGGTTCGGCGTAGGTCTTGACCCCCGGCAGTTCGACGTCGACGCCGGCCGTCAGGGCGAGCGCGCCCGCCTCGCCCCAGGTCTCAGCGACACCGTGCAACAGCTTCAGGAACCCGATACCGAAGTAGTCGGCGACCACGGTGCCGTCGAAGCCCCAGGTGTCGCGGAGGAGCGTGGTGAGAAGTTCCCGGTTGGCGGCGGCGGGCACCCCGTCGATGTCGGCGTACGAGTGCATGACCGACCGCACACCACTCTCGCGAACGGCCATTTCGAACGGCGCGAGCATGACGTCCGCGAGCTCACGCGGCCCCATGCTGACGGGGGCGAGATTTCGGGCGCCCTTCGACGCGGAGTAGCCGACGAAGTGTTTGAGCGTCGCCACGATGCCGGCGGATTCGAGCCCCTTGATGTAGGCGCAGGCGACCGTGCCGACCAGGTAGGGATCTTCGCCGATGGTCTCCTCCGTGCGGCCCCAGCGGGCATCCCTCGTCACATCGAGGACGGGGGCGAGCCCCTGGTGGACACCGACCGAGCGCATGCCCGCGCCGATGCGCTCAGCCATGGTCCGGATGATCTCGGGGTCGAAGGTCGCTCCCCAGGACAGCGGAACCGGATACGCGGTCGCGCCCCAGGTCGTGAAGCCGGCGAGGCACTCTTCGTGGGCGAGCGCCGGGATGCCGAAGCGGTTGGCCGCGACGATCTTCTGCTGGGTCCGCGCCAGTTGCGCGGCCCCAACCGCGGGATCGAGCGGCGTCGTGCCGAACGAGCGGGTCAGCTGGCCGAGCCCGAACCGCAGGAGCTCGTCGAGCGTGACGGGCTGGCCCATCTCATTCTGGTGCGGTGCGACCTCGCCGCCGTCGGACTCGGATCCGATCCAGACGCCGTACAGCTGGGCGACCTTCTCGCGAAGGGTCATCGCCTCGATGAGGGCCGCAACGCGTTCCGCGTCAACAAGGCGCTCGTCGTTCCAGGGACGTTCGGTGACGTCAACCTGCGGACGTGGTGACGACATTGGCGACCTCGCGGCTTACGGATAATTCGAAATGTTTCGTTGAAGATAGCGAAACTCGATCTAACCGGGAGTCTAGAGTTCGGCTTTCCCGCCAGTCAAGCCAGAACGCGAACACTAGAGTTGGCGCATGAGTTTAGAGACGCTGGAGGATGCCGCGAGTACGCGCGCGACACGGGCGACGCTCGCGCGAGTTGCGGCAGAGGCATCCGTCTCGATGTCCACTGTTTCCAAGGTTTTGAACGGGCGCAACGGGGTATCCGACGCCACCCGATCCCGAGTCGAAGTGCTTCTGCACAGCCACGGCTACAACCGTCGCGGGGCCACGCAGACCGCCCCGCTCGTTGAGCTCGTTTTCAGCGAACTCGACACCGCCTGGTCGATAGAAATAATTCGCGGAGTCGAGCGGGTTGCTCGCGAAAACGGCATGAGCGTCGTCCTCACGGAGAGCGGTGATCGTCACTCGCCCGGCCCGGAGTGGATCGACGGGGTGATGCAGCGGCGGCCATCAGGCGTCATCCTCGTCTTCTCCGATCTCTCCACAGCCCACAAGAAGCAGTTGCGCACCCGCAATATCCCGTTCGTCGTTGTCGACCCCGCTGGCGACCCCGCCCCAGACGTCCCGTCGATCGGATCGGCTAACTGGTCAGGCGGGGTCCTTGCGACCCGGCACCTCATCGACATGGGCCACCGCGACATCGCGATGATCACGGGACCGGACGACATGATGTGTTCCCGAGCGCGGCTGTCGGGCTACCGATCCGCACTCGAGGCCGCCGGCATCCCGATCCGCCCAGAACTGATCGTGGGCGGCCAGTTCCATCGCGAGGATGGTGTCGAGCGCGGCCGAGAACTCCTCTCGCTGCCCAATCCGCCGACCGCAATCTTTGCGGGAAGCGACCTCCAGGCACTCGGCGTCTACGAGGCGGCGCGGGCCAGGGGACTCACGATTCCCGGCGACCTTTCGGTGGTCGGGTACGACGACCTGCAGATCGCGGAGTGGGTTGGTCCGCCGTTGACCACCGTGCGCCAGCCGCTCACCGAGATGGCGGAGCAGGCCACTCGACTCGTGTTGCGGATGAACGATGCGGATCCCCCCAAGTCGATGAGGATCGACCTGGCGACCAGCCTCGTCGTGCGCAGCAGCACGCGCAGCCTCGCGTAGAGGCAGCACGCACAACGCTGCAGCTGAAGTCCCGAACCCGCGTCTGCCCCCGTGTGATGCGCCTGCCCCCGTACGTACGGGGGCGGGCGCATCACACGGGGGCAGACGGGTAACCGGGTCTAGCGCGTGGGGAAGCCCGCCGCCGCGTAGATCGCGTCGATCACCGTCGCGTTGGCGATGATGTCTGCACCCTCGGTGAGCGTCGGCTCCCCGCTGGCGAGGGCTCGGACCACGGCCTCGAGCTGGTGGTCGTAGGTCATCAGGCCCGCGACCGTCGAGATCCGATCGATACCGTCGACCGTCTCGATGATGCTGTGCCCGGCCGACGGAAACACCGGATTGTCTATCTCGAGCGTGCCGAGCTCGCCCTCGATCACCAGCGAGTTGGAGTTCGTCTCGGCCGCCATGCTCGCGGTCACGACCGCGGTGATGCCCGACGGGAAGGCGAGGTGAGCTTCGATGGTCATGTCGACGCCGAGAGGATTCGGGGTGCCGGTTGCGGAGACGACGGTCGGCTCCTCGCCGGTGAGCGCGCGGATCCAGTGCACCGGATAGCAGCCGAGGTCCATGAGGGCGCCACCGCCCAGCTCCGGCACGTGTCGGATCGAGTTCGGATCGAACGGAATCGACACCAGGAAGTCCGCCCGAAGGTTGCGAATCGCACCGAGCCTGCCGGACGCGACGACCTCGTCGATGTGACGGCTGAGCGGGTGGTAGCGGTCGTGGAAGGCCTCGATCAGGCGGTGTCCGGTGCGCTCGGCTGCCGCAACCATCGCGGCGGCCTCTGCGGCGTTCATCGCGATCGGCTTCTCGCAGAGCACGTCCTTTCCCGCCTCGAGCGCGGCGATCGTCCAGCGCGCGTGCTCCGAGGGCGGAAGTGCGACATAGACGAGACCGATCGATGGATCGGCGAGCAGTTCTTCGTAGCTGCCGTACGAACGCGGGATGCCGTGGACTTGCGCGTAGGTCCGCGCGATCTCCGAGCTGCGCGAAGCGACCGCGCCGATGACGGTGTCATCCCGACGACGGGCGGGGCGGATGACGGCGCCGGGCGCGATGCCCGCGGCGCCAAGGATTCCAATGGTCAGCATGATGTTCCTCCGGTAGATGGTGTTCCCAAACCCGCGCGGTCAGGGAACGATGACGGTTCGACCAACCGACCCGGCGGCCAGCCGATCGTAGGCCGCGTTGACGTCCTCGAGCGGCACGCGGTCGCCAAGAAGCCGGTCGAGCGGCAGGCGCCCGGCCTGGTAGAGCTCGAAGATCGCGGGCAGGTCGACGCGCGGATTCGCGGAACCGTAGAGCGATCCGACCAGGCGCTTCTGACGCTGCACGAGCTCGTTGATCGGGATGTCGACCGTCGCGTCGACCGGGCCGAGGCCCACGGCGACGACGGTGCCGCCCGGTTCGAGACTGGAAAACGCCTGCCGGAGGGTCGCGGGTCGGCCGACGGCCTCGATAGCCCAGGCGACGCCATCCGGGGCGATCTCGAGCACCTGCTCGACGACACCGCCACCGCTTGCATCGACGGTGTGGGTCGCTCCGAGCTCGCGCGCGAGATCGAGTTTGGCGGCATCCATGTCCACGACGATGATCGGATTCGCACCGACCAGCGAGGCGCCCATGACGGCCGACAGTCCGACGCCCCCGGCTCCGAAAACCAGGATGGATCGGCCGGCCGCATTCTCAACGACGTTCAGCACGGCTCCGACGCCGGTGATGACCGCGCAGCCCGCGATCGCGGCGATCTCGGGAGGCACACCGTCCGGAACCACGACGACCGACCGCTCCGAGGTGACGACGCGTTCGGCAAAACAGGAGACGCCGAGGAAGTGGTGCAGCTGCTCGGTGCCCTTCGACAAGCGCGAAGTTCCATCGAGGAGCCCGCCGGTCGTTGCCTGCACTCGGCCGAGAACGCACAGCACCGGATTGCCGCTGACGCAGTAGCGGCACTCCCCGCAGCGCGGTCGCCACATGAGTGCGACCCGATCGCCGACCTTCACGCGCCCGGTGCCGCCTTGGCCGACACTCTCGATGATGCCGGATCCCTCGTGACCGAGCACGAGGGGCAGCGGCGCCGTCATGTCGCCGGTCATGTAGTGGTAATCGGTGTGACAAACGCCGGCCGCCTCGACGCGCACGAGCACCTCGCCTGGCCCCGGCGCGTCCAGGGTCACGTCCTCGATCGTCAACGGTTCACCCTGTCGCCGAAGCACCGCAGCGCGCACCGCTCAGCCCCGCAATGGCTGGTCGAGCAGCCGCTTTCGGGCGGCGCGGTCCGCGAGGCGGATCAAACCGACGTTCAGGATCAGCGTGCTCACGCAGTCGAAGTTACCCCACGCGAAACGACTGTGGTTCGAGATCTCGCTTTCGTCGCGCCCGTTGGTCGCACTAGCGTGGTCGCAAGACCCCAAGGAGTTCGCATGACTGCACGAGCACTGAACGTCGCAATGATCGGCTACGGATTCATGGGGGCCGCGCACTCCCAGGCGTGGCGGGTCGCGCCGCGATTCTTCGACCTTCCGCGCGACCCCGTGCTGTCGGTCATCGTCGGCCGCGACGCCGAGCGCGTCGAGGCCGCGCGGGTGAAATTCGGCTGGAACGAGGCGGCGACCGACTGGCGCGAGGTCATCGAACGAGACGACATCGATGTCGTCGACATCTGTTCGCCCGGTTCGAGCCACGTCGAGATTGCGATCGCGGCGCTCGCCGCGGGCAAGCAGGTCCTCTGCGAGAAGCCGCTGGCCAACACCGTTGCCGAGGCGGAGCAGATGGCGGCGGCCGCAACGGCGGCTGCGGAGCACGGCGTGTTCGCCATGGTCGGCTTCAGCTATCGCCGCGTCCCGGCGATCACCTTTGCTCGCGATCTTCTCGCTTCAGGGCGGCTCGGTAGCCTGCGCCAGGTGCGCGCGCAGTACCTCCAGGACTGGCTGAGCGACGCGGAGGGCCCGATGACCTGGCGCCTCGACAAGTCGCTGGCCGGCTCGGGATCGCTCGGCGATATCGGCGCGCACGCGATCGACGCCGTCCAGTTCATCACCGGACAGAGCGTGGATTCGGTCAGCGGCATCCTCGAGACGCTCGTGCCGGAGCGGCCGCTGCTCGGCGAAACCGTCGGCCTCGGCGGCACCGCGTCGAGCGAGCGCGGAAAGGTCACGGTGGATGACGTCGCACTGTTCACCGGGCGCCTGAGCGGTGGCACGCTCGGATCGTTCGAGGCGACCCGCTACGCGACGGGGCGCAAGAACGCGTTCCGTCTGGAGTTCAGCGGATCCGACGGCGCGCTCTCCTTCGATCTCGAGCGGATGAACGAGCTCGAGTTCTACGACGCGACGGATCCGGCGGGAGAGCAGGGCTTTCGCCGCATCCTCGTGACCGAACCGGAGCATCCGTACGCCGCCGCCTGGTGGCCGACGGGCCACGGCCTCGGTTACGAGCACACGTTCTCCCACCAGGTGCGCGACTTCGTCGTCGACATCGCCGAGCACAGACAGCCGACGCCGTCGTTCCAGGACGGCCTGCAGGTGCAGCGGGTTCTCGCCGCGGTCGAGGCGAGTTCCGCGAACGGCAGTGCCTGGACGGTGACGGCATGAGCGAGCTGAGGAACGCGCTCATCGTGCGCGGCGGCTGGGATGGCCACCAGCCGGTCGAGACCACCGATTCATTCATCCCGTTCCTCGAATCGAACGGGTTCACCGTGCGGGTCGAGGAAGGATCCACGATCTACACGGATGCCGACTATCTCGCCACCGTCGACCTCATCGTGCAGGTCAACACCATGTCGACGATCGAGAAAGACGAGTTCGCCGGGCTTCAAGCCGCCGTGCTCAGCGGCACGGGGATGGCGGGCTGGCA
>JAODMY010000082.1 GCA_025465535.1 Glaciihabitans sp.
AATCATTACCGCGCTTTGCCGCCGAATTGCAACCCCTGCCCCCTAATCGGGTCACGGAGTTAGCGTGGATTTCGCTAGATCTAGCGAAATAGGAGGGTTTACGAAAATGAACATCTTGTTCGTTGTCATCGCCATCATTGCAATTATTCTTGCCATTACGGGTGGGCTGGTCCAGTCGGTCAACTTCCTCCTGTGGGTCGGAATTGTCCTGCTGATTCTGGCGGTCATTGCATTTCTCATTCGGACGATCTCAGGGCGTCGCGTTTAGCTTTCCAGCTAGTCAACGCGACTCCCATTAGCTGCGAGCCCGCTCCCGGAAAACCGGGAGCGGGCTCGCGCCCGTTGTGCGGTGGGTCAGCAGGAATCCCGGAGGTGCCATCGCGCGGCAACACCAGGGAAAAGTGATTGCGACCGCGGATTCGACGCCGGCGCCTGGTGGCCGATCGGCCTGTTCCGCCCCGGTAAAGTTGACCCATGACTGCCCCGCAAACCGGATTCGAGCTGTTCACCGACCGCAGCGTTGTCGCGATGCGCGTCAACGGCAAGTTGAAGGATCTTGCGGCGACGACAACGGATACCGATACCGTCGAGCCAGTGACGCTCGATTCTCCGGATGGTCTCAGCATCCTTCGACACTCGGCAGCGCACGTGACCGCGCAAGCAGTGCAGTCCATCAACCCGGAGGCGAAGCTCGGAATCGGGCCGCCCATCACGGACGGTTTCTACTACGACTTCGATGTCGAGGAGCCCTTCACCCCCGAGGATCTCAAGGCCGTCGAGAAGGCCATGGACCGCATCATCCGCCAGGGCCAGCGTTTCGTGCGCCGCGTCGTGACCGAGGATGAGGCCCGCGCCGAGATGGCCGACGAGCCCTACAAGCTGGAACTCATCGGCCTGAAGAACCACGTCGGCGAGGGCGAGGGCAGTTCAGACGACAACGAGTCTGTTGAGGTCGGCGGCGCCGAACTGACGATTTACGACAACACGGATCCGAAGACGGGCGAGGTCCTCTGGAAGGATCTTTGCCGCGGCCCGCACCTGCCGAACACCCGCATGATCGGCAACGCCTCCGCGCTCGTTCGCAACGCCGCCGCCTATTGGCGCGGTTCGGAGAAGAACAAGCAGCTCCAGCGCATCTACGGCACCGCGTGGGCCACGAAAGACGACCTCCGCGCCTACCAGGAGCGCCAGGCGGAGGCGCTTCGGCGCGATCACCGCAAACTCGGCAACGAGCTCGACCTCTTCTCCTTCCCAGACGAGATCGGGTCGGGTCTTGCGGTCTTCCATCCCAAGGGTGGAATCATCCGCATGGAGATCGAGAACTACATGCGCGCGCAGTTGTTGACGCACGGCTACGACGTGGTGAACACGCCGCACATCACCAAGGCGCACCTGTTCGAGACCAGCCAGCACCTGAACTGGTACCGCGAGGGGATGTTCCCTCCGATGCACCTTGACGAAGAGGTTGACGCCGAGGGTAACGTCACCCGGCAGGGCCAGGACTACTACCTCAAGCCCATGAACTGCCCGATGCACAACCTGATCTTTCGGGCGCGCGGTCGCAGTTATCGCGAGCTGCCACTGCGACTCGCCGAATTCGGAACGGTCTATCGCTATGAGAAGAGCGGCACGCTCTCCGGCCTGACTCGCGTGCGCGGCATGACTCAGGATGATGCCCACATCTACGTCACGGACGACCAGGTCCGGGGCGAAATCGCCAGCCAGCTCGACTTTGTCTTCGAGACACTGCGCGGTTACGGCTTGAAAGACTTCTATCTGGAACTCTCGACGCGCGATCCGGAGAAGTCGGTCGGCACCGACCAGCAGTGGGAGGCCGCGACCGAGACCCTGCGGCAGGTTGCGGTCGAGTCCGGCCTCGAACTCGTCGCCGATCCGGGTGGCGCGGCGTTCTACGGCCCGAAGATCTCCGTGCAGGCACGGGATGCGATCGGTAGAACCTGGCAGCTTTCAACCGTGCAGCTGGACTTCAACCAGCCTGCGCTCTTCGAGCTCGAGTACACGGCGGCGGATGGATCGCGCCAGCAGCCGGTCATGATCCACCGTGCCCTGCTCGGCTCGATCGAGCGGTTCTTCGCGATCCTGCTCGAGCACTACGCCGGCGCCTTCCCGGTCTGGCTCTCTCCCGTGCAGGTCGTCGGAATCCCGGTTGCGGAAGCCTACGACGAGTACCTCGGCGACGTCATCACGCAGCTCAAGGCGAAGGGCGTGCGCGCACAGCTCGACGACTCGAGCGACCGGATGGCGAAGAAGATCCGCACACACACGAAAGACAAGGTGCCGTTCCAGCTCATTGCCGGCGAAGAGGACCAGGCCAACGGCTCGGTCAGCTTCCGCTTCCGTGACGGGCACCAGGAGAACGGCATCCCGATCGCGGACGCGATTGCGCGAATCACCGATTCGATCGCGACCAAAGCGCAGGTGTGACGAGTGGATGACTCCGAGCTCGAGAAATCGAGCGACTTCGCCGCGGTTCCGGATGCCTTCCAGCGCCTGTGGACTCCGCATCGCATGGTCTACATCGAGAACAACCAGAGGCCGGACACCGGGGAGTGCCCGTTCTGTGTGGCCCCGACGCTTTCCGACGAAAAGGGTCTGATCGTGGCTCGCGGCAAGCACGCCTACGTGCTTCTGAACCTGTTCCCGTACAACAGTGGGCACCTGCTCGTCTGCCCGTATCGACACGTTGCGATGTATGACGACGCAACGCCGGAGGAGGTGGGCGAGATCGCCAGCCTCACCCAGACGGCCATGCGCGTGCTTCGCGAGGTATCGCACTGCGATGGATTCAACATCGGGATGAACCAGGGACGGCTGGCGGGTGCGGGCGTCGCCGATCACCTGCACCAGCACATTGTTCCGCGCTGGGCCACCGACTCCAACTTCTTCCCGATCATCGCCGAGACGAAGGCTCTGCCCCAGCTCCTCGGCGACGTTCGCACGACCGTCGCGGCCGCGTGGCCCGCGACTGCAAACCAGTAGAATCAGGGATTATGAGCGACAACACCACGTCAAACGAACTAGGGACCAGCCGCGTAAAGAGGGGTCTCGCCGAGATGCTCAAGGGCGGCGTCATCATGGACGTCGTTACGGCTGATCAGGCCAAGATCGCGGAGGATGCCGGGGCTGTTGCCGTCATGGCACTCGAGCGAGTGCCCGCGGACATCCGTTCGCAGGGTGGCGTCGCACGCATGAGCGACCCGGACCTTATCGATGGAATCATTGCCGCCGTGTCGATCCCGGTCATGGCGAAGGCGCGCATCGGCCACTTCGTCGAGGCGCAGATCCTGCAGGCGCTCAAGGTCGACTACATCGACGAGTCCGAGGTGCTGAGCCCGGCCGATTACGTGAACCACATCGACAAGTGGAACTTCGACGTTCCCTTCGTCTGTGGCGCGACGAACCTGGGCGAGGCGCTGCGTCGCATCACCGAGGGTGCCGCGATGATCCGCTCGAAGGGCGAGGCCGGAACCGGGGATGTCTCGGAGGCCACCAAGCACATCCGCACAATCAGGGGTGAGATCGCTGCTCTCGCGGGTAAGTCCAAGGATGAGCTCTACGTCGCTGCCAAGGAGCTTCAGGCCCCGTACGACCTGGTCGCCGAGGTCGCTGCGGCGGGCAAGCTCCCCGTCGTGCTGTTCACGGCCGGGGGAGTCGCAACCCCAGCGGACGCCGCCCTCATGATGCAGCTCGGTGCCGACGGAGTCTTTGTCGGCTCAGGAATCTTCAAGTCGGGCAACCCGGCGCAGCGTGCCGCCGCGATCGTCAAGGCGACCACATTCTTCGACGACCCGCAGGTCATCGCGGATGCGTCTCGTGGACTCGGCGAAGCCATGGTCGGTATCAACGTGTCCGACCTCGCGGCGCCTCACCGTCTTTCCGAGCGTGGCTGGTAGCGAGACCGGTGGTCGGGTAGGCCGCGACGAAGTTGGTTTTGCTGGTCGAGTAGGCCGCGACGAAGGAGCAGCCGTATCGAGGCCCGTCGGTGTCCTCGCTCTCCAGGGGGATTTCCGCGAGCACATTGCGGTCCTGAACTCTCTCGGCGCTGACGCCATCGGTGTGCGCCGACCGGCAGAACTCGCGCGGGTGTCCGGCCTGATCATCCCGGGCGGCGAATCCTCGGTCATGGACAAGCTCAGTCGCCT
>JAODMY010000124.1 GCA_025465535.1 Glaciihabitans sp.
TAGAGCCGGCTCAGCCACCCGCCGATGTCGGCGTTCCAGCGGTCGGGGTCGTAGTTCCAGAGTTTCACGTGTCGGGCGACCGTGAACTCGTCGTAAGTCACGATGTCGGGGCGGGCCGCGGCCAGAGCGCGTGACGCGTCCGGCGGAACGAAGCCGTCGTCCGCGCTGTGCAACAGCAGGATGGGGACGTCGAGTTCGGCCGCCCGCGCGACGAAATCGAGCCGGTCGAGGGCGATCGGCGCATCCTGTCCGGTGAGGCGACTGCTCCACGGCTGGCTGATGAGCCCAGCGGCGAGCTGACCGACGGGCTTCGGGATCCGCAGCTGGGCAGCCTGGTAGTTGAGAGTCGGAACCCAGTCGACAACCGGCGATTCGAGGATCAGGCCCCGAATGACGGCGGCATTCTCCGATCGGGTGAGGGCCTGCAGCACGGTCGCGCCGCCCATCGACCAGCCCATCAACACGACTTCCGTCGCCCCGTGCTCGATCGCGTAGCCGATGGCGGCGTCGACGTCCTGCCACTCGGTGTCGCCGAGTCCGTAGCGACCATCGGGGCTGTCCGGAGCATCGCCGTCGTTGCGATACGACACGAGCAGTGTCGTGTATCCGCAACGCCGAGCCACGTCGATCACGCGGAGAGACTCCTGCTTGCGCACTCCCCTGCCGTGGACGCCGATGAGCCAGCGCTCCTTGCCATTGACCGCCGGAATCAGCCAGGCCGGCGCCGGGCCGATCGCGGTCTCGATCTGGACCGTGTCGAACGGGACGTCGAGATCCGCGGGGCTCAGATAGACCCAGCTCCCGAGGTAACCGCGGTCGAACGCCTCGAGATCGCCGAAACTGACGCCGAGCAGCTTTCGCGTGACGGTCGTGGGAGTTGTGGCCTGGATGTCGCCGATCCTGGCGTGACCCGCGCCACGGTCGAACCAGAAACTGTAGGTGCCGGGGAGCAGGGTGTCGAGCGTGCGCGACAGCGTGATGGTGTCTTCGGTGCGGGCATACACCCGCAGGTCTTCGACTCGCTTCTTAGTCGGAGTGATGACCTTGCGCGCCACCAACAGCGAAAACGCTCCGACGGCCGCCGCACCGAGCACCGCGACAGCGCTCACGACAATCGCGGTGGTGCCGATGGCCCTCCCGGCGCCGATCTTTCGTCCAGCGCGGGAGCTGCTCGGGTTCGCCATTCGTCAACACCTTGTCCTGGGTGGCTGCTCGCCCACCGAAACGGCGAGCCTCACCACCGTGATTCTGAAAAAAGCCTAATCTTCACTCGTGTCTGATTCTGTCGCAGGGACCGCCGTTCCCGATGTCTTTTCGAGCGCCGTTGCCGCTCTCGAAGCAGCACACACGCGTCCCGAACTCACGATCACTGAAATTCCAGCCCCGGGCAGTCTTGCACCGTTTTCCGTAGCGCTGGCCGCGGATGTGACTCCCGCGCGGCACGGAGTCGACTCCCCGCTCGGCACCGGACGCTTCATTCTTCTGTACGACCCTGCCGCCCCCGAGGCCTGGGGCGGCCAGTTTCGGGTCGTCTGCTTCGCCCAGGCGCCGCTGGAAACCGAGATCGGGGTAGACCCGTTCCTGGCTGATGTGGCCTGGTCGTGGCTGGTGGATGCGTTGGCGACGCGCGGGGCAAAATACATCGGAGCATCCGGCACGGCGACCAAGATCCTCTCCACGGGATTCGGCGAACTGGAGTCGCAGTCGGACGGTGCTCTTATCGAACTCAGAGCATCCTGGACCCCAACAGACAACGAGATCGGCGCGCATGTGGAAGGGTGGAGTGAATTATTGTGCATGTTGGCCGGGCTTCCCCCGACGATTGAAGGAGTGAGCGTGCTGTCTCGTCGCAAAGCGCAATCACCGAGTAGGTCGTGAGTAGTACGGAAGGCCAGCCGGTATCGGTGCCGCCAATAGCCACGCCGCCACACGATCTGCGGCCAGCAGAGACACCAACCCAGGCCGAACACGTCACGGTCGACGTCATCGACACCCGCGAGGCCTACCTCGCTGCCGTCACGGCCATCGCCGCCGGAACCGGCCCGATCGCGATCGACGCCGAGCGCGCATCCGGCTTCCGCTACTCGCAGCGTGCGTACCTCATCCAGATTTTCCGCCGCGGCGCGGGGACTTTCCTTTTCGATCCACCGGCCGTCGGCTCGTTCGCCGAGCTCAACGACGCCATCAAAGACGAAGAGTGGATCCTGCACGCCGCCAGCCAGGACCTGACCTGCCTGCGCGAGGTCGGCCTCGATCCGACGCGCCTGTTCGACACCGAACTCGGCGCACGGCTGGCGGGGCTCCCCCGGGTAGGGCTCGGAACTGTTGTCGAGGACCTGCTCGGCATCCACCTCGCCAAGGAATTCTCCGCGGCCGACTGGTCCACTCGCCCTCTTCCCCAGGCCTGGCTGGTCTACGCCGCTCTCGACGTCGAACTACTCGTTGATCTGCGCGAGGTCATGGGCAAACTCCTCGATGACGCGGGCAAGACCGAACTTGCCCACCAGGAATTCAATTCGGTGCTCGGACGCGACTTCCGGCAGGTGCGCGAACAGCCGTGGCGCAGGCTGAGCGGCCTCCACTCGGTCAAGGGAGTTCGCGGGCTCGCCATCGCACGCGAGCTGTGGACCGCCCGCGATGACTTCGCAAGGGAGACCGACACCGCCCCCGGCAGGCTGGTCCCGGACTCCGCACTGGTTGCCGCGGCACGCTCGGTTCCCGAGTCGAAGCGCGACCTCATTGCCATGCGGGAGTTCACGGGCCGCGCCAGCCGCTCCCAGATCGACCGCTGGTGGGATGCGATCCAGGTCGGGCTCACGACCGCCGATCTTCCCGTTCTCCGCGCGCCGGGCGAAAGCATCCCGCCGCCACGAGCGTGGCCGGACAAGAACCCCGAGGCCGATCGCCGGCTGAAGGCCGCGCGCGCCGCCGTCACCGAGATCTCGACCGAGATGAGTATTCCGGTCGAGAACCTGTTGACGCCCGAACTGCTGCGTAGGCTGTCCTGGTCGCCGCCCGAAGACGTCACCCTCGAAACGATTCGGGATGCGCTCGGGGAGATGGGCGCGCGCCCCTGGCAGCTGGACGCAACTGGCGAGGCAATCTACAAAGCTTTTGTCGAAGCCAGCCAAACGATCGAGACCGTGCCCGAGTCCGATTCGTAGGAACAGTCAAAGGATTATGGGCCGTTTTTCGCGAGCCTAGGATCGAAGAAGGCCCGCTTTCATGCGGGCAACAGGCCCGCTGCGATGGCGGGCGTTTGACTGTGGAGGCATTGTGGCCGAGAAAGCTGAAGTCGTCTTCGTCGATGGAGTTCGCACTCCGTTTGGACGAGCCGGCGAAAAGGGAATGTACTGGAACACCCGGGCGGACGACCTCGTCGTCAAGGCCATGATCGGGCTGCTCGAGCGCAATCCGAAGCTTCCCAAGGAACGCATCGACGACGTCGCGATCGCCGCGACAACCCAGACCGGGGACCAGGGGCTGACGATCGGTCGGAGCGCAGCACTCCTCGCCGGGCTGCCGAATTCCGTACCCGGTTATGCCATCGACCGGATGTGCGCCGGTGCCATGACGTCGGTCACCACGATTGCCGGCGCGATTGCGTTCGGCGCCTACGACATCGGCCTCGCTGGCGGCGTGGAGCACATGGGGCGTCACCCGATGGGCGCGGGCGTCGACCCGAATCCACGCTTCCTCTCCGAGAAGCTGGTGAGCGTCGAGGCGCTCAACATGGGCAACACGGCGGAAAAGATCCACGACCGCTTCCCGAAGCTCACCAAGGAGCGTTCGGATCGCTTCGCGCTGCGCAGCCAACAGAAGGCGGCCGCCGCCTACGACAACGGCAAGATCCAGCCCGACCTGATCCCGGTCGCCATCAAGAGCGAGGCCGGCTGGGGACTCGCCACCCGCGACGAGGCGCTTCGCCCCGAGACCACGATGGAGGGGCTTGCGAACCTGAAGACGCCGTTCCGTCCACACGGACGCGTGACGGCGGGTAACTCGTCTGGCCTGAACGACGGCGCGACTGCGAGCCTCCTCGCGAGTGCGGATGCCGCCAAGGAACTCGGGCTCACCGCCAAGATGCGCATGGTCAGTTTCGCCTTCGCCGGCGTCGAGCCGGAGATCATGGGAATTGGACCGGTGCCCTCCACCGAGAAGGCGCTGCGCAAAGCCGGGCTGACGATCAACGACATCGGGCTGTTCGAGCTGAATGAGGCGTTCGCCATCCAGGTGCTGTCGCTGCTCGATCACTTCGGCATCGACGACGACGACCCGCGGGTGAACCAGTGGGGCGGCGCGATCGCGATCGGGCACCCACTCGCATCCTCCGGTGTCCGCCTGATGATCCAGCTCGCCGCCCAGTTCGAGGAGCACCCAGAGGTGCGCTACGGCCTCACCGCGATGTGTATCGGACTCGGCATGGGCGGATCCGTTATCTGGGAAAACCCGAACTTTTCAACATCCAAGGGGAAGAAGTAAATGGGCCAGTACGACGAAATCGCAGCGATGTCGGCCGACGAGGTCGTCACTCACTCCTACGTGCGTGACGTGCCCCTGGCTTCGGGCGGTACCCTCGCGCTGATCACGCTCGACAATGGACGCGATCACACTCGTCCGTCGACGCTCGGGCCGGTCACGCTCCTCGAACTCGAAGGCGCGTTGGATGCCCAGAAGGCGCGCGCGGCGAACGGTGAAATCACGGGACTCGCCATCACGGGCAAGCCGTTCATCCTGGCGGCAGGAGCCGACCTGTCCAAGGTCAAGGAGATTCCGAGCAAGGCCATCGGCAAGCAGATGGCGCAGCTCGGTCACCAGGTGCTCGGTAAGCTGCACGACTTCGGCGTCCCGACCTTCGTGTTCATCAACGGCCTCGCGCTCGGTGGAGGACTCGAGATCGGGCTGAACGCCGACTACCGCACGGTCGACCGCACCGTTGCTGGGGTTGCCCTTCCCGAGGTCTTTCTCGGGATCATCCCCGGCTGGGGCGGCGCCTGGCTGCTGCCGAACCTGATCGGCATCGAGAACGCCCTCAAGGTCGTGATCGAGAACCCGCTGAAGAACAACACCATGCTCAAGGGCCAGCAGGTCTTCGAGCTCGGGATCGCCGACGCGATCTTCGACTCCGCCAGCTTCCTCGAGCACTCGATCGCCTGGGCCGACGGCGTCATCAGCGGCAAGACCAAGGTGAAGCGGCCGAACGAACCCGGCAAGATCGAGCGAGCGGTCAAGTGGGACATCGCCATTGGGATCGCCCACAAGATGCTCGAGAACCGCATCGGCACGATTGCCAAGTCGCCGTACAAGGCACTCGAACTGCTGAAGGCAGCCAAGAACACCGACCGGAAGACCGGATTCGCCGCAGAGGATGAGGCGCTGTCCGAGCTGATCGCCGGCGACCAGTTCCGCGCGAGCATCTACGCGTTCGACCTGGTGCAGAAGCGGGCGAAGCGTCCGGCCGGCGCACCGGACAAGGATCTCGCCAAGAAGGTCACCAAGGTCGGCGTCATCGGAGCAGGCCTGATGGCCTCGCAGTTCGCGCTGCTGTTCGTGCGTCGGCTCAAGGTGCCCGTTGTCATCACCGACCTCGACCAGGCGCGGGTCGACAAGGGTGTCGAGTACATCCACAGCGAGATCCACAAGCTGCTGGAAAAGGGTCGCATCTCGAACGACGACTCGAACCGCCTGAAGGCACTCGTCACCGGAACGACCGACAAGGCCGACTTCGCGGACTGCGACTGGGTCATCGAGGCCGTCTTCGAGGAACTCGGCGTTAAACAGGATGTCTTCGCCGATGTCGAGCAGTACATCTCGGCTGAGGCGGTGCTCGCGACCAACACCTCGTCGCTGTCTGTCGAGCAGATCGGCGCGAAGCTAAAGCATCCGGAGCGCCTCGTCGGGTTCCACTTCTTCAACCCTGTCGCCGTCATGCCGCTCATCGAGGTCGTCAAGACCCCGCACACGGACGACGCCACCCTGTCGACCGCCATGGTCACGGCCGCGAAGCTTTACAAGAACGCCGTGATCACGACCGACACCCCCGGATTCGTGGTCAACCGCGTTCTCGCGAAGGTGCTCGGCGAGGCAATGCACGCCGTCGACACCGGAACCCCCTTCGAGGTCGTCGACGGATCGGTAAAACCGTTCGGCCTCCCGATGACCCCGTTCGAACTGCTCGAGCTGGTTGGCCTCAAGGTCGGCGCGCACGTGCTCGACACGCACCACGCGGCATTCCCCGACCGCTTCTTCGAGAGCGAGAACCTGCACAAGCTCGCGGAGCTCGGTCACATCTTCGAGCGCGACGCGAAGGGCAAGATCAAGGGCTACGACCCGAAGGCCGTTGCGATCGTCAAGGGCGGCACGTCTCCCATGACAGGCGACGACCTGCGCACCCGAATCGAGGACGGCCTGGCCGACGAGGTCCACAGGATGCTGGACGACAAAGTCGTCTCGGCGGCCGAGGACATCGACCTCTGCCTGATTCTCGGTGCCGGCT